>NZ_CP050695.1:727057-1051615 GCF_012044895.1 Aquisalimonas sp. 2447
CCAGGTCGGCGAGGACGGAAAAGGTGACCGCGACCCGCGGGCGATCGTCGCCAACGACTGCGGCGGGCGAGAGGGCAATGGTCAGGGCGAGCAGGACCAGGACCGGCAATCGCATGGTGTACTCCCGTACTGTTAGATTGAGTCTAATTCTCAGTTATTATGGCAGGCGCGACCGGGTTCAAGTCAATTGGAAAGCCGCGGCGCGCAAAATGCTGTGCTGGTTCGGTACGCCCGTGTACGTGACAATGCAGTTCGATCGATGACGATGCGAGGCTCAGGTCTGGCTCGCGTCAGTACACCCAACGGAGGACGCCATGCAGCTCAAGGGGATTCACCATCTCACCGCGGTCACCGCGGATGCTCCAGGTAATTACGCCTTCTACACGGATACCCTGGGGCTGCGCCTGGTGAAGAAGACCGTGAACCAGGACCAGACCGAGGCCTATCACCTGTTCTACGCGGACGCCGTGGGTTCTCCGGGGACGGACATCACCTTCTTCGACTTCCCGGCGCCGCCGGAGCAGCGCGGCAGTCAGAGCATCAGCAACACGGCATTCCGGGTGGCCGGTGCCGAGACTCTGCAATGGTGGCAGCAACGTTTCGATGAGCGGGGTGTGCGCCACGGCGGCGTCCAGGAGCGCGACGGCCGGCTGACCCTGGATTTCGAGGATCCCGAGGGCCAGCGCCTGAGCCTGGTGGACGACGGTGGTGCCGGCGAGGCCCACTCCTGGGATCGCAGCCCGGTGCCCGCCGAGCACCAGATCCGCGGGCTCGGCCCCATTACCATCAGCGTTCGCCAGCGGGAGCCCACCGAGGCGGTGCTGACACGGCTGCTGGGCATGGAGCACGCGCGCAGCTATGACCACGACGGCACCGAAATGCTGGTGTTCAGCATGGGCGACGGCGGTGCGGGGGCGGAACTGCATGTGGCCGTGCAGCCCGGGGTGCCGTCGGCGCAGCCCGGTGCCGGCGGTGTGCACCACGTGGCCTTCCGCGTGGACGATGCCGAATACCAGGCCTGGGCCGAGCACCTCAAGGACGTCCGCATGCCCAACAGCGGCCCGGTGGACCGCTACTACTTCCGCAGCCTTTATTTCCGCGAGCCCAACGGCATTCTCATGGAACTGGCGACGGACGGCCCGGGTTTCGACGCCGATGAGCCTCTGGACAGTCTGGGCGAATCCCTGGCCCTGCCGCCGTTTCTGGAGCCACAGCGGGCGCAGATCGAGGCGCGGCTCAAGCCGCTGGAGACGGGCGCGAACTGACGGTCAACGCCGGATCAGGAGTAGCCGCACGTAGGGTGCATCTTGATGCACCACGGCAGCCTCGGATCAAGCCGCCTTGGCCGGCATGTTCCGGAAGGTGCATCAAGATGCACCCTACTGAGGTCAGAAGGTGTCGGGCGCCGGCGTGGGCGGACGTTCAGGTCCGCCGGCTCAAAGCACCACCTCCTCGTCCCCCGGCATGGCGATGCCGCGGCGCAGGAGCAGGGTACCGCTCTGGCGGTGCAGTTCGGTGACCGCCTGGCGCCAGGAGGCGGCGGCGTCGATCTCTTCCAGTCGGCTCTCCAGCAAATCCCGCTGCGCCTGGGCGACCACGATGGCCGTGGTCTGGCCCACCTCGAAGCGGGCCTGTTCGGCGCGCAGTACTTCCTCCTGCAGGCGCCGGGTCACTGCCACCGCGTCCACCTGCTCGCGGGTGCGCTCCACTTCCAGCCAGGCGTTACGGACGTCCAGATCCACCATCTGGCGCATGTTGGCCACCGCCTGCACGGCCTGATCGCGGTTGAAACCGGCCCGGTCGCTGCGGGCCTGTTCGGCGCGGCGGAACAGGGGCATCTCCGCCTGGATACCGGCCTGGAAATCGTAGCCAGGGCCGTCCAGATCCCGCCAGGAGCTGCCGAAACTGTCGGCATAGCCGGTCTTGCCCAGGGTGACGAAGAAATCCAGCCGCGGCAGCATGCCATCCCGGGTGCGCACCACTTCCAGCTCGCCACGACGGATGCGCAAACGCGCCTCGTTGATATCCGGGCGCAGACTGCGGCCGAGTAGAACGTGCTCGCCCACCTCGCCCAGAGGCAGATCCAGCACCTCTGGCTCGTCCAGGGTATCGATGGCCGTCTCCCAGCTGGCGCCCGGCGGGTTCATCAGTCGCAACAGGCCCAGCCGGTTACTCTCGCGCCGGTTGCGGGCGTCGATGAGCCCCTGGCGGCGCAGGGCCACCTCGGCCTGCGCCGCGGCTTCGTCGGTCTCGGGGCGATCCCCCACCTGGATGCGGCGCCGGGTCTCGTCCAGCTGCTGCTCGGCCACGTCCAGGGCCTCGCTGAAGATGCGCACCCGTTCACCGGCGAGCACGTAGTCCCAGTAGGCGGCTTCGACTTCTGCGACCAGCGCTTCCGCGAAGCCGCGCAGTTCATAGACGCTGGCCAGGGTGTCGATTTCGGCCTGCCGCAGGCTGGCCAGGTTGGAATCGATGCGGCCGCCGCGGAGCAGGGCCTGGGTGAGGGTGACACCGGCGCGTGCCGCATACTGCTCATCGACGCCGGAGCGATCGGAACGGTCACTGCGCACGGACATTTCCAGTGACGTTCCAGTGGGCAACTGCTGGCGCAGGCCGCCCTGGATGCGTTCGGTTTCGGTGCGCCGCTCCTGTGCCGCCGCATCCAGTTCCTGGAACTGCTGCACCACGCGATCCCGTCCGATGCTCAGTTCACCGAAAATCACGGGATCGAACTCGGCCCGCTCCACCGCCTCGAAGGTGCCCTGGATGGCGGGCTGGAGCTGTTCCGTGGCCAGCGAGCGGTTGTGCTGCAGGGCCAGGAACACGGCATCCTCGACGGCGACCTCCAGGGGCAGATCGTCCACCGGTTCCGGTCCGGTCCAGTCCATGGGCAGTTCCAGGTCCAGCTCGGCGGCGTGGCGCTCGCGGCCTTCGCCCTCCAGCTCCAGTCCATCGGCGCGGGCGGGATCGCCGGGTGACCCGGGGTCCACGGCCCGGGTTTCGACCTGCTCCAGGCCGGCATCGCCGGGCATGTCCGCTGCCAGCGTCGGCAGGAGCAATCCGGTGGCGAGCAATGCCGACAGAGCGGCGCTGATGCTGCGTGTCATGTGGTGCGGTCCCGGTGGAAGAGGGTGTAAAGCACGGGTATCACGAACAGGGCGATGGCCGTGGAGCTGAACAGCCCGCCGATCACCGCCCGCGCCATGGGCGCCTGCGCCTCGCCGCCCTCACCGAGCCCCAGCGCCAGGGGCAGCAGGGCGAGAATGGTGGTCAGCGAGGTCATCAGGATCGGCCGCAATCGCCGGCGGGCGGCCTCGCGGACTGCCGCGCCCACCTGCAGGCCGTCACCGGTGCGCAGCCGCCCGCTCTGGTCCACCAGCAGGATGGCGTTGTTCACGGCAATGCCCACCAGCATGATACAGCCGATCAGGGACTGCGTGTTCAGGGTGGTGCCGGTGGCCAGCAGCAGGCCCACCACACCAATGGCGGCCATGGGTACGGCGCCCATGACGATCAGCGGGTCGCGGAAGGATTCATACAAGCTGGCAAGGACCATGTAGACCAGCGCTATTGCCAGCAGCATGGTCACCCCGAGTTCCGAGAATGCCGCCTGCTGTTCCTCGTAGTCGCCGGCGAAGGTGATGTCCACGCCGCGGGGGAGGGGCATGTCCGCCAGGGCCTCACGGGCATCGGCGACCACCGAGCCCAGATCCCGCCCGGCGATGTTGGCGGAGACGGTGTTCAGCCGCTGCTGCTCCTTGCGAAAGATTTGTATGGGTCCTTCCGCAGTCTCCAGCGTGACCACGTTGCGCAGTGCGATGGCGCCCCCGTCCGGGCCGGGGATGGTGAATGCCAGCAGGTCGTCGGTACTCATCGCCCGGGCGTCCCGGAGTTGCACGCGAATGGGGTGCTCGCTGCCGGCGTCGCGGAACTGGCCGGTGATGCTGCCGCCCAGTGCGGTCTGTATGGTCCGCGCCACCCGGCCAACGCTGAGTCCCAGGTCGGCGGCGCGGTCGCGGTCCACGCGCACCAGTTCCTGGGGGGTGCCGTCCTCCCGTGCCAGGCTGATGTCGGTGATCCCCGGCACACCCTCCAGCCGGTCCGCCACCTGATCGGCGACGGCGTCCAGTGTCTCCAGGTCGAAGCCCTGCACGTCGATGGCGAGTTGCTCGTCGTCGCCGGTACCCAGCCGTCGAAAGACCATGCTCTGCCGAGCGCGGACCCTGAGGGTTGCTCCCGCGGTCTGGCCAAGGTCCTGGCGTAGCTCCCTGGCGATCTCGTCGCTGCTGCGGTCGCGCTCCGAGGCGGGCACCAGGCTCATGCGAATGTCCGCCCGCGCCGGCGAACTGGCCCGGAACGTGGATGAACCCACGCTGACCACAGAACTCGCCAGTTCCGGCACGGTGTCGGCAATCACCGCCTCGGCCCGGCGGACCTCCTCGTCGATGAGTTCCAGCCGTGTGCCCGGCTCCATCTCGTAGGTGACGCGGACCTGGCCGTCGTCGGTCTCCGGCATGAACTCGGTTCCCAGCCGCGGCACCATGGCCAGGGCCGCCACGAACAGGATCACTGCTCCCAGAAGCACGGCGGCGCGGTTGCCCAGCACCCACTCCAGCAAGCGCAGATAACCACGTTCCATGCCGGCGACCAGGTTGCCGGCACCGCGTGCCAGGGGGGCGAACATTGCCGGGGCCGTGGCGCGCTCGACGCTGGGCCGGGCCATGAGCATGGGCACCAGGGTCAGCGCCACCACCAGCGAGCAGAACAGGGCGAACGCCACCACGTAGGCGAGCTGACGGAACAGCACACCCGCCAGCTCCTGGGCGAAGAACATGGGCAGGAAAATGGCCAGGGTGGTGAGGGTACTGGCGATGATGGCCGCGCTCACGTCGCCGGTGCCGGCCACCGCCGCGGCCCGCTGTTCCTCGCCTAGATCCCGCCGTCGTCGGGTGATGTTCTCGATGACCACGATGGCGTTGTCCACCATCAGGCCGACACCCAGGGCGAGACCGCCCAGGGTCATGAGATTGAGGGTGAAGCCGCCGAAGTAGATCAGCGCGAAGGTGGTGATCACCGACACCGGGATGGCGGTGGCGGCCACCAGGGTCGACGGGATGTTGCGCAGGAAGAAAAGCAGCACCAGCACCGCCAGGCTGCCGCCGTAGAGAATGGAACGGGAGACGTTGTTGATGGACCGCTGGATGAACTGGGCATTGTCCACCGCCGGCACGATCTGCAGCTGCGGGTAGTCCCGGCTGAGGCGCTCGATTTCGGCGTTGACGTTGCGGGCCACGTCCACGGTGTTGGCGTCGGACTGCTTGCGCACCGCCAGCCGCAGCCCCGGCTCGCCGTTGATGCGGATGATGCGCGTGACGCGCTGATGGGTGTCGCGGACCTCGGCGACCTGACCCACCGTGACCGGTGCACCGTCCCGGACGTCGATCACCGTGGCGCCGATCTCCTCGGTGTCGCGGAACTCCCCCGGCGTGCGGATGCGGATCTCGAAGCGGCCCTGCATGATGTCGCCGCCGGGCACGATGACGTTGGCCTCGCGCACGGCATCGCGGACCTGCTCCAGGTCCAAACCCAGCGCCTGCAGGCGGTCCGGGTCCACCTCGATGCGGAGCTCGCGCTCCAGCCCGCCCCAGACGTCCACGGCGGCGACACCGCTCTGGCGCTCCAGTCGCGGGCGAATACGGTCGTCCACCAGTTGCCGCAGTTCGATGGGATCCAGTGGCGCCGCGACCCCGACCAGCAGAATGGGAGTGTCAGCGGCGTCGAACTTGCGCACCCGGGGCCGGTCGGCATCGTCCGGCAGATCGTTGACGATGCGGTCCAGCCGGTCGCGGATGTCGTTGGAGGCTTCCTCCAGGTTGGTCCCCCAGCCGAAGGCGATGCGGACGTTGCTGCTGCCCTCGGTGGAGGTGGAGCTGATCTCCTCGACGCCGGGCACCGCGGCCACCGCCTCCTCAACGGGGCGGGTCAGCAGCTCTTCCACCTCTTCCGGGCCGGCGTTGGTATAAGTGGTGCTGACGGTGATGGTGGGGTAGGTGATGTCCGGCAGCAGGTCGATGGGCAGGCGCATCAGCGCCAGCAGGCCAATGGTCACCGCGATCAGGGTGACCATCAGGGTGAGAACGGGGCGCTGGACCGTGAAGCCGGCGGCGTTCACGGCGTGTGCTCCGCCACCTCGGCCGGGTCTTCGGCCACCTGGATCGGTGTACCGTCAGTGAGCAGGTGGCGCCCCAGGGTAATGACCCGACCGTCCAGGTCCGGCTCGCGGATCTCCACCCAGCCTTCGTCCCGCACCCCCACCGTCACCGGCGTGAAGCGGGCTTGCTTGCGCTCCTCGCCGTCAGCCACCAGGAAGACGCCGCGTTGTCCGTCACGCTCCAGCAGCGCGTCGGTGGGCACTGCGCGCGCATTCTCGCGGCTGCCGGCGATGACCCGGGCGTCGACGAACATGCCCGGCCGCAGCCGCAGCTCCGGGTTCGGTACTTCGATTTCCACCCGTGCCTGGCGGGAGTCCTCCCGGAATACCGGGGCCACTCGGGCCACGCGGCCCTCGAAGGTCTCGCCCGGGTGGGCATCGGTGCGCAGGCTCACGGCCTGGCCGGGTTGCAGCCGCCCATAGTCCCGCTCAGTAACGAACACCACGCCCCGCAGCGGCTCCAGGTCAACCAGCGTAAGGATGGTGTTGTTGGCCTGGATCAGCGAGCCCGGGTCGGCCAGACGTTCCGCCACCAGTTGTACGCCGCCGTCCATGCCGCGGCCGGCCCTGATGCGGGTATAGCTCAGCCGGATCTCCGCCGAGCGCACCGCCGCCTCGCGCTGGGTCACCTGGGCGCGGGCGAGTTCAAGTCGCGCCCGCTCGGCGCTGACTTCGGTCTCCGCCGCCTCCAGTTCCGCTGCCGACGCCACCCGCTGCTCGCGCAGTTCGCGGGTCCGGCGCAGGCGTCGTTCGGCGGCCTCCAGGGACGCCCGCGCCTCATTGACGCTGGCTTCGGCGACCATCAGCTCCGCCCGGGTCTGGGCCAGCTCCTGGCGGAACTCCTCGTCGTCGAGCTCAGCCAGCAGATCCCCCGGCTCCACCGTGTCGCCCAGGTCCACGTGCAGACGGTCCAGGCGTCCGGTCACCCGCGGTGCGATGTTCACCCGCGTCGCCGCCACCAGGGAGCCGCTGAATCGAACCCGTTCCAGCAGATCCCGCCGTTCCAGCGCGACTGCCTCCACCGGCACGGCGCGCGATTCGGCCCGGCCGGGCCCGGCGGTCTCGTCTTCCGCCGTCCAGAAGATCGCGCCGCCGAGCATCAGGCCAAGGATGGCCACAACGAAGAGAGGAACGTACTGTCGCATGGGGTGTCCAGGATGGGGCGCGAGGGGCACGTCGACCGGCCGGTTACGCCGATATGGACCACCGTCGGTGCGCGGTGTTCCGCATCAGGTATTGAACTTCCGCGCCAGCTCTTCCATTTTCTGCTGCTTGCGCTCTTCCGCTGAAGGCCTGCGTGGCTTCTGCGGCTTCTTCGCCTGTTTGCGTCGCTCCGCCCGCCGTTGCTTGTGCTCTTCCCGGCGTTCGGTGGCGTAGGTCACGGCTTCGTCCGTGATCTCCCCCGCCTGGGTGCCGTCCAGATTGATGCGGGGCTTGCGGGCAATGGTGGCGTCCAGGTAGGCCGGTGCCCGCGTGTACAGGGCCAGGGCCTGGCGCACCAGCCACGCGGGGGTGTCCTTGAGGTCGTCATGATTGCCAACGGCCTCACGCACCTGCTGCTGGATGCCGATGGCAAGCGGGCGCATGTTCTCCCGGTCCTTGGTGAAACAGTCGGGGAAGTGCTCGATGAGCTGATCGAGAAATGCACGGGTGCGCTCGGCGCGCTGACGCTTCTGGTTCTGCGTGGTTGCCATAATCCTTCCTGTTCGGTCCCCGCCCGGGGCAGTATGGGCTGGTGCCCGGCGTCGTTCATTGCCTGTTCGACGCCATCGTAGCCGAACAGGAGGCGCATGCCGAGAACCACGCCTCAATCGGTCCGGGTGGATGTCGGACTCGGGGAGAAACCTTCGTCATCATGATTGCACTGCTGATCCTTGCCCTGTTCGTTCTCATCGCCGCCGGTGTGCCGGGGCTGTGGGTGCGCTGGGTCATGCGCCGCTACCAGCAGCCCAAGGACCGCTACGGGCTTTCGGGTGCGGACGTGGCCAGGGATTTACTGCAGCGCCTGGAGTTGCCGCGGGTCGGCGTCGAGGTCACGGAGCAGGGGGATCACTATGATCCCGAGGCCAAGTGCGTGCGCCTGACATCCGACAACTACAACGGACGGTCGCTGACGGCGGTCACCGTCGCCGCCCATGAGGTTGGCCACGCAGTCCAGGACGCCATCGGTTACCGTCCCTTGCACTGGCGCGGGCAACTGGTGCGCTGGGCGTCGGCGGGGCAGCGCCTGGGCGTCGGGCTGCTGCTGGGGCTGCCCGTGCTGCTGGTGGTCACGCGCTCGCCGGCCCTGGTCCTTCCGGCAATGGCGCTGGGGCTTGCCGGGCTGGCCATGGGGGTGCTGGTGCATCTGCTGACCCTGCCCACCGAGTTCGATGCCAGTTTCCGACGGGCGATGCCGCTGTTGGAGGCGGGCTACCTCCGCGCCGAGGACCGCCCCCATGCCCGGCGTATCCTGCGTGCAGCGGCATTGACCTATGTGGCGGCGGCGGCCATGAGCCTCATGAATGTCTGGATGTGGTTGCGCATCCTGCGCCCCTGATCCGCAGTATTCCGATGGTGCGTCAGGGGCTGGTATGCTTGACCATAAGACGCGGATTTGTATCGGGCCAAGTACAGAGAGGGGCGCCTGATGACACGGCCAGAGATACGCCTGGAAGCGGTGACCGGCGACATCACGCGCCAGGCGGACCTGGGCGCAGTGGTGAACGCGGCCAATGCGCAGTTGATGCCCGGCGGCGGCGTGGCCGGCGCCATCCACCGTGCTGCCGGTCCCGAACTGGCCGAAGCCTGCCGGCCCATGGCACCCATCTCTCCCGGGCAGGCGGTGATCACTGAGGCCTTCGGGCTACCCAATCGCTGGATCATCCACTGCCTCGGGCCCCGCTACGGCATCGATGAACCGGCGGATACGCTGCTGGCGGACTGTTACCGCAATGCCCTGCGGCTGGCCGAGGAGCGGGGAATAGACAGTATCGCGTTCCCGGCGCTGTCCACCGGCGCGTTTGGCTACCCGTTCGAGGATGCGTCGCGGGTTGCACTGGACAGTGTCGATGAAGTCCTCGCGGAGCTACAGCAGCCGCCGGGGCTGGTGCGTTTCGTATTCTTCTCGGACAACGACCGGGAGCAGTTCGAGTCCGTACGTCAACGAGGGTGAGCCACCGGAGGGTGAGCTAATGGCCGGAGATGGTTTGTGGAACATGCTGACCGCCGAGGAGCGGCGTTTCCTGCGGGAACTGTTCCGGGAATCCGCGGCGCGGGAGGCTGATGCCGAACCGCGGCGACAGCTCGCCATTGAGGCGGACGACGGGCAGGATGAACTGGTGCGGCGGGTGCTCGAATCCGGCCGCGCGCGCCTGCTGCTGGATGGCGACGGCGAAGCAATGCAATACACCCTGAATGTGGATCCGGCCAGTCTCGGTGGCGAAACCGTTCGGCTTCGGGCGCGCTATCCGGTGCTCATTGATCGTCGTGGACGGGCGCGCAGCCTGCGGGTGCGCCCCAAGCAGGGTGAAGTGCGGATCCGCGATCATTCCGGGCGGCTGCGGCAGCCGGACGTGGTGGATATCTCCACCACCGGTGTGTATCTCAGCGATGCCACCGCGGGTGGTCTGTCCAGCGGCGTGCATTTCTCGGTTCTCGATCTGCGCCTGCCCAACCGGGAATCGGTTCGGGTGGGCGGCCGCGTGGTGCGAGTGGGGAGGGTCGGCGCCCAGGTGGGGCTGGCGGTGGAGTTCGATCGCAGTGATCTGGACGCGGAGAGTCGCTCCGCGCTGCGTCGTTACGTCTACGAACGGCACTCGTATCGCCCTTCCTGACGTCCGGGGCGGGCGCTGGCAAACCTCGTGCAAACATTAGTACACTCTCGCGCCATTCACCTGCGAGGGTCAGCGATCATGAGTGTTGTCCGGGAACTGGTGCAGGTCGTCGGTGGTTTTCTCAGGAAACTGGGTCCCCTGCGAGTGGCACTGGTGGGCGGGGCGGTGATCGTCATGTTCTTCGCGCCCCCCGCTGATACCCGCACCGTGTACGAGGGCATGGGATTCGTGCGCACGGTGGTCATGCCCACCCTGGCCCCGCTCTTCCTCACCGGGCTGCTCCTTGATGCCCTGATGTGCCGGGTGCTCATGAACGACCCGGACGGTGCCGGTGCCGCGAGACTGCGGCCCTCCATGTGGACGGAGTTGCTGGTCGCTCTGGCGCTGGCCCTGGCCTATGCACCCTTCTTCGCCGGTCTGGCGGTCTGACCCCATCAGGACGTCAGCCAGGTATCCAGTCCGGCCAGGGCGATTCCGCAAAGCACCAGCATCCACAGGGTATACCCCGCATTCCAGCGGGCGATGCGCAGGCCGTCCACACCGTAGCGGCCCTGGAAGCTCAGGGTCAGGCCGGATAGCGGACTGACACAGACCCCCAGTGCCCAGGCCGCCAGGAACGTGGCGGCCAGCAGGCTGTGGTCGGGATTCAGCGGTTCCAGCAGGGCGCCGAAGGCGGCGATACCGATGACAGGATGGACCCCCGCCACCGCGAGCAGGATCATCGCCACCAGAGTCAGCCACGCTTCCAGGGCGCCGAAGGCCTGAAATGGCACCCAGCCGTCGACGACGGTAAGTACGCTGCCCAGCCCTGCGGCGAGCACGCCCGCGCCCAGGAACAGCGCCAGCTCGTTAACCATGCGCGGCAGGTTGAAGTGCACTTGCTGGGTGACTGCCCGGCGCCCCGAGCGCCCGCGCGGTACCAGCAGCATCAGGGTCAGGAGTGGTGCCAGCAGCGTCACCAGCGCGATCACCGATACCGCCGGCACCAGGAGGTGGATCACCAGCACCGCGCCGGCGAGCACCCCCGGCAGCACCAGGCTGTCGTAGCGCACCGGATAACCGGGCAGGGTGTCGGTGACGTGCCGGCCGATGGTCCAGTAGGTACTCGCCAGGGCGGCAAGCGCCAGCGGAACCCCGGTTGCCAGCAGGTGGGCCAGCTTGGCCTCCGGCGCGAACACCAGGGCCGCCGCCATGGCGGCGAAAAAGGGTGACCAGAACGCGGCGGCGGAGAACGAGCGGGTCAGCAGGATGGTGAGTTCCCGCGGCATGCCGGCCTGACGGGCCAGACGGTCGCCGACGATGAACACCGTCGACAGATTGATCACCGCGCCGAACAGATGGACGCCCACCTGGGTGTTGCGGAAGGCGCCGGGGCCGCCGGGCAGGGCGCGGTCGGCATTGCCCCGGGGCAATGCCACCAGTTGCAGGAAACCGACTCCGATGAGTAGCGCAATGAGGCCGCTGTTGCCGGCCACTGCCCGCTCCCAAAGGACGTCGGCACCCTGTGCCAGGCCCCAGACGATCCCCCCGCCGCCGGCCAGCACCAGCAGCCCGCTCTGCCACCGGGAACGCCCGCCCAGGTCCGGCAGCAGCAGCAGGCAGGCAAGCCATGCCGACACGCCCGCCGCCATGCGGCCCTCCACCAGCGCAAAGGCGGTGAGCACGGACAGAGCGGCGGTCAATACCAGCAGCCAGCCGGCAACGCGGCGGCGTAATGGCGGGAGAGGCGGCGGTACGGACATGTTCGCGGATGCTACACCGCGGGGGGCGTCAAGCGCCATCACCGGCGCGGCGTTAGCGGCTGGTACCGCACGGACATGTTCGCGGATGCTACACCGCGGGGGGCGTCAAGCGCCATCACCGGCGCGGCGTTAGCGGCTGGTACCGCAGTCGCCGCTCGTGGACAATGACCGCTTTGCCGTTGCCGGAGACCCGACGCCAATGCTGCTGGATACAGCAACCCTTGACCGCTATGCCGACGAATTCGGCGCGCACCTGAAGGAAGAGCGCCTCACTGACGCGTTACGCGCGGCGCACCGGGTGTCCCCTTGGCGGGCGGCCAGCGTGCTCATGGAGATCTCCCAGGAGACCGTGCTGCGGTTCCTGGACGGCATCGGCAGTGATCGCGCCGGGGCCATCTGCAGTCACATGCCGCTGGAGTTCACGGTCCGGCTGCTGCGCGAAATGGAGCCGGAGCGTGCCGTCGGGCTGCTGGACGAGATGCCGCCTCATGTGGTCGTGGACCTGCTGGCGGAATTCCCGGACGAGCAGCGTGCGGAGTTCAGGCGGCGGATCGACCCGGCACTGATGGAGACCGTCGATGCCCTGAGCGGCTACGGCGAGGACAGTGTCGGCGCCATCATGAGCCCCTATTACCTGGCCATTCCCCGGACTGCCAGTGCCCATGAGGCGGTGGAGGCGGTGCGGGATGCGCCGGCGGACGTGGAGCGAGGCGCCTATGTCTACGTGGTTGATGCCGAGCGGCGGCCGGTGGGCGTGATCTCCCTGCGGGATCTGACCCTGGCGCGCGCCCGGGACGAGGTTACCGACCTCATGAGCCGGGATGTGATGGTGGCCCGGGCCTCGGATGATGCCGTGGACGCCGCGCGGCGTGTGCGCAGCCGGCGTCTGAAGCTGCTGCCCGTGGTGGATAACGACAACCGCCTGGTGGGCGTGATCACCATCGGTCAGGCCATGGACATACTCGCCCATGAGGCGGCGGACGAAGTCGCCCAGGTGCATGCCGTGTCCGTGGACGAGAGCTTCTTTACGCCGCCGGCGGAAGCGGTGCGGCGGCGTCTGCCGTGGATGGCCGCGAACATCTTCCTCAACCTCGGCGCCGTGGTGGTGATCAGCTCCTTCGAGGACACCCTGGTGCAGGTGGCAATCCTGGCGGCCTTCCTGCCCATGATCACCGACATGGGCGGCAACGTTGGCATCCAGGCGCTGTCGGTGTCCATCCGCAGCATGGCCCTGGGCGAGGTGCGCGTGCGGGACTTCTGGCTCGCGGTGCGCAAGGAGTTGTTCATCGGTGTGTGCAACGGCATCGCGCTGGGGGCGTTGTTCACCGCGGTTGCCTGGTTCATGCAGGGCAGCATGGTGCTGGGTCTGGTGGCCGGCACGGCGCTGGCGGTGAACGTACTGGTGGCCGGCGTGGTGGGCGGCACGCTGCCCTTCCTGATCAAGCGTCTGGGCCGGGATCCGGCGATGATGACCGGGCCGGTGCTCACCACCATTACCGACATCACCGGGGTGACCATCTATCTCGGTCTGTGCACGCTGTTCCTGGCGAGCCTGCTGGCCGGCGGTTGATGGCGGCAAAGTGACTCGGAGGAAGGGTAAGTAGCAATGGATACCGTCTCGCACCTGCTGCTCGGTGGCGCCATCGGCCAGCTCACACTGGGCCGGCGGGCTGGCAATGCGGCGGTGGGCTGGGGGGCGGCCATCGCCCTGATCCCGGACATCGACGTGCCCATTGGCGCCATGCTGGGTGACGCCGCTGCACTCACGTTCCACCGCGGTATCACCCATTCGCTTCTGTTCGTGACCCTGCTGGCGCCGTTGCTGGGCATGCTATTGGCGCGACTGCACCGGTCACGCGATGTGAGCTGGCAGCGTTGGGCGTGGATGAGCTGGCTGGTGCTGCTGAGTCACCTGGTCATCGACCTGTTCACTACCTACGGCATCCAGTTGCTGTTGCCGTTCTCCGATCACGCCTTTGCCCTGGCGAGTATTTCCGTGATCGATCCGTTGTATGCGCTGCCGTTGCTGCTGACCGTGCCCGTGCTGCTGTTCCTGCATCGTGCCCGTGGGGCGCGCCAGACCCTGGCCTGGATCGGCGTCGCCGTCTCCAGTGTCTATCTGGCCGGTACCTATGTGCACAAGCTTCAGGTAACCCAGGAGTTCCAGCGTGGTCTGGATCGGGCCGGCATCGAGGCAGAGCGCCTGTTCGTCAAGCCGACGGTGTTCAACAACATCCTCTGGCGCGGTATCGCGGAGGACGGTGACGGTTACTACGTTGGCTTCCACTCTCGCCTGGATGACCACCCGCCGGAGGATTTTGTCCACTTCCCACGCCGCGGCGACAAACTGGATCCGTATCGCGACGCGCCGGTGGTAAGGGATCTGCTGCAGGTCGCCGACGGCTACTACCAGGTGGCAGAGGTGGACGGCCAGCTGCACTTCCGCGATCTGCGCTACGGCCAGGCCTTTGAGTGGCTGGAGGACGACCGTCCCCATGTATTCACTTACCGCATTGTTGCCCCGGACGGTCCTGATGGTCCCGTGGATATCGAAACGCTGAGTCTGCGGGTGGACCAGGACCGTGACATGGCCACCCTGCGCGCGCTCCGGGAGCGCATGCTGGGGCGCACCGAGTAACACTTGACCTTCACGCCCTGTCGGCATACCTTTTATGACAATCGAGTCATGTTTCAGGTGCTGCATGCCCGCAGGCGATGGCCCTTCCTCACTGACACCGCGTACCCGACGGGGAGCGCAGACCCGTGGCCGCCTGTTGCAGGCCGCCGAGGAGGCGTTCGGTTCCCGGGGCTATCATCGCGCCGGCATCAGCGACATAACCCGGGCCGCCGGCGTTGCCCAGGGCACCTTTTACTCCTACTTCCGCAACAAGGAGGACGTGCTCCGGGAACTGGTGCGGAACATGAGTCGTGATGTCCGCGCCCACCTGGCCACGGAGGTCGTGGGGGCGGACAGCCGGCTGGAGGCTGAGGCTCGCGGCCTGCGCGCCTTCCTCGCCTATGTGGCGGGGCATCCGTGGATGTACCGGGTGTTGCAGGAAGCGCAGTTCGTCGACGAGGGCATCTACCGCGACTACTACGAGGCCTTCGGCGAGAGCTATCTGCGTCTGCTGGTTTCCGCCCAGGAGGCGGGCGAGATCCGGCCGGGCGATAATGCGGTGCGCGTCTGGGCACTCATGGGCATGGCGCATTTTCTTGGTCTGCGCTACGGGCTCTGGCAGCGGGATGTCCCCCTGGACCGGGTGGTGGACACCGTCCGGGACCTCCTGCAGCACGGCTTGATGGATGGAGAAACGAGCGAATGAACGAGTCCCTGGTGGAGTTCTCGCTGCACGATGGCGTGGCCGAGGTCACCCTCAACCGCCCGCAACGCCACAACGCCCTGGTTCCGGCGTTGCTGCAGGCGCTCTCGGAGGTGATGATCCGGGTGGAGCAGCGGGCGCCCCGGGCCATGGTGCTGTCCGCGCGGGGCCCGTCGTTTTCCACCGGGGGAGATGTCGCCGCGTTTCACGACACGCCCAGAGATCAACGGGCCGCTTACGCCGAGGAGGTCGTTGGCGGGCTCAATGGCGTCATCCTGCAGTTGCTGCGGCTGCCGGTGCCCACGGTTGCCGCGGTGCACGGCATGGTGACGGGGGGCTCGCTCGGCCTGGTGCTGGCATGCGACCTGGTGGTGGCTGACCCGCGGGCGGCGTTCACGCCCTGGTACACCGTGGTGGGATTCAGCCCGGATGGGGGCTGGACGGCGCTGCTGCCCGAGCGCATCGGTCGTGGGCGCGCCCTGGATCTCCAATTGCGCAATGCCAGCCTGGAAGCAGGGGAGGCCCACGCCAGCGGGCTGGTGCAGTGCCTGGCAGAGGAAGGGCAGACACGGGAGCGGGCACTGGCCCTGGCCGCAGAGATGCACACGCGCTGGTCGGGCAGCGTGCGTGGCACCCTGGCGTTGACGCGTCCGGATTCCGAGACGGTGGCGGCGGGTCTGGAGGCTGAGAAGAGGGCGTTCGTCGCACAGATCGTCAGCGACGAAGCCGAGGCCGGCATGGCAGCGTTTCTGTCACGGGCCTGACCATACTTGGCGATACCGAGAAGAAAGAGAGGGAAGCACCCATGGAGATGTTCGACCTGACCGCGCATCGGGCCCGGGTGACCCCGGACCACCTGGCGCTGGAGGACCTTGCCGACGGTACCCGCTATACCTATGCCGCCCTGGACGAGCGGGCTGCCCGCATCGCCGCAGCCATCAGGCAGCACTGGGGGCTCGAGCCCGGTGACCGGCTCGCCTACCTGGGGCATAACCGGGCGGAGTTCTTCGCTTTGCTGTTTGCCTGTGCCAAGGCGGACGTGATTCTGGTGCCACTGAACTGGCGGCTTGCGGTGCCGGAACTGGAAGGGCTCATGGATGATGCCACGCCGACGGCACTGGTATCCGGCGCGGAGCTCGCCGATGCCGCCGCGGCCCTGGCGGCCAGCCGTGAGGGGCTGGTCAACATCGCGCTGGACCACCACCAGGGACGCGAGTACGAGGCCGACCTGGCGGCGGTGACGCCGGATCGCGTCCCCCATCCGCCGCGGTCCCCCGACCGCCCCTGGTATCTGCTCTACACCTCCGGGACCACCGGACGGCCCAAGGGTGTCATCCAGACCTTCCGCATGATGATGGCCAACTACTGGAACATCGCCATTCCGGTGGAGCTGCGCCAGAGCGACGTGTTGCTGAACGTGCTGCCCATGTTCCACACCGCCGGTATCAACCTGTACTCCAGTGCCATGTTCCTGGTGGGCGGGACAGTGCTGGTGCAGCGCAACTTCGAGCCCGAGCAGGCGCTGCAGGTACTGGCGGACCGGGCCACGGTGTTCTTCGGTGTCCCTGCCGTCTACCAGATGCTGGCAGATCAGCCCGCTCTCGACGGCGAACGCCTCACCGGTGTGCGCTCCTGGGGCTGTGGCGGGGCACCGCTGTCGCTCAAGGTGGCACAGTACTTCGCCGACCACGGGATTCGCGTGCGCACCGGTTTCGGCATGACCGAGACCGGTCCGACTGTGTTCCTGCTGGACGAGGCCAGTGTGCTGGACAAGAGCGGCTCCGTGGGCCGGCCGCAGTTGCTGGCGGAGGTACGCATCGCTGGTCGTGATGGCCGGGATGTGGCCCACGGCGAGGCGGGCGAGCTGCTGGTCCGCGGACCGGGCGTGACCCCGGGCTACTGGCAGCGCCCGGACGCCACCGCCGAGACCCTGGAGCCCGACGGCTGGCTGCATAGCGGCGATGTTGCCCGCTGCGACGACGATGGCTACTACTTCATCGTCGATCGCTGGAAGGACATGTTCATCTCCGGGGGCGAGAACGTCTACCCCGCGGAGGTGGAACAGGTGCTGTTGCAGCATCCCGGCGTTGCCGATGTGGCGGTGGTGGGCATGCCCGACGAGCGCTGGGGCGAGGTGGGCTGTGCCTATGTCTGCCCGGCGGAACCCAGTCAGGCGCCGCAGGAGGAGACCCTGCAGACCTGGTGCCGGGAACGCCTGGCCGGCTACAAGGTGCCGAAGCGCTTCGTTCTCCGGGACGCGCTGCCGCGTAACGCCCTGGGCAAAGTGCAGAAGCAGGAGCTCCGTGATGACGCGCGCCGCTGAGCTTCCGCCGGTGGCCGAGCAGCGCATGTTCACCCAGGCCGAGTTCGACCGCTTCGGCACGCTCTCCGGCGACCGCAACCCGATCCATGTGGACCCGGCGTTCGCCGCCAATACGCCCTTCGGCGCCACGGTGGCCCACGGCATGCTGTTGTTCAGCGCTCTGCGGGCGCTGGCGGCACGCACCTGGCCGGGGGTTGCCCTGCGGCAGCAGGACCTGATGTTTCCGGCACCCACCTATGCCGATGAGCCGGTGGTGCTGCGCCTGGATCCCGTGGCAGCCGAGGACGGGCGAAGCTGGCGCGTCACTACCCGGGTGGTGAAGCCGGATGGCCGCCTGGGAGTCGAGGGTGAGTGCGTGCTGGTGTTCCCGGAGGAGCGATGATGAACACGCCCATACCACGGTTCCAGCGTCTCTCCCTGGGCGACAGTGCTGCGCTGGAGCGCCGTTTCTCCGCCGCGGATGTGCGCGCCTGGATGGATCTCGCCGGCGGCCCCGCACCGGGTTACGCGATTCCGGAGCCGCTGATCGCCGGCCTGTTCTCCTGCCTGCTGGGGGAGCAGTTGCCGGGGCACGGCACCAATTACCTCAAGCAGCACCTGGAGGTCCACGCCGCGGCACAGGTGGACGAGCCCCTGACAGCCCGGGTCACCATCACCCGGCTGCGCCCGGACAAGGCTCTGGTGAACCTGGACACCGAATGTCGCGGGGAGGCCGATCGGTTGATCTGCAGCGGCGAGGCCCTGGTGCTGTTCCGGCGCTGACTGCCTACCAGGGCAGTACCGTGCCGTCGGAGTGCCAGAAGGTGCCGGTGTTCTCCAGGCCGAGCTCGTCCATGCGCTGAATCAGCCGCTCTGCGGCTTCCGCCGGCGTGATCTGGCCCCGGTGTCCGGTCATCTCCGTGCGCACGTAGCCGGGATGCAGGATGGCCACGGCAATGCCGAGGGGCTGCAGGTCGAGAGCCAGGGACTTGCCGGCGGCATTCAGTGCCGCCTTGCTCATGCGGTAGCCGTAGCGCCCGCCGGAGTCGTTGTCGGCAATGGAGCCCATGCGCGAGGTCATCAGGCCGACGCGTCCGCCCTCCGCCATACGGTCCAGCAGTGCGGTCGTCACCCGCAGGGGCCCCAGGGTGTTGATCTCGAACTGCTCCCGGATCTGGTCGTAGTCCATGGCGTCCAGGTGTTCGTCCCGGAGGATGCCCGCATTGTTGTAGAGGACGTCTACGCGGGTGCCGTCAAGTTCCTTGCGCAGGCGCCGGAGACTGGCGTCATCGCTGACGTCGATGCCGTCGATGATGCGGACGCCCAAGGCCCGTAACTCCTCGGACGGACAGCGACAGACAGCGATCACCGTCTCGCCGCGGGTCTGCCACTGACGGGCGAGTTCAAGGCCTATGCCGCGGTTGGCGCCGGTGAGAACGATGGTGCTGGCCATGGATGACTCCTGTATCGATGATCCGCAGAGACGTTCTGATGCATATTGCTGACCCCGATGAGCATTGGGCCATCACCCCGGATGTTCAAGGTGAGACTGCGCACCCTGCCCTGCGGCACAATAGGGCGGACGAGGCTCGATGGGTTGCCGGAATGACCGAAGACAACGTGGTTCCCCTGCGCCGCCGCCAGCGGCGCCGGAAGAAGAGCGAGGGCGACACCTTGTGCCGCGCCGGTCGCCACCGCTGGGAGGTGGTGACGGAATCGAAATTCGATGTGCGCCAGGGCCGGCTGGTGACGCTGCTGCGCTGCAGCCGTTGTGGCCATGAGCGCACCGAGAGCCGTTGATGATTGAGCTGACAGGCATCGACCGGGCGTTTCTCGAGGGTGGCCAGCGCCGCGTGGTACTGGACGGTTTCAGCGAGCGGATCGCCGACGGCGAACGCCTGGCCCTGGTGGGGCGCAGCGGCGTGGGCAAGTCCACCCTGCTGAATCTCATCGGCGGCATGGATCTGCCCGATTCCGGCACCATCCGCATCGGTGATACCAATCTGACCGCGTTGAACGAGCGTGACCGGACACTCTTCCGCCGCCACCACATCGGCTTCGTGTTCCAGTTCTTCAACCTGATTCCGACCTTGACCGTGGCGGAGAACCTGCACATGCCCCTGGAGATGACCGGCGGCCTGGATGCGGACGGCCGTGCGCGCGCCGCCGGACTCCTCCGGCGGGTGGGTCTGGCGGACCGCGCCGATGCCTTTCCGGATGCCCTCTCCGGGGGTGAGCAGCAGCGTATCGCCATCGCGCGTGCGCTGGTACACCGGCCGCGCCTGCTGCTGGCCGACGAGCCAACGGGTACCCTGGACGCCGCCACGGCAGAGACGGTGCTGGGCCTGCTGGACGAACTCACCGGTGACGGGCAGGTGACGGTGGTACTGGTCACCCACAGCATGGATGTGGCCCGGCGCATGGACCGCATTCTTCACCTGGGCGGCGAGCAGGCCTGATGGCGGCGGGGTTGCCGCGTTCCCTGATGCTGCGCGCCAGTATCCGTTATCTGGCGCGCCATCCCTGGCAACTGGGTCTGGCGCTGCTGGGCGTCGCCATCGGCGTGGCCGTGGTGGTGGCGGTGGATCTCGCCAACCAGAGCGCCTCCCGTGCCTTCAGTCTGTCCACCGATGCCTTGACGGGCCAGACCACGCACCAGGTGGTGGGCGGTCCCCAGGGCATCCCCGAGACGTGGTACGTGGAACTGCGGCGCGATCACGGCATTCGCCCGGCGGCCCCGGTGGTGGAAGGCTTCGTGCGTCTGCCCGGCGATGATCAGCGGAGCCTGCGGGTGCTGGGTGTGGACGTGTTCGCTGAAACCGGTGTGCGCCCGGCCTTGGGGGCGGTGTCCGGGCTGGTGGATGCCGGCGACCTTCTGGCACGCCCCGGCGGTGCCGTCATGTTGGCCGAGGATCTGTGGTTGCTGGAGCTTGAGCCCGGCGACCGGCTGACCGTGCGCCATGGCGGACGGGATCAAGAGCTGCGCATCCTGGCTGGCCTGGAGCCTGCCCGGGAGCTGGAGGCAGTGGGTCTCCAGGACGTGATCATCATGGACGTGTCCGCGGCTCAGGAGCTTCTGGGGCGGGCCGGACGGCTCGACCGGGTGGATCTGGTGCTCAGCGACGAGCAGGTGGCCACCGTGGAGGCGTTGCTGCCATCGGGGGCCCGGCTCGCGGAAGCCGATCAGCGCGCCGCCGCGCTGGAGCAGATGACCGATGCCTTCCAGCTCAACCTCCAGGCCTTCAGCCTGCTGGCGCTGGTGGTCGGCGCCTTCCTGATCTACAACACCATGACCTTCTCGGTGGTCCAGCGCCGCCAACTCATGGGCATGCTGCGCGCCACCGGCACTACCCGGGGCGAGCTGTTCCGGGTGATCCTGCTGGAGGCGGCCGTCATCGGCCTGGTGGGTACCATGCTGGGACTGGCGCTGGGCATTACCCTGGCCACGGTGCTGGTTGATCTGGTGACCCGGACCATCAACGACCTGTATTTCGTTCTCTCCGTCCGCGAGCTCAGTGTGGCACCAGAGTCCCTGGTGCGGGGCATGCTGCTGGGCGTGGGCATGACGGTGGTGGCGGCGCTGGCGCCGGCGCGGGAGGCCACCGCCATTCCGCCCCGGGCGGCGCTGAGTCGGTCATACCTGGAGCGGCGCCGGCTGCGCTGGTTGCCGGGGCTGAGCCTGGCCGGACTGGTGCTGGCTGCGCTCGGCACCTTGCTTCTTGGCGCCACCGAGCGGGGGCTGCTGGCGCCCTTCGCCGGCCTGTTCGCGCTGATCATCGGCGCGGCCCTGCTGGTGCCGCCACTGCTGTGGCTGGTCACTCGTCTCCTGGCTCCGGTGCTGGCTGCCCTGGGCGGTTTCCTTGGCCGCATGACCGCCCGCGGTGTCGCCGCGAGTCTGTCGCGCACGGGGGTTGCCGCTGCGGCCCTGATGGTGGCGGTGTCGGCCGTGATCGGGGTCGGCGTCATGGTGGACAGTTTCCGCGCGACGTTCGCCGACTGGCTGGATGCCACGCTGCATGCCGACATCTACATTTCCGTGCCCGGGGGCGGCGCGATGGAACCGGACCAGCGCCAGCGGCTGGAGGCCGTGGAGGGCATCGAACTGGTGACCCGCTCCCGGTTCGTGCGCGTGGGTGCCGATGATCACGAGGCGCGGCTGCGGGTGTTCGAGATTCCGCCGCCAGCGGAGGACGGTTTCAGTTTCCGCGCCGGTGACCCGGAATCCGCCTGGGCGGCCTACCGGGAGGATGGCGCAGTGTTCATCACCGAACCCTATGCCTGGCACCGGGAGCTCGACGTGGGGGATCGCGTGCTTCTGGACACCGGCGAAGGCCCCCGGGAGTTCCCGGTGGCGGCGGTGCTTTATGACTACGGTACCTCCGAGGGCGCGGTGATCATGGCGCGGGCGACGTATGACCGCTACTGGGATGACCCGGCCATCGACAGTATCGGCGTGTTCGCAGCACCGGGGGTGGCGACGGACACCCTGCGGGAGCGGCTGCAGCAGGCCGCCGCCGACGGCCAGCACCTGGATTTCCGTTCCAGCCGCGAGCTGCGGGAGCTGTCGCTGGAGATCTTCGATCAGACCTTCACCATCACCCAGGTGCTGCGCATCCTGGCCATTCTGGTGGCGGTGACCGGGGTGCTCAGCGCACTGCTGGCACTGGCCCTGGAGCGTGCCCGGGAGTACGCGGTGCTGCGCGCCAGCGGCATGACCCCGCGGGAGCTCGGCGTGCTGGTGACCGGTCAGAACGTGCTGGTCGGGCTGCTCAGCGGCCTGTTCGCCATTCCCCTGGGGGTGGGTCTGGCGGCGGCCCTGATTCTGGTGATCAATCAGCGCTCCTTCGGCTGGTCCATGGACCTGACGGTGGATCCCTGGATCCTCGCCCAGGCGGTGGCGTTTGCGATGGTTGCGGCGGTCGTGGCGGGGCTCTATCCGGCCTGGCGCATGGCGCGAACATCCCCCGGCCGGGCCCTGCGGGAGGAGTAGCGATGACCAATGTGCAGCATGGCTCCCGTCTGCAACGCGCCCTCACCGGGCGGCGCGGCGCCGTGCGGCTGCTGGCGGCGACGATCCTCGTGGTGCTGCTGGCGCTGTGGTACCTGGACGAGCGGACCACCGATCCGCAGTCGGGGGAGGCGTTCGATGTGACCGGCGCGCTGGCCGGCGAGGACGTCGCCGAAGGCTTCGCCCGGGTCACCGGACCCGAGCCGCTGCGTTTTCCGGAGGACCATCTGCCGCACCCCGAGTACCGCCACGAGTGGTGGTATGTCACCGGCAACGTCGAGGATGACACCGGGCGTCACTTCGGTTTCCAGGTGACGCTGTTCCGGTTCACTCTGGCGCCGGACATGCCGGAGCGTGAATCCGCCCTGGCCACCGACCAGCTCTGGATGGCGCATCTCGCCGTCACCGACACCGAGGCCGGCGACTTTCATCACCGGGAGCGGTTCGTGCGCGGCGCCGCCGGGCTGGCCGGCAGCAGCGCCGACCCGTTCCGCATCCATGCCGAGGACTGGGTGATGGCCAGCGACGACGAGGCCATGATGCCTTTGACCCTGGATTTTCCCGCCACTGACCTGGGGCTTTCCATCCGCCTGGAACCGCGCAAACCGCTGGTCCTGCAGGGCGAGGAGGGGTACAGCCGCAAGGGCCCCGAGCCGGGCAACGCCTCACGCTATTACTCGTACACGCGCCTGGCCGCCGAAGGCCATATCGACATCGCGGACCGCCGGTATGCCGTGTCGGGCGATGCCTGGATGGACCGGGAATGGGGGACCAGCACCCTCAGCGAGGACCAGGTGGGCTGGGACTGGTTCTCGGTGCAGCTCGATGATGGCCGCGACATCATGTTCTACCACCTGCGCCGCGAGGATGGCACCATCGATCCGCTCAGCAAGGGACTGCTGGTGGATGCCGCGGGTGAGTCTCGGGTGCTGGAGCGCGACGATGTGGAACTGGAAGCGCGGCGGTACTGGCAAAGCCCGCAGGGCGGCGAGTACCCGGTGGCCTGGCGCATGCGCATTGCCGACGAGGATCTGGATCTTGAACTGGAGGCGGTGCTTGACCATCAGGAACTGGACGGCGTGTTCCGCTACTGGGAAGGAGCCATCCAGGTGCACGGCCACCAGGGACCCGATGGCCGCGGCTACGCGGAGCTCACCGGTTACGCGCCTTGATTCTTCTCCGGCGTCATTCCGCGTAGGCCCGAAGCATGGTGGTGCGCAGATCTTCGATGATCGCGCGTCGCAGGGCAGGCGTGCGCCGGCGCAGCGGCAGGATCATCGCTTCCATGAGCGCCATGAGCGTCTCACTGCTGGTTTCGGCGTCCGCCACCGGGTGTAGCGCGCCGCGGCTCTCGCCAGGTTGCAGGGCTGCCTGCAGCGGCCGGCGGATGGACTCCTCCAGGCCTTCCAGATGCTCGCGGAAACAGCGGCTCATGGCCTCGTTGTAGGGCTCCTGCCAGTAACCGGCAATGCCTTCGGCAACGGCGTCGGATTCACTCAGCGACGCAATCCCCTGGAAGAAGCAGTCCAGCCGTTCGCGGGGCGTTCTGGCCTGTTCCATGGGGCCAACGAGATGGTCGCGGAAGAGCTCGCTCAAGGTGGCGAGACACTCATTGAAAAGTGCTTCCTTGCCGTCGAAGTGCCAGTAGAGGGCTCCCTTGCTGAGGCCCACAGCGCGGGCGATGGTATCGATGGAGACGCCGTCGTAGCCGTGGCGCCCGAACAGCCGGAACGCGGCTTCGCGCACGGATTCGCGGGTATGCTGCCTGGGGCGCTCTCCCGGGGTGTCGTTGGAGCCGGTCAGGGCATGGTGTTCTGTCATCGCCTGCAGTCTTTCTCGGGTAGTGGTGCAACCACATGAAACGGTGCACGATGTCAATGAAGTATGACACATGCAGTTTACCAGACCTGTAGGAAATGACAGGTTGAGGGAGTGAAAAAGTGAACTCCGTCACGTTTTCCCGGTGCCAGGCCGGAGGCGTGGCGCGCACGTCCGGGGACTAGCTGGCCGCCACGTCCGACTGATCGAAGTATCGGGCCAGGTACTCGTCGAAACTGATGGTTTCCGCCCGCTCGATGGCGGTCTGTTCCGCAAGTGAGGCACGGCCGGCCTCCTCGAAGCGGTGCCTGACCGCCTGTGACAGCGGGTGATTCTTGAATGCCTGTTCGTGGCGGCGGGACTGGCGCATGGCGAACTCGATGAAGTTCTCGTTGCCGGCGCGCATGCTGGCGAGTATCCGGGCCGAAGGGGTGCGTTCGGTGTCGCGGACGCTCTCGCGGTAAAGGCGCACGGCGTCGCCGTAGGGGGTGTCGTCCCGGGTCTGATCCAGCAGCTCGGCAATGCACTCCAGATCGCTGCAGATCTCAGCGGCCCAGTCGCGCAGGTGGACCTGGCGGCCACCGTTGTCCAGGACCAGTTCCGGGTCGCGCCCGTAGCGCGCCACCTGACCCTGGTTGTGGTTGATGCTGCACTGCTCGCGGGCGGAGATCGGCGGACTGTCTTCCAGCAGGCAGTAGACCAGCAGCGCTTCCAGGAAGTGCAGCTGACTGTCCACCACGCCCACCGGCGCGAACGGGTCCAGGTCCAGGGCGCGGATCTCGATGTATTCCACGCCGGCCCTGTGCAGTGCCCGGGACGGCCGTTCACCGGAGCGGGCCACCGCCTTCGGCCGCACGAAGCTGTAGTACTCGTTCTCGATCTGCAGGGTATTGGTGTTCAGCTGCCGCCACTCGCCGTCCACCCGGGTGCCAATACGCGCCCATTCCTCGTCTTCCGTGAAGATGGCCCGTTCCAGGCTGCCGACGTAGGAATCGAGGTCGTTGAAGGAGATGCTCAGCGCCGCCTGGGCATTGTTCTTGTAGCCGATGTCACTCATCCGCAGAGAGGTGCCGAAGGGCTCGTAGAAGGTGTAGGCGTCGAACTCCTGGAAATCGACGTTGGTGCCGCCGGTGAACGACTTGCACACCGCCGGCGAGGCACCGAACAGGAACGGTACCAGCCAGCCGTAGCGCTGGAAGTTGCGGATCAGCCGGAAGTATGCGTCGGAGACAAAGGTCTGCCGGTCGCGCCGGTCACCCTCTTGCTCCTGCAGTACCGCCC
Organism: Aquisalimonas sp. 2447; assembly: GCF_012044895.1. NCBI lineage: Bacteria > Pseudomonadati > Pseudomonadota > Gammaproteobacteria > Chromatiales > Ectothiorhodospiraceae > Aquisalimonas > Aquisalimonas sp. 2447. The sequence continues at coordinate 752,555 of NZ_CP050695.1, forward strand.
AGAATTCGTCGCTGAACGAGTAATTGAAGTGGATGCCGGAGATGGCCTGCATGGCGCGACCGTAGCGCCAGTCGAGCCCGCGGCGGTAGACGTGTTTCATCCAGCCGACGTTGGATTCGCCGTACCAGGCGATGGGGATGCTGGCGTCACCGCCCACGATGCAGGGCATGCTGGTGGCCCACAGCAGTTCATCGCCGATGTTCTGGTAAGTGAACGTGTGCACGTCCTCGAGAAACGTCAGTACCCCGCTGATCTCCTGCACCGGTGGGGTGACGAACTCCAGCAGGGCCTCGGAGTAATCCGTGGTGATCCAGGGATGGGTCAGGCTGGAACCCAGAGCCGCCGGGTGCGGTGTCTGCGCGATGTGGCCGTCGCGGTCCACGCGCAGACTCTCCTTTTCCAGGCCTTTCAGGCTGCCTCTGAGGAGTCCCCGCTGGTGCGTGTTCAGGAGACCGGCCAGTCGTTTCTCAGCATTTCGGATCATGCAGTCGTTACCCGCCCTCGTGCGCGAACCGGGATTGTGCATTTACTGGCGCGGAATTGGAATGGCGGCCGCCGCGCGTGCCCGCGGTCAGCCGCCGCGGCGGCTCAGGTCTCGGTGGTCAGCACGATCTTGCCGGTGTGCTCGCCGGCCTCCATGCGCTGATGCGCCTCAGGGGCCTGATCGAAGGGCAGCACCGTATCCACCACCGGCTTCAGACGGCCTTCGGCGAAGAAGGGCGCCAACCGGTCGCTGAAGAGCTGTGCCAGGGCGATGCGTCGCTCCACGGGCAGGGAGCGCATGGTCATGGCGCGCAGCGTCAGCCGCTTGAACAGCAGCATGCCCATGTTGATGTCGTCCTCCCGGCCCGCCATCAGGCCAACAACCACCTGGGTCCCTTCCGGGCGCAGGCACTCCATGTTCTCACGCAGCTGACCGCCGCCGCCCACCAGGTCGAGGATCACGTTGACCCCTTCGCCGGTGTGCTGGCGAATCGTCTCCAGTAGCGGCCCTTGCTCCTCGGCATGGGCGACGTCCAGCCCCCAGTGACGCACCTGCTCCAGGCGCTGGACACTGCGGCTCGTGCCCACCGTGCGGGCGCCGAAGGCCCGTGCCAGTTGCATGCCCGCGATGCCGATCCCGGAGGTGGCGGCGCGGATCAGGCACCAGCCGCCGGGTTGCAGCCCTCCCTCCAGGAACAACGCGCGGTAGGCGGTAAGGAAGGCCTCGGGAATGGCCGCCGCATCGGTCAGGGAAATGGTGTCGGGAACAGTCAGGGTCTCGCGTTCGTGGACCACCAGCTGCTCGGCGTACGCGCCACCGCCGATGAGGCCCATGACGCGATCCCCCGGGCGACGTCCCTGGACGTTGCTGCCCACGGCGTCAACGACACCGGCGTACTCCAGCCCCGGAACGTCCTGGCTGGCCCCGGCGGGGGCCGGGTAGAGGCCCTGGCGCTGAAGCAGGTCCGCCCGATTGAGGCCGGCTGCATGCACGCGCACCCGCACGTCGCTGGGTCCCATCTCCGGGGTTGGCGCGTCCTGCCACTCCAGCACGTCGGGCGCCCCGGCTTTGGTAATGGTCCACGCTTTCATGAGTTCTGCCTCCGTCGGCAACGAGGGGGTCGGAAATAACTGCCAGCCGGTCAGTGTCGACGTACGGCCCGCAGGCGTCAACGAAATGCGTGTGGGCGGTGCCCTTTGCGTTTATCTCCTGAAAGGTTAGTACCTGCCAGGGCGTGAACTGACGCACATTGACGCGCTTCTCTTGTTGTGGTGAGACGGCAAACGAAGTATATTGCGTTGCAGCAATAAACAGACTTGTCTATCTTGGTGATGACGATGACGCAGTCCCTGCTTTTCCCGATGCCCTGGAGCGACGAACCGGTGATTCGCCGGTTGTGGTCCGGTGAGCGCACGCTCTGGCGCGAACATCTCCTCCGGCTCGACGCGCAGGCGCGCCGGGACCGCTTCGCGGGCCTGGTCAGCGATGCGTTCATCCGGCGTTACTGCGACGAGGCCGACCCCTTCACTCAGGAGCTCTTCGGCGCCTTCGTGGACGGTGAGCTACGAGCGGTGGGCGAGTTTGCCCTGCTGGATCGCGACTGGCCCCGTCGCGCCGAGCTGGCTTTCAGCGTCGAGGGACCGTGGCAGAACCAGGGCCTGGGCAGTACTCTGTTCCGCCGACTGCTGGTGCACGCCCGCAACCTCTCCGTCAGCCGCGCCTTCATCATCTCCGAGCCGGGTAACGCGCGCATGCACCGCATTGCCCGCAAGCACGGCATGACGCTGACGCTGGACGCGGACGAGATCGCCGGTCGACTGGAACTGGTGGGGCCGTCGTACTTCTCGGTGATGGAGGAGGTGGTGGAAGAGGGCGTTGCGTTCTGGCGGCAGACGCCGGATCTGCGCACGATCAGCCTCGGCCGCTGACGCGGCGTCGGCTTGCCCCCTCGGGATGTCCCTCAGAGCATCCCGGTCTGCAGCTTGGCCGCGTCGGTCATCATTTCCGCGGACCAGGGCGGATCGAACACCAGGTCCACGTTGCAGCGTTCAATCGTGGGCACCAGTTCCACCTTGTGCTTGACGTCGCTGGCGATGATGTCGCCCATGCCGCAACCGGGGGCGGTGAGAGTCATCTGAATGTCCACCTGGCGCCGGTTCTCGTCGAGCCGGCGAATCTCGCAGTGGTAGACCAGCCCCAGTTCGACGATGTCGATGGGAATCTCCGGGTCGAAGCAGGTGTGCATCTGGTCCCACACCAGGTTCTCAACGTCCTGATCGGAGGCGCCATCCGGCAGCTCCGGCAGCGGTGTCGGCTCCTTGCCGATGGCGTCTGCGTCCACCCCCGCAATCCGGAACAGATTGCCCTGGATGTACACCGTGTAGCTGCCACCCAGCGCCTGCGTGATGACACCTTCGACGCCTTCCGGGATGGTTCCGGAGTCGCCCGCCGGGATGACCACCGCATCGCAGTCGCGGTTGAAAATGACGGGTTCGCCGCCTGGGCTGTACATGGATATCCTCCGACTACCGGCTAAACCGTACCGTTCTGGTCCGGTATTGTATCAGTGCCTATAGTGTCCGTGTGAATACACCGCTCCGCGCAGCGGTGGTTGCAATTTCGCCGACGGTACCCGACCGTAATCGTCGCCACCAGGACAGGAACGGGGAGCGAACATCATGTGGAACCGCGATGGCGGACGGCGCAGGCAGTGGCGTGTCGCCGTGCTGCCCGGTGACGGGATCGGCCCGGAAGTCATGGCCGTGACGCTCAAGGCGTTGCGGGCGCTTTCGGAGCAGGGCGGGCCGGACATGGCCCTGGAAGAGCTGCCGTGGCCGTCCCATCAGTGGCATCGGCAAAACGGCCAGATGATGCCCGACGATTGGAAGGAGACCCTGGCCGGCTACGATGCCATCCTGCTGGGCGCTCTGGGGGATCCCGGTCCCACCAGTGATCCCCAGCGCTACCTGCTCTCCGATGCCGTCTCGCTGGCTCCGCTGCTTGATATCCGCAAGGGCTTCGATCAATGGGCCTGCGAGCGCCCGGCCATCCTCCTTGAGGGCGCGCCGAAGTACCTGGCGGACGAGCGCGCGCGGGATCTCGACATGCTGGTGATCCGGGAGAACAGCGAGGGCGAGTACGTTGGTCAGGGTGGACGTCTGGCGCCGGGCACGGCGCGGGAAGTCGCCACGCAGATGGAGGTGTTCACCCGGGCCGGTGCCGAGCGCATCTTCCGCCACGCCTTCGAGCGTGCCGCGGCCCGGGCCGCCGAGCGTGAGGCAGGCACACGCCGCAACCGCGAGTTTCCCCTGCCCGGTGGTGGCACGGCACGCGCCCAGGTGTGCCTGGTTACCAAGCGCAACGCCCTGCGTTACTGGGGCGAGATGTACACCGAGGTGTTCGCGGAGGTGGCTGCCGATTACCCCGGTATTGCCACCCACCACGAGCTGGTGGATGCCGCCTGCATGAAATTCGTCATGAGCCCCTGGCAGTTCGACGTGGTGGTTGCCAGCAATCTGCAGGGCGACATACTCACCGATCTTGCCGCGGTGCTCAGCGGCGGTATGGGCGTCGCCCCGTCCTGCAATCTGAATCCGGCAGACCGGCGTCAGCCGCCGATGTTCGAGCCCACCCACGGTAGCGCTCCGGACATTGCCGGGCACAACCTGGCCGGTCCTCAGGCAATGCTCCTCACCGGTGCCATGCTGCTGGACTGGATGGGCGAAGAGGAGCCACGGGCGGCGACGGCGGCCCGGCGGCTGCGCGAGGCAGTGGAGTCCGACCTGCAGGTGCACGGCACCATGCAACGGGAGACCACCGCCATCGGCGACGCGGTGCTTGCCGCCCTGGCCTGAGCAGGGCCGCCATGGCGCCGCAGGCGCGGAGTTACCCGGTTTGAAGGCCCGCAAAAGGCGGGTGTACACTCGTTGCTCAATTCTTCCCGAGGAGGTATCCATGGCCCACGAACCCGGTCACATCACGCCGCTGATGAAGCAATCGTCCGGTATTACGGCGACCCGTGGCGAGGGCATGTACCTCTTTGACGAGTCCGGCAAGCGCTACATGGACTTCAGCTCCGGGATCGGCGTCACCGGCACCGGCCACTGCCACCCCAAGGTGGTGGCGGCGGCGCAGAAGCAGGTGGAGACGCTGATCCACGGTCAGTACGCGATCATGAAGCATCCGCCAATGAAGGAACTGGCGGAGAAGCTTGGCGAGCGCATGCCGGATGACCTCAACTCCATTTTCTTCTCCAACGCTGGTACCGAGGCGGTGGAGGCGTCCATTCGCCTGGTGCGTCAGGCCACCGGGCGGCCGAATATCATTACCTTCCAGGGGTGTTTCCACGGCCGCACCATGGGTTCCCTGTCCACGACCACCTCCAGCGTCGGTCTGCGTGCCGGGGTGGCGCCGTTGATGGGCGGCGTCGTGGTGGCGCCGTTTCCGAACACCTACCGGCTGCGCATGGACGAGAAGACCGCCACGGAGTTCTGCCTGCGGGAGCTGGACAACATCCTGCACACCCAGTCGGCGCCGCAGGAAACGGCGGCCATGATCATCGAGCCCATCCAGGGCGAGTCCGGTTACGTGCCGGCCAACACCGCCTTCATGCAGGGCCTGCGCGAGATCTGCGATCGCCACGGCATCCTGCTGGTGATGGACGAGGTGCAGTCGGGCTACGGCCGCTCCGGGCTGTTCTGGGGGCACCAGCACTACGACGTGACGCCGGACGTGGTGATCACCGCCAAGGGTCTCGCCAGCGGTTTTCCGCTGTCGGCCATGGCGGCGCGCCGGGAGGTCATGGAGAAGGGCTGGCCCGGCTCCCAGGGTGGTACCTACGGTGGCAACGCCGTGGCCTGCGCCGCTGCCCTGGCCACTCTGGAGGTTTTCGACGACGAAGGCCTGGTGGACAACGCCGCGACCCAGGGGGCGCGGCTGCGCAAGCAGCTGGACCAGCTCAAGGCGGAGAATCCGGCCATCGGCGATGTGCGCGGTGAGGGCCTGATGCTGGGAACGGAAATGGTTGACGCCGACGGTAACCCCGACGGTCAGCGTGCCATGCGCATTCTCCAGGAAGCGGAGAAGCGGGGGCTGTTGATGATCCGTTGCGGGGCCTATGGGGGGCAGATCGTCCGCTGGTTGCCGCCACTGATCGTCAATGGCGAGCAGATCGACGAAGGGGTGAGCATCTTTGCCGAGGCGCTGAACGCCTCGGCGCAGGGCTGAATCGCCGGGGTGACAATGGAGCCGGTTGACGGAAATGGCGCAACCGGCTTTTTACGATCAGCTGTCGAGCAGTTCGCGCGAGCAATGCGGAACCTGCCCGACATACACTGAACAGGGGCGGCCGGGCACGACGCCGCAGGTTTCACCAAGGGGTATCACGATCCATGGATCTAGCTTCCATTCGCAATGCCTATCGCCGTTACGCCAATCACTATGACCGCGTTTTCGGCCCGGTCTTTGCCCAGGGGCGGAAGTTCGCCATCGAGGTGCTTAACCAGAAGCCCGGACAACGCATCCTCGAGGTGGGTGTCGGCACCGGGCTGTCGTTGCCGGCCTACGATCCGCGAACCCGGGTGGTGGGCATCGATATCTCCCCGGAGATGCTGGACAAGGCCCGGGAGCGCGTGAAGGCGGAGTGTGACGGGCACCAGGTGGAAGATCTGCTAGTGATGGATGCAGAGAATCTGGACTTTCCGGATGCCAGCTTCGACAGCATTGCCTGCATGTACGTGGCGTCGGTCGTTCCACATCCGGACCGCCTGATCAGCGAAATGCGGCGAGTCTGCAAGCCAGGGGGCGACATCCTCATTGTTAACCACTTTGCGTCCCGCAATCCGGTGTTGCGCGGGCTGGAGAAGGGGCTGCGGCCGCTGTCGAAACTGGTGGGCTTTCGTCCGGACATGGATCTGGATACGCTGCCCGACCACGACGGATTCGAGCGCCTGTCGGTGCGCAAGGCCAATCTGTTCGGTTACTGGAAACTGGTGCATTACCGTAACGGCGGGGAGGTGGCGGAGACCATCGAAACCGACGCGCCGCGGGCGGTTGCCAGCAAGTAGCGTCTTCGCTCCCCTTTCGGCGCACTTCGGGGGCGGGAGACTAGCGGGCCGGAGCCTCAACGCGCAGCGCGAGCCATGCCGTGAACGCCGTTCTGACCATTGCCCTGCCGTTCTTCGCCCTGATCTTCACGGGCATGCTGGCGGGACGTACGCGCCTGATGCCCGGCGAGACCATCTCCGGGCTCAACACCTTCGTATTCTTCTTCGCCCTGCCGGCGTTGCTGTTCAGCAGCATTGCCGATGCGCCGGTGGAGGACCTGAGAGACCCGGCGCTATTCCTGGCATGGCTGCTCCCGGGGCTCGTGCTCTTCGGCCTCACCTACTGGCTTGCCGGTCTGGTGTTCGGCGGCGGCGCCGGGAAGCGTGCCATCCAGGCGCTTGCGGCGTCTTTCGCCAACGTCGGTTTCGTCGGTCTGCCGCTGGTGATTGCAGCCCTGGGCACCGGCGCCACGCCGGCGGCGGCAGTGGTGATCGTGGTGGATACGGCCATCCTGATCGGCGTGGCCACGGCCATCATCGAGGTGGATCGTGGCGGCCGGGGCGGTCTCGGTCGCGCCGTGCGGACGGCTACTCTGGGCGTGGTTCGCAACCCCCTGATCGTGGCTTCAGTGCTCGGTGTCGGGGTGAGCGTGGCCACGGTGCCGTTGCCGGAACCGGTGTTCGCCTACCTGGAACTGTTGGGTAGTGCCGCCGGTCCGGCGGCCCTGTTCGCCCTGGGTGCGACGCTTGCGCGTCAGCCTCTGGGGGAGCAGGCGGTGGAGACCGGCCTGCTGGTGGTGCTGAAGCTGGTGGTCCACCCGCTGCTGGTCTGGGGCGCGACTGTCATGCTCGGTGTGCCGCCGGTGGGTCAGGCGGCGCTGATCATCATGGCGTCCCTGCCCGTGGCCGCCAACGTCTACGTGCTGGCGCAGCGGTATCAGGTGAATGTCTCCGGCGCCTCGTCGGTGATCCTGGTTTCCACCGTCTTCGCCGTTGCCACCGTCTCCCTGGTGCTGCACCTGCTTTTGTCCTGAGACGCCGCCAACGCACTGCGCCCTGCCGGAGCAGGGCGCAGTGATCGCCTTTTGCGGAGATCCTTTCGGGAATCAGTCGCCGCGAGGGACCGTCTGCGGTTCCACGAACTCGAACAACCCCTCGATGCCGCCCTCACGGCCGTAGCCGGACTGTTTCATGCCGCCGAAGGGTGCCTCCGGGGTCGGGCCGGAGCCGGTGTTGTAACCCACATGGGCGAATTCCAGAGCGGCAATCACCTTCTGCGCGCGCTGATCGTCGGCGGTGAAGATGTATGACGCCAGACCGAACTCGGTCTGGTTGGCCATGTCGATGGCCTGGTCGTCATCGCCGAAGGTGGCGATGGGCACCAGCGGGCCGAAGGTCTCCTCCTTCCAGCAGGCCATCTGCGGCGTCACGCCCAGCACGATGGTGGGCGGGAAGAAGCCGCCCCAGTCGTTCTCCAGGGACGGCGGCACGTCCCCCATGACCAGTTTCGCGCCCTTCTCGATGGCATCGGAGAGGTGGCGGCGCACCTTCTCGTAGCCGTTGCGGTCGATCAGCGGCCCGATGTCGGTATCGGACTCCAGGCCGTCTCCCACCTTGAGCTTGCTCGCGCGGGCCTTGAGGCGTTCGGCGAAATCGGCCGCCACGCTCTCGTGCACCATGACACGGTTGGCGCACACGCAGGTCTGGCCACCGCCGCGGAACTTGTTGCCGATGAGGTTATCGGCGGCGGCGTCCAGGTCTGCGTCCTGGAAGACGATGTACGGCGCATTGCCGCCCAGTTCCAGGGTAAGCTTCTTCACCTGCGGCGCACTGCGCTCGATGAGTTCGCGACCGACTTCGGTGGAGCCGGTGAAGCTGAGCACGCGGACGTCCGGATGGTCGCACAGGGTGTCGCCGATGGGCCCCGCAGAACCGGTGACCAGGTTGACCTTGCCCGGCGGCATGTCCAGCGCTTCGTCCAGCAGGGTGAACAGCGCCACCATGGTCAGCGGGGTCTTGGATGAGGGCTTGATGACGCTGGGGCAGTCCGCCGCGATGGCCGCAGACAGTTTTTTCGCGATCATGCCGATGGGGAAGTTCCAAGGGGTGACCAGGGCCACCACGCCGGCGGGCCGGTAGTGGACCGTCCAGCTGCAGTTACGCGGCTTTTCGTCCAGTTGCCGGGGTTCCAGCGCTTCCAGGTTATCGGCGCAGTAGCGGAAGAATCCGGCGGCGTAGTCCACCTCGCCCGAGGCTTCTTTCCAGGGTTTGCCATGTTCCATGCACAGGATGCGGCCAAGCTCTTCGCGGTTGGCCTCCAGCGCCTTGACGATGTTCTGCAGCCACTCCCGGCGTTTAGCCAGGCTCGCCGGTGATTTCAGTGCGTTGCGTGCGGCTTCGACTGCCCGGGTAGTCTCCTCGGGGCCCATGCCCGGCACCTGCGCGAGCGCGTCGCCGTCGACCGGGTTGTAGACGGTCAGGGTTTTGCCCCCGTCCGCGTCCAGCCACTGGCCGTTGATGTAACCCTGACAGCGTTTGAGCAAAGGCGAATCCAGCATGACAGTCCCCTTGGTGGTTGTTCGTGCCGTCGATCCCCGGAGCGGCGGTGCCGCGTGCCGGGCCGATCGGCCAGTCGTCCGGTTATGTTGAATGGAATGGGCGGTGAGGTCCAGCGCACCGCCGTGAGCGGGCGCTCGCGCGCTCAGCCTGGCGGTACATAACCCCGACCCTTGTCGACCACATTGTGCAGCGCATCGCCGGACTGCCAGCGCCGGAAATTCTCCAGGAACTGCATGGTCAGCGCCTCCTGCCAACCGAGCACGTCACCGGCCATGTGGGCTGACAGGATGGCCTGGGGGAAATCCCACAGGGGATGCCCCTGGGGCAGGGGCTCCTCTTCGAAGACATCCAGACCGGCACCTGCAATGGCGTCGGCTTCCAGGGCCTCCACCAGGGCCTCGGTGTCGACGATGGGGCCGCGGCCGATGTTGATGAAGCGTGCCTCGGGTTTCATGGCCGCAAAGGCGTCATGGCCGAACAGGCCCCGGGTGGCGTCGGTCAGCGGTGCGGCCACCACCACGAAATCCGCCTCCGGCAGGTGATCCAGCAGCGTGTGCTGTGCGTGGACGCGCCCGAAGTCGGGATCATCCTGTCGGGCGGAGCGAGCGACCGCGTCCACCCGCATGCCCGCCGCCGCCAGCATGCGGCCGATCTCGCGTCCGATGGCGCCGGCACCGATGATCAGCGCACGCTTGTCGCGGATGGTCTCGGTCTCCCGGTGCTGCCAGACGTGCTGATCCTGGTAGCGTACGGAGGCGGGTAGGTCCTTGGTGAAGGCCAGCACCAGGCCGAGTACAAACTCGGCGATGGGCCGGTCGAAGATGCCGCGTGCGTTGGTTATGGGGATCTCGCTGTTCTGCAGGCCCGGAAACATGAGGGCATCGACCCCGGCGCTGGTGGCGTGCACCCACTGCAACCGGTCCGCCAGGGGCCAGCACTCGGCAAGCATCTCCGTGCGGAAATCCGTTACCAGCAGAATGTCCGCCCCCGGCAGTGCCTGTTCCAGGCCCTCGCGGCTGTTGGCGAGTCGCAGTTCGGCTGTATCTGCGATGGTATCCAGACCGGGGGGGAGCGCTTCTCCTTCACCGGTGAGGACGGCGATGACCGGTTGTTGCATCGTGGACTCCCAGCGTGGTGTGCGGGTGGTGCTCCGGGTTCCATGCGTAGGGCGCTTCATCGAGCGCGGTCAGGTCCCGGGGTGCTTCGCCCTTGCATCGACGGTATAGAGCAGTCGCAGAAGCGTCAACCGCACAGCGCTCAGTGCCCGCCATGGCGGGGTTTCAGGGTGCTTGACCCGGTGCTGCACGGGGGCATACGCTCCGGGTGTTACTGCGCTTCTCACCGGTGGCTGGGCACCGGTCGTCCCACGGAGGAATCATGGCTGTCAATCCGATCGATACCGAAGCCCAGGACCTGGATGATGTCCGGGATGCGAGTTGGGCGCCGGCACTCCGTGCGATCCCGGTGGCGGGCATCCGCAAGATGGTCAATATGGCCGCGAGCATGGAGGATGTGGTGCATCTCTCCATCGGACAGCCGAATTTCCCCACCCCGCGTCACATTATTGATGCCTACATCGAGGCGCTGGAGGAAGGGCACACCGGCTACACCATGGACGCGGGACTGCCGGAGCTCCTCACGGCCCTGGCCGAGTACTACAGCCAGCGCTATAACCGGACCCTGACTGAGGACAATATCCTCATCACCGCCGGCTGCACCGAGGCCATGTACCTTGCGCTGACCGCCACCTCCGCGCCTGGGCGGCAGTTCCTGGTCACGGATCCGACCTTCCTGCTGTATGCGCCACTGATCCGCATGAACGGCGGCGAAGTGAAGTACATTCCCACGCGCGCCGAGCATGGCCACCAGCTGGATCCCCAGGAGGTGATCGACAACATCGGCATGCGCACCTACGGTATCGTGCTGAACTCGCCCAGCAACCCCACCGGCACGGTCTACCCGGCGGAGACCATCGATGCCATCTGCCAGGAAGCGGCGTACCGCGGCGTGTACGTGTTCAGCGACGAGGTCTACGATCACCTGTTGCTGGATGACATGGAGTACCCAAGCGTGCTGCGCCACGCCATGGACCTGGACAATGTCATGGTGGCCAGCAGTTTTTCCAAGACCTTCAGCATGGCCGGTCTGCGCATCGGCTGGATTATCTCCAGCCAGGGGGCGATCAAGAAGCTGCGTCGTTACCACATGTTCACCACCACCGTGGCCAACACCCCGGCCCAGTGGGCCGGCATCGCCGCCCTGAAGGGGGATCGCAGTTGCGTCGATGACATGGTGCAGGAGTACGCCCAGCGGCGGGACCGCGTGGTGCAGCTGGTCAGCGAGACGCCGCATCTTACCGGTTACTGGCCCCAGGGCGCGTTCTACATCTTCCCGGCGCTGCCCCACGGCGCCAACGCCAACCAGGTGTGCCTGCGCATGCTGCAGGAGACGGGGGTGTGTACCGTGCCCGGCGATGCCTTCGGCGAGAGCTGCAGCAATTCCCTGCGTATCAGCTACTCGACTTCCATGGAAAAGATCGAGGAAGCCTTCGAGCGCATGGTGCCGTGGCTGGCCAAGCAGGACTTCTGAATTCAATCCATCATCGCCTTCCCAGGACCGCGTGCCAGCGGTTCAGGGAGGGTATTTACCCGACTGAAAGGGTTCAACCATGAGTATTCGCACTGAACGTCGTGACGGCGTACTTGTCGTCACCCTGGATCGCCCGGAAAAGCGCAACGCCCTCACTGGCGAGATGTATGACTCGCTGCGCGCCACCATGAACGACGCCCGCGAGGACGCTGGTGTTCGCGTGGTCCTGCTGCAGGCAGCGGGTGACAGTTTCACCGCCGGCAATGATCTGCAGGATTTCGGTGAACAGGGCAAGAAGCGCGTGGCCAGTGGTGAGAAGGCGCCGGCCATGAAGCTCATCGACGACATGCTGGATTTCCCCAAGCCGGTGGTGGCGGCAGTGCGGGGGCACGCCGTGGGCATTGGCACCACCGTGCTGTTGCACTGTGATGTGGTCGCCGCCAGCGAGACGGCGAGCTTTTCGCTGCCGTTCGTGCGTCTGGGCCTGACGCCGGAGTTTGCCTGCAGCTACGTGCTACCGCTGCTGGCGGGCCGCACCAAGGCGAGCCACACGCTGCTGCTGGGAGAGCCCTTCGATCGGGAGCGTGCGCGGGAGCTGGGCATCGTGTCCATGAGTTGCAGTGACGCGGAACTGGACGAGCAGGCCATGGCGACGGCGCAGAAAATGGCGGCTCTGCCACCGCAGGCGGTGCGTGCCACCAAGGGCCTGATCAACAGCGCGTTCCATCTGGAGCGTATGCGTGAGGCGGTGGCAAAGGAAACGGAGGCATTCGCCGCCGGTCTGGTCTCCGAAGAGCACCAGGAGGCCGTCACCGCCTTCTTCGAAAAGCGCCAGCCGGACTTCAGCCGCTTCAGCTGACGCTTCCCCATCCCCTTCTGTGGGAGCGACGTCAGTCGCGATGACGCGTGGCCGCGAGACGTAGGGTGCATCTTGATGCACCGAATGCCGCTTGTGGGGCGGACTCCGCAATGGCCTGTCCGTTGCCTTCGCTCCGGGGGCGCTGATCGGGTACTCCGGTCACGGACACGCTGTGAATACATCCCTGTACGCTCGGCGCTGGCCCTCCATGGCCAGCGACGGTCCGTGACCGGAGCACCCGATCAGCGCCTGCGGCACCTGGCACGGTGCGGTGGAGTAACCGTCGACTCCGGATACTCTGGAATGCGGTGTCGCTGGCCACCTCTGCCGTCAGCCGCAAGCCGCATGCCTTGAAAATGTCTCGGCGTGGCGGGTGGCCGGCACTCGGTGAAAGCGACTCGCGGAGCTCCGACCCGGAGGCCGCCCGGCCCCGAAGGGGTGGCCGCATGGATGCGGCCACCGGCGCCCAGCGCAGGGATGCGCTGTAAGCCGGCCAGGCCGCAGGGGCGGAAACTTTCCTTCGCCAGAAGGAAAGTTAGGCGGAGCGCCGGAGCGCTCACCGGGTGCCGGCCACCCGCCACGCCCCGACCGCAAGGCAGCGGCCCATGATCCGCACGGCCCCGGATGACAGGTCGTTCGTGACCGGAGTACCCGATCGGCGCCCCCGGAACGAAGCCACCGGCAGAGGCGTGCTCAGCCACAATACCGCTTATGGCAAAAGGTGCATCAAGATGCACCCTACGTGTTGCTCTTGCACGGCCATGGACCGGGCGATGGGTGTCCCATCACCACTGCGGCTTGCGCTTCTCCAGGAACGCATCCACGCCTTCCCGCGCCGCGTCGGTGTCCATGTTGCAGGCCATGGTTTCGGAGGCGTCGTCGTAAGCCGCCGCCAGGTCCTTGCCGCTTTGCCGGTAGAAGAGTGCCTTGCCAGCCTGGATGGCCTCCGGCGGTTTCGCCGCAATCTTCTCGGCCATTTCCGTCGTGGTGGCCGCGAGTTGGTCGTCGTCCACCACGCGATTGACCAGCCCGAGGCGAGCGGCCTCGTCGGCTTCGACGAAATCGCCGGTGAAGAGCATTTCCAGGGCGTTCTTGCGGGGCACCACGCGGCTGACGGCCACCGCCGGGGTGCTGCAGAACAGGCCCAGGTTGATGCCGGAGGTGGCGAAGCGCGCGGAGCGGCCGGCCACCGCCAGGTCCGCGGTGGCGACGAGCTGGCAGCCGGCGGCGGTGGCGATGCCCTGGACCTGGGCGATCACCGGCTGTGGCAGGCTCACCACCCGCTGCATGAACGCGCTGCAGCGGTCGAACAGGGCCTGGTGCGCGTCCCGGTCTTCCATGGAACGGATCTCGCGCAGGTCGTGGCCGGCGCAGAAGGCCTTGCCCTCGGCGTCGATGATGACCACGCGCACGTTGTCATCATCGGCGATGGTGTCCAGGGCGTTGTGCAGGGCGGCGATGACGTCGGCGCGCAGGGGGTTGTAGCGCTCGGGTTCGTTGAAGCTGACCCGGGCGATGTGGCCCTTGTGGCGGACGCGGATGGGGGAGTCGGTGTTGGGGGCGGGTTGGCTCATGGTTCTCTCCGCTGTCTTGGTGCAGAGGTCTGGGGCCGTTCAGGTGCGGGAGGTCTTGGTTGGGGCTCCGGAGCTTCGCTTACGGAAGCTGACGCTTCCTACCCTACGCTCCGGGCTGGCCGGCTTACAGCACATCCATGTGCTGGGCGCCGGTGGCCGCATCCCTGCGGCCAACCCTTCGGGGCCGGGCGCCCTGCGCTTCGGCGCTACGCTAGTCGCCCCAACCAAGACCTCCCACACCTGAACGGCGCGGCGTCGATCGGTCCCACCTGACTCCAGGTGGGCAATGGTTCAGCTGTCCAATTCCTTCGCCCGATCCCTCAGCGCGAATTTCTGGATCTTGCCCGTGGACGTCTTCGGGAGTTCCTCGAAGACCACCGTCTTCGGCGCCTTGTAATGCGCCATGTTGTCACGGCAGAACTGGATGATCTCCTCCACCGTGGTGTCCTCCTTCCCGGGTTTCAGTGTAACGAAGGCGCAGGGGGTCTCGCCCCATTTTTCGTACGGCCGGGCAACCACGGCGCACTCCATGACCGCTGGATGGCGGTAGATAACGTCCTCCACCTCGATGGTGGAGATGTTCTCGCCACCGGAGATGATCACGTCCTTGAGGCGGTCCTTGATCTCCACGTAGCCATCGGCGTGCCACACGGCCAGGTCGCCGGTGTGGTACCAGCCCCCCTTGAAGGCCTTGTCCGTGGCGTCCGGGTTCTTGAGGTAGCCCTTCATCACGGTGTTGCCGCGCATGAAGATCTCGCCCATGGTCTCGCCGTCCTGCGGTACCGGCTCCAGGGTCTCCGAGTCGGCCACCATGACGCCTTCCAGCGTCTGATAGCGCACCCCCTGGCGGGCCTTGACCCGCGCCCGCTGCTCCATGGGCAGTTCGTCCCATTCGTCGTGCCAGGCGCATACGGTCACCGGGCCGTAGACTTCGGTGAGGCCGTAGACGTGGGTCAGCCGGAAACCCATGTCCTCGATGCCGGCGATCACCTGGGCCGGCGGAGCGGCCGCGGCGGTCATGATCTGCACTTCGTGGCCCAGGCCCAGGCCCTGCTCGGCCTCGTCGGAGGCGTTCAGCAGGCCGTTGAGCACGATGGGTGCACCGCACAGGTGGGTGACCTTGTGTTCCTTGATCAGCTGCAGGATTTTCTCCGGCTCCACCTTGCGCAGACACACGTGGGTGCCGGCGCAGGCGGTGATGGTCCAGGGGAAGCACCAGCCGTTGCAGTGAAACATGGGCAGCGTCCAGAGATAGACCGGGTGCCCGGACATGTCCCAGACCATGGTGTTGCCCACCGCGTTCAGGTAGGCGCCGCGGTGATGGTAGACGACGCCTTTGGGATCGCCGGTGGTGCCCGAGGTGTAGCTCAGCGAGATGGCGTCCCACTCGTCCGCCGGCGGCGTGTACCGGAAGTCGGGGTCGCCCTCGGCCAGCAGGCGCTCATAGTCCATGGAGCCGATGGCGTCGCCACCGTTGAACTCTGGATCGTTGACGTCGACGACCAGCAGGTCGCGGCTGATCCTGCCCAGAGCCTCGCGGATGACGTCGCCGAACTCCCGGTCCACGAGAATCACCGAGGCCTCGCCGTGGTCCAGCATGAAGGCGATGGCGTCGGCATCCAGGCGGATGTTCAGGGCATTGAGGGCGGCGCCGGTCATGGGCACGCCGAAATGCGCCTCGAACATCTCCGGGATGTTGGGCAACATGACGGCCACCGTATCGCCCTTGCCGATGCCGCGGCGGGACAGGGCGCTGGCCAGCCGGCCACAACGCTCCGCGGTCTCCGCCCAAGTGCGACGGACGCGGCCGTGGATCACAGCGGTGTGGTCCGGGTAAACGGATGCCGTGCGCTCCAGGAACGTCAGCGGCGTGAGGGGAACGTAGTTGGCCGGATTCTGCGCCAGGTGCTGCTGGTAGATGTTGCTGGAATCCGCCATGGTGTCTCCTCCGGTCTGTCGTTGTGATAGGTCGAGCGTAACGCTGTGAGGCGAAGGATGACAGATGCGCGAGGGGTGGGCGAGAATCCGCCGAGCGCGAACACCGGGGGAGCCGTGTCATGAGCGACGAGATCAGCCAACTGCGCCACATTCTGTCGGCGTATCCCAATGTGGCCGTGGTCGGGTTGTCCGCCAACTGGCACCGGCCCAGTTATTTTGCGGCCAAGTACTTACTGGATCACGGCTATAACGTGATTCCGGTGAATCCCGCCTACGACGAGGTGCTGGGCCGGACTTGTTATCCGGACCTGCGCAGCATTCCCGGTCCGGTGGACGTGGTGGACATCTTCCGCAAGCCCGAAGAGGTGCCGGCGCTGGTGGAGGACGCCATCGCCATCGGTGCCAAGGTGGTGTGGATGCAGATCGGGGTCATCCACGATGAGGCCGCTGCCCGCGCACGGGAAGCCGGGCTGGACGTGGTCATGAACCGCTGCATGAAGATTGAGTACGGGCGCCTGTTCGGTGGTTTGAACTGGATGGGTGTGAACACCGGGGTGATCTCCGCCAAGCGGCCCTCGCATGTGACCTTCTGAACCGGAGACACCAATGAGCGACAGAGAATTCGGTTTCGAGACGCTGTGCCTGCACGCGGGCCATATTCCGGATGCCGCCACCGGTGCGCGAGCGGTGCCGATCTATCAGACCACGTCCTACGTGTTCGACAGTACCGATCACGCGGCGAGCCTGTTCAACCTGCAGACGTTCGGCAACATCTACGGTCGCATGAACAACCCCACCTCGGCGGTGCTGGAGGAGCGCATTGCCGCGCTGGAGGGTGGCCGGGCCTGCCTGGCCGTGGCTTCGGGCATGGGGGCGCAGATGACCGCACTGCTGACCCTCTGCCAGCAGGGTGACGAGATTGTCGCAGCGCGCACGCTCTACGGCGGCACCTTTAGTCAGCTCAACGTGACCTTCCGCAAGATGGGCATTACCGTCCACTTCGTGGACCCGGACGATCCGGAGAACTTTCGTCGCGCCATCACTCCGCGCACCAAGTGCCTGTATGGCGAGACCATCGGCAATCCGCTGGGCAATGTGCTGGACATCGAGGCCGTAGCGGACATCGCCCACGATGCGGGCATCCCGCTGATAGTGGACAACACGCTGGCCAGTCCGCACCTGTGTCGGCCCATCGAGCACGGCGCCGACATCGTCGTCCATTCCGCCACCAAGTTCATCGGCGGCCACGGCACCACCCTGGGCGGGGTGATCGTCGAGTCCGGCAAGTTTCCCTGGGACAACGGCAACTTCCCGCAGATGATCGAGCCCTCCGAGGGCTATCACGGCGTGCGTTTCTACGAGACCTTCGGCGATTTCGCCTTCATCACCAAGTGCCGGGTTGAAACCCTGCGCACCCTCGGCGCCACGCTCTCGCCCATGAACGCCTTCCTGCTCATCCAGGGCGTGGAGACGCTGGCGTTGCGCATGGAGCGCCACTGCGAGAACACCATGAAGGTCGCTCGTTTCCTGCAGGAGCACCCGAAGGTGAGCTGGGTGAAGTTCGCCGGCCTGGAGGACAGCCCCTATCACGCCCTGGCGCAGAAGTACCTGCCCCGGGGTGCCGGTGCCATCCTGACCTTTGGCGTCGAGGGCGGTCACGAGGCCGGAGTGCGCTTCATCGAGCACTGCCAGTTCCTGAGTCACCTCGCCAACGTCGGCGATGCCAAGACCCTCGTAATCCACCCCGCGTCGACGACGCACCGGCAGATGGATGAGGAACAGCAGCGGGTCGCCGGCGTGAGCCCGGACATGATCCGTTTGTCCATCGGCATCGAAACGGCCGATGATATTCTCTGGGATCTCGATCAGGCGCTGCACGCCTGAAATTCTGATCACGAGAGTCATCCGCGCCGGGGCATCCTGCGCCCGGCGCGGTCATGGAAAACGTTCAGGGAGGAAACTATGCGAGTTCTGATTGCAGGCGGTGTGCTGGTGCTGGCCACCGGCGGTGTCGGCGCGGGCATGTACTGGTCGGGGGGCATCGCCGAGCAGCAGTACCAGCAGGCCTGGGACGAGTTGGCGGAGAGCCCGTACATCCGGGTGGTGGACCGCGATTTCCAGCGTGGGCAGTGGCGTTCCACGGCCCGGACGGAGTTCACGGTAACCGGTGAGGCCGCCGAGCTGATGGAGCCCTGGTCCGCCGACGAGACCCGGGGTGAGCTGACCTTCGTCATGGAGGACACCGTTCACCACGGGCCGGTGCTCCTAGGTGCGGATCGCCCCTTTGCTGCCGCCCGTATCGAGAGCAATCTGCGGCCCGGAGACGTCACAGTCGCGGCGTTTCCGGCGCTGGCGCGGGACCGGTCCCTGCTCGAGGCGGACACCGTCGTGGCCTTCGACGGCTCCAGCCGTATCCGCTACTGGAGCCCGGACTACGACTGGCAGGAAGGGGATGGCCGGTTTCTCCTCAGCGGCATGCACGGCACGGTCAAGCTCAACGCCACGCTGGATGAACACCGCACGGAGAGCTTCGTCAATGAGCTTGTTCTGGCGGGGCCCGAGGCGCGCTTCAGCATTCGGGATGCCGCCGTGCGGGCAGATGGTCGCGCGGTCACCCCGCGACTGTGGGTCGGCGCCTCGGAGCTGACGGTGGAACACGTGGCGGTGGAGGCTGAGGGCGAGCGCGCCGAACTGGATGGCATGATCGTGTCCTGGACGGTCGATGCCGACGACGGCGTGGTGTCTGCTGATCTTGCAGCCGGCCTGGACGTCATTCGTTCGCCGGAAGGCGAGTTCCGCGATGGGCGGCTCCGCGTGGCGGCGCGGAACATCGATCAGGACGCCCTGGAGCGAGTCATTGGCTGGGGTGAAGCGGTTGAGCAGGGCCGCATGAGCCGGAACGAGTTCAACAGGCGCCTGATGTCCGCCTGGCCGGAGTTCCTGGCCCGCAATCCGGAACTGGTGGTGGAAGAACTGGGGCTTCAGACCAGCGATGGCCCGTTCTCCGGCTCCGCTGGCGTGCTCTGGACGGCTGGGGCCCCGGACATGAACAATCCGTTCGCCCTGGTGAACGGCCTCGCCATCGAGGTGCGCCTGGCCGGCCCCCGCGACTGGTGGCAGCAAGCCGCGGAGGGCCTGGCCAGTGAAGCCCCTGTCGATGCCGCGGACGACATGACGTTGCGCAGCCTGATCGATCAGGGGCTGCTGGTTGAGGACAATGGTGACCTGCGCACCGAACTCATCCTGCGCGAGGGCATGGTCCACGCCAATGGCAACAACCTGGGCTCCGTCTGGCAGCTGATCATGGGCTTCTGACGCCCGCCGCCTGGATTACCGCCGGCTGCGTTGCGGCGACGGCATCGGCGCCATGATGGGCTCGCCGGGTGCTGCGCAGCCGGCGGCGCAGCAACGACCCGGCTGCCGGTTCGACGCCACCGCGCGGTTTTCGTCCGCAGCCACGCCGCGCTCCATCAGCCGCTCCACCAGCTCCACCTTGTTGCCGATCGGATAATGTCGATAGATTTCCTGCTTCATGGCCTGGGGTGATCCGCCGCCGTGCAGGCTGATCACGGAGTACCAGCCCGCCTGATAGGAGGCCGTGAGGTCTTCCATGAACCGGGCGACCTCCAGGCGCTGTTGCGCCGGCACGTCGGGGCTTGCGCGGAGCACCTCCGCGAGGCTCGCCTGCGTCTCGGGATTGTGGTCCTCGTCCGGCCCGGGCAGGGACACGATCAGCCCGCCCGATACCTCGTGGGCGACCCGGTGCATGTCGTAGATCTGGGTGGCCAGGAGGAGCTTGCCGATATTGGCGTAGACCGGATCGGGCATGAACGTGCCGGAATCCGGGTCCGGCTGAGCGTACACCGAGGAGGCGACACCGCAGGCGTAGAAGCCCTCGGTGATCTTGATCAGCTCCACCATCTGGTCGCGGAGGTGGGGTTCCTTCTCCGGATCAAAACCGTTGGCTTCGCACATGAGCGCCCCGGCACCGATGAGCAGGTCACCGAAGCCGGCCCGGGCGGCAATGCAGCTCTGCCGGTGGTGGGTGGCGTAGTTGTAGGTCAGTTCCCCGGAGTGGGCCCATTCGCCGGCCAGGAAAACCCGGTCCCAAGGCACGAACACCCGGTCGAAGATCAGCACGCCGGTGCTCTGGCCGTACTTGTGGCTGAACCGCGCCGAAGCCTCTCCCGGGCGACCGGCGGGGCGGGCGACGATGGTCAGTCCGGGGGCATCACAGGGAACCGCGCAGCACACCGCGAAATCCGCATCGGCCTCGGTCATGTTGCGGCCGGGCATGACCAGGAACTCGTGCATGTAAGGTGCCCCGGTGACAATGGCCTTGGTTCCGGAGATGACGATGCCCCGGGCGTTGCGCTCGACCATGTGCACGTAGGTGTCGGGATTCGCCTGCTTGTGGGGGCGTCGGGTCCGATCTCCCTTGGCGTCGGTCATGGCGATGCCGATGGCCAGATCGCGCTCCTGCACGTCGTGGAGGTACGCCAGGAACCGCTCGGTGTAGTCGCCCCCGGTGTCGGCGTCGATGCGGTGGACCGCCTGATGGATGGCGTTGAGCCCGTCGTGGGTCAGGTAGCGCTGGGCGCAGCCGGTCTCCTGGCACAGCAGCCGGATCGCCTCCAGCTTGTTCATGAGGTCCGCGTTGCTGGTGTTCAGATGCAGCATGCGGTTCACGGTGGCGCCGGATGTCTGCTGCGTTGCGGTCATCAGGGGACTGTAGTCCGGCTCCAGGGCGAAATCGTAAGTAACGCCCAGGGCGTTGATGCCGGGGGCGAACGCCGGCTCATCCACCACCGAAGGCACGGCACGACCGTTCAGGTAGACGGTGGGTTCGTAGCGGCGCAGGGACTCCCGATATTCGGTCGCGGACAGCATGGTCTTCTCCTCATGATTAGAATAATGTTTACAAAAATGAACGCTGTTTAATTTGTTTGCAAGCGGTACGGAGACGGGCTGATGACGACAAGAAATCGAGGGGCGCCGCACTCGCACGACTCCGACGCGGCTGCGCGGCGGAGTGCCCGTTCGCAGGCGGTGAGTGCCATGAAACAGCACCTGATCCTGGAAGCGGCGCAGCGCGTGTTCTCGCGGAACGGCCTGGAGGGAGCCAGTATTCGTGCCATTGCCGCCGAGGCGGGATATACACCGGGAGCCATCTACACCCACTACCCGAGCAAGGAAGCGATCTACGGTGACCTGCTGGCCGCTTCCCTGGAGCGTCTCAACCAGGCCGTGGCCGCAGCTGGACGTGCAGAAGAGGCCCCGGCCCGGCGGGTGCGGGCGATGGCACTGGCATTCTATGATTTCTACCTGGAGCACCCGGGTGAACTGGATCTGGGGTTCTACCTGTTTCAAGGTATGCGGCCCGTGGGGTTGACCCCGGAGTTGGACGCCCGTCTCAACCAGCGCCTGCGGGATGCCCTCCGGGGCATCGAATCCGGGCTGACTGACCTGGGTTGGTCCCGTTCCGTGGCGGTGCGCGAGACCACGGGCCTGTTCGGCTACTGCGCGGGTCTGCTGCTGTTGACCCACACCGGCCGGATCCGCATGTTCGGCCAGCACGGACGGGAGCTTTTCAGCGAGCACCTGGACCGGCTTCTGGAGCGTGTCGCCGATCCGGGGTAAGGTGCCGGGGCGGGCCACCACTCATTCCACGGGGAGACAGCCATGTTTCAGCCGGACCTGTTCAAGGGGCAGCGCATTCTCGTCACCGGCGGCGGTACGGGCCTCGGCAAGGCGATGGCCGAGAAATTCCTGGAGCTCGGGGCCGACATCTACATCTGCGGGCGGCGCGAGAGTGTCGCTCAGGCCACGGCGCAGGAACTCATGGCGAAACACGGTGGCAGCGTTCAGGCCTTCGGCCTGGATATCCGTGATGCCCAGGCCGTGGACGACATGGTGGGCACCATCTTTCAGGACGGGCCGCTCACCGGCCTGGTGAACAACGCCGCCGGCAACTTCATCAGCCGCACCGAGGACCTGTCACCGCGGGGCTTCGATGCCATCGCCAACATTGTAATGCACGGCACGTTCTACGTGACCCAGGCGGTGGGCAAGCGCTGGATTGCCGGTGGTCACCCGGGCAGTGTGGTCTCCATCGTTGTCACCTGGGTGGAGAACGGCGGGCCGTTCGTCGTGCCCTCGGCCATGAGCAAGTCCGCCGTGCACACGATGACCAAGTCGCTGGCCACGGAGTGGGGCGGCCACCGTATCCGCCTCAATGCTATCGGTCCCGGGGAAATCCCCACCGAGGGCATGAGCGCGCGCCTCAGCCCGGGCCAGAAACCCGGAGAGCGGGCGGCGAAGAACAATCCTATGGGCCGCACGGGGACCATGGAGGAGCTGCAGAACCTGGCCACGTTCCTGCTGTCGGACGGTTGTCCCTGGCTCACCGGGCAGACGATCTTCATGGACGGCGGCGGCTACCTGGCCACCGGCGGCAATTTCTACGAGCTGCGCGAATGGACCGACGAGCAGTGGCAGCAGGCCCGCGACGCCATTCAGTCGCAGAACCGCAAGGACCGCGATCAGCGGTCGTGAGAACCTTGTCCGGGTGTTTCGCGACTGACGTCGCTCCTACAGCGGCGTTGATGCGCACTTTGTAGGAGCGACGTCAGTCGCGAAACACCGACCTCCAGGCAGGGACAAGCCGCATTATTCTCATCCATTCCAGCCAACAGAGGGCTGTCCATGCAGACACCGGAACAGCCGGTCCTTCGCGATATCGTCCTCATCGGCGGTGGGCACAGCCACGTGGGTGTGCTGCGCATGTTCGGCATGAAGCCCGTCCCCGGGGTGCGGCTGAACCTGATCTGCCGCGATACCCACACCCCGTATTCGGGCATGCTACCGGGCTATATCGCCGGCCATTACGGCTACGACGACGTCCACATCGATCTGGGCAAGCTGGCCGAGTTTGCCGGCGCGCGCTTCTTCCGCGACGAGGCGGTGGGTGTGGACCGCAACCAGCATCGGGTACTGTGTCGCGGGCGTCCGCCGGTGCCCTACGACCAGCTCTCCATCAATATCGGCTCCACGCCCCAGGTGCAGCAGGTGGCCGGGGCGGGTGAGCACGCCGTGCCGGTGAAGCCCATTCACCGCTTCAACGACCGCTGGCTGGCGCTGCTGGAGCGGGTGCGCAACCATCCCGGGCGGACGCGCATTGCGCTGGTGGGCGCCGGAGCCGGCGGTGTGGAGCTGACGCTGGCCATGCAGTACCGGTTGCGTAACGAGCTGCGCGCTCTGGGGCGCAATCCGGACGAGCTGGAGTTTCATCTGTTCAACAGCGGTCCGCGTATTCTGCCGACGCACAATGCCCGGGTTCGCCGCCGCTTCGAACGGGTGCTGGCCGCGCGCGGCGTCCGGCTGCACTGCGGGCAGGAAGTCAATCAGGTGGATGCCGGGCGCCTGGCCACGGCGTCCGGGGAGAGCCTGGAGGCGGACGAGATCGTCTGGGTGACCAGCGCCGGCGGTGCGCCGTGGCTCCGGGACACCGGGCTGGAACTGGACGAGCAGGGCTTTATCCGCGTGCAGGACACCCTGCAGACGGTGACCGACCCGCGGATCTTCGCCGCCGGTGATATCGCCACCATGGTCGATCATCCGCGGGAGAAGGCCGGTGTGTTCGCCGTGCGCCAGGGGCCGCCGCTGGCGGCGAACCTGCGCCGCGCCGTGGAGGGGCGAGCGCTGAAGTCCTACCGGCCGCAGTCACGGTGGCTGGCGCTGATCAGCACCGGTGACCGGCATGCAGTGGCGTCCCGCGGAGGGGTCGGCTTCGAGGGCGACTGGGTGTGGCGCTGGAAGGACTGGATCGACCGACGCTTCATGGCGAAGTTCAACGAGCTCCCGGCCATGGAGGACGAGGCGCCGAAACAGGCCTCCTCGGTGCAGCTGGAAGGCGAAGAGGCGCAGCAGGCCATCTCCGCCGTGGCCATGCGCTGTGGGGGCTGTGGCGCGAAGGTGGGCGCCTCCACCCTGTCCCGGGCCCTGGGCATGCTGCAGCCGGCGCAGCGCGACGACGTGCTCGTCGGCCTGCACGCGCCGGATGATGCCGCGGTGGTGCGGGTGCCGCCGGGCAAGGCCATGGTGCACACGGTGGATTTCTTTCGCGCCTTCATTGACGACCCGTATGTCTTCGGCCGTGTGGCGGCCAATCATGCCCTGGGAGATATCTTCGCCATGGGCGCCGAGGCACAGACCGCCACCGCCGTTGCCACCATTCCATCGGGGCTGGAATCCAAGGTGGAGGACACCGTCTACCAGATGATGTCCGGGGCGCTGGAGATCCTCAACGACGCCAACTGCGCCCTGGTGGGCGGGCATACCGGTGAGGGCAAGGAGCTGGCCCTGGGGTTCGCCGTCAACGGCCTGGTGGACGACAATCTCGACGCCATCATGCGCAAGGGGGGCATGCAGCCCGGTGACGTGTTGATCATCACCAAACCCGTGGGTACCGGCACCCTGTTTGCCGCCCACGCCAAGCTCCAGGCCAGGGGGCGGTGGATCGATGCTGCGCTGACTTCCATGTGCCAGTCCAACCGCCAGGCGGCAGATTGCCTGCACGCCCACGGCGCCACGGCATGTACCGACATCACCGGCTTCGGCGTGCTGGGGCATCTGGTGGAGATGACCCGGCCGTCGGAGGTGGACGCGGAAGTGGATCTGTCGGCGCTACCGGTGCTCGACGGCGCCGAGGAAACGGTGGCGGCCGGTGTGCTGAGTTCCCTGCAGCCGGCGAACGTGCGCCTGCGCCGGGCCATCCGCAATCAATCCGAGGTGGTGGATCACCCGCGCTATCCGCTGATCTTCGACCCGCAGACGGCGGGCGGCCTCATGGCCAGTGTCCCCGCCGAAGGGGCAGAGGCGTGCATTCAGGCGCTGCGGGAACTGGGTTACCCGCACACCGCCGTGGTGGGGCGCATTCTGCCCCAGGGCGAAGCGCTGGAGCCGATTACGCTGAAGGGGTGAGGTGCCGGATCACCCGCGCCAGGCCGTCGCGCTCCGCTTCCGGACGGAACAGGTGCGCCCGGGCCTCGCAGCGCGCGCGCAGGTCCTCGAGGAAGGCCGGCTCGCGCTCGGCGCGCAGCAGCAGTGCGCGCAGGGCCGCTGTCTCCCCGGCGGGGTAGTAGCCGGGGTAGTCGTCGCCCAGTAGCCCGCGGTTGCCCGGGATGTCCGAGCCGATTACCGGCAGCCCGGCAACACAGGCCTCGGAGACCACGTTGGCGCCGCCTTCCATCACCGAACTCATCACCATCAGGCGAGCACGGGCCATAAGCCGCCGGACCTCGCCCTGGGGCACCTCGCCGCGCCAGCGGAAGCGGACGTTGTCGCGGTTCTCCGCGAGGGCGGCCTGTTCCCATTCCGTGTTGTGCGGTTTGCCCACATGGATCACCCGCAGCCGTGACTCCGGCGGCAGATCGCGGACGGCGTAGGCGGCGCGCAGGGAGTCCTTCTCCTCGCGCAGGTGGCCTGCCACGCAGACGTCGAACCAGGATTTCACTGGCGACAGCCGGCGGGGCAGGGGGCGGGCGGACTGGAAAACCGTGTGCAGCCGGTCGCGGAATCGTGCTGGAATGTCCTCGTGGACCCGGTCGTGCAGGCCGATCAGGGCGTGGGCCCGGCGCATGCTGTCCAGGGTCGGGTCGGGATGGCTATGCTGGAAGCGGTAGATGTCCGTCCCCGTGAGCGTGACGACCAGCGGAT
The DNA here is from genome assembly GCF_012044895.1 of Aquisalimonas sp. 2447. NCBI lineage: Bacteria > Pseudomonadati > Pseudomonadota > Gammaproteobacteria > Chromatiales > Ectothiorhodospiraceae > Aquisalimonas > Aquisalimonas sp. 2447. The sequence continues at coordinate 778,319 of NZ_CP050695.1, forward strand.
GCTCCGGGTGGCGGTCGCTGAAGGCCCGGATGGAATCGGCGCTGCGCCAGGCGTGCAGGGCGATCATCAAGTCTGCTGCACGACCGTCCCAGGTCTCCGCGATGTGCACGCGGTGGCCGAGCTGGCGCAGGAAGCGGGCCCAGCGTGTGGCAGTAGCGCGATTGCCCGCCCTGGACTGACGGCCGGCCGGCGTGACCAGACTGATTTTCATCGCTTGCGATTCCCGGTGTCCTGTCATTCGGATTCCGCGTTTTTCATCAACGTACGACCGCAGAGGGTGACTTGCCATGACAAAGTCCATCGACGTCCCGCCCACTCGGCGACTCCCCGCCGATGAACTGGCCCGCATGGTGGACGACGCCCGGCGCCGGACCCTGGACCTGACCCGGGACCTCACCGGCGACCGCCAGTTCGGCCCCAATCTCAAGATCGTCAATCCGCCCCTGTGGGAAGTCGGCCATGTGGGCTTCTTTCACGACTACTTCGCCCTGCGCACGCTGCATGGGCTGTCCGACTATCAGCAGTCCGACGCCGAGCGGCTGTACGACTCCAGCAGCATCCCCCACGACGACCGCTGGAACCTGCCACTGCCCACCATGCAGGGAACACTGGACTACCTGGAGTCCGTGCGCAACGCCATGCTGGCGCGCCTGCCGGAGACCGGCGAGGCCGGGGAAGCGGAGAGCTACGTCTACCAGCTCACCGTGTTGCACGAGGATATGCACGCGGAGGCCTTTACCTACACCCGGCAGACCCTGGCGTACCCGCCCCCGGAGTTTTCGGATGGCGTGACTCCGCCGGCGGCGGACGGTCATGGCCCGCTGGAGGGGGATGTCCACGTCTCGGGTGGCACACATCAGCTGGGTTCCGACGACAGCGTGCCCTTCCGCTTCGACAACGAGAAGCAGCCCCATGCCGTGGAGGTGGGGCCCTTCGCCATCGCCCGGGCGCCGGTGACCAACGCCGAGTTCGCCGCCTTCGTCGAGGATGGCGGTTACGACCGCGCGGAATTCTGGAGCGATGACGGCTGGCAGTGGCGCCGGGCCCGGCAACAGACGGCACCGCTGTACTGGCGGCGCGGCAGCGACGGCTGGGAGCAACGCTGGTTCGATCGCTGGGTGTCCCTGGCGCCCCATCATCCGGTGTGTTTCGTCAGCCTCTACGAGGCCGAGGCCTACTGTGCCTGGGCGGGGCGGCGGCTGCCCACGGAAGCCGAATGGGAAGTGGCGGCGAGCCGGGTGCCCACTGCCGATGGGTCCGCTCTGGAGCCGGGCAAGCGGCTCTACCCCTGGGGTGACACGCCGCCGTTATCGGAGCGTGTAAACATGGATGGCTACCGTCTGGGCTGCGTGGATGTCGCGGCGCTGCCCGCCGGCGATAGCGCGTTCGGCTGCCGGCAGATGCTGGGGAATGTCTGGGAGTGGACGTCTTCGCTGTTCAAGCCGTATCCAGGGTTTGAAGCGGATCTGTATAAGGACTATTCTGAGCCGTGGTTTGAAGAAGGACGGCGGGTACTTCGTGGTGGTGCCTGGGCGACCCGCAGTCGGCTGGTGAACAACAACCACCGTAACTACTTCACGCCAGACCGCAATGACATCTTTGCCGGGTTCCGCACCTGTGCCCGGTGACCCCCACCCCGAGGAGATCGATCATGTTCAAGTACCTACGCTACGGAGTGTTCAAGCACATCGTCTATGGTATGGCCCTGTCGCTGGCCCTTGCCACGGGCGGCGCCAATGCCCAGCCGTTCGTCTTTACCGCGATTCCCGATGAAGACGAGACCCGCCTACAGGAACGTTTCGACATCGTTGCCGACTACCTGTCCGAAGAACTCGACGTGGACGTGCGCTATGTGCCGGTGAAGTCCTACGCCGCCGCGGTGAGCGCCTTCCGCAACAACCAGGTGCAGCTGGCGTGGTTCGGGGCCGTCTCCGGGGTTCAGGCGCGGGAACTGGTGCCGGGGTCCCGCGCTCTGGCCCAGGGCGAGGAAGACGCGGAGTTCCGCACCTATTTCATCGCCAACCGGGAGACTGGTCTGGAGCGCGGCGACACCCTGCCCGAGGACCTGCGCGGCAAGACCTTCACCTTCGGTTCCAAGGGTTCCACCTCCGGGCGCCTGATTCCCGAGTACCACATTCGGGACCAGTTTGGTGAATCGCCGGATAACGTGTTCAGCCGGGTCGGCTACGCCGGGAACCACAGCCGCACCATGGCGCTGGTAGAGTCCGGTGCCTACCAGGTGGGCGCGGTGAACTTTGCCGCCTGGGAGAAGGATGCGGAATCCGGCGCCGTGGATACGGACCGCGTGCACGTGATCTGGGAGACGCCGCCATTCACCAATTACCAGTGGACCATCCGTGGCGACGTCGATCAGCGCTACGGCGACGGTTTCATGGAGCGGGTCAAGCAGGCCCTGCTGGACATGGATGATCCGGACCTGCTGGCCAGCTTCCCTCGCCGGGGGTTCATCCCGGTGGACAACGAGGACTACGACATCATCCGCGAGATGGGTCGCGAGCTCGACCTCATCGACTGATGCAGCCACTGGTCCTGTCCGACGTCAGCGCCGATTACGGCGGCACCCGCGTTCTTGGGCCGCTGAGCCTGACCATCGAGCCCGGTCAGCGGGTCGCGCTGGTCGGGCGCAGCGGTGCGGGCAAGTCCACGCTGCTGGGCATCATGTACGAGCGCTGGCGGGACCGCGCCGCGCTGATGCCGCAGCAGCTGGGCCTGGTGGACACCCTGTCGGTGTTCCACAACGTCTACATGGGGCGGCTGGCCGCCAATTCCACCTGGTACAACCTGCGCAATCTGGCCTGGCCGGCGCGCCCGGAGGTGGAGGCGGTGATCGCAGTGCTGCGGCAACTGGGTCTGGAAGACAAGCTCCGCTCCCGCGCCGGTGAACTCTCCGGCGGGCAGCGACAACGTGTCGCCGCCGCCCGGGCCCTGTACCAGGGCGACGGTGTGCTGCTGGCGGACGAGCCGGTCTCCGCCCTGGACGGCCCGCTGGCAGAGACGGTCATGGCGGTGCTGACCAACGCCTACCCCACGGCAGTGCTGGCCATGCATGACGTGGAACTGGCGCTTCGGTACACCGACCGGGTCGTGGGTGTGGACGATGGCCTGATCGCCGTGGATGCGCCCAGCCAGGCGTTGAGCGCTGCCGACCTGCGCCCGCTGTACCGCGGCGAGGAAGAGATCCCGGCCTCTTGAGGGGGTACAGGAGAGGGGTCATGCCCGTAACTGCTGCCGTCCGCACTACGCTGGGTTTTATCGCCGTCGCGATCATCTGCGTGTTCTTCGCGGACCTGGCCATTACCACCTCGGATCCGTGGACCGACCTGCGACGTCTGGCCATGGGGTTCCTGGCGCCGGATTTCACCGCGGTGGACTACGTGGGCGAGGCGCTGATGCGCACCCTGGCGTTCGCGTTCACCGGTGTTGCCCTGGGTGTGGCGGGCGGTTTTCTGCTGGCGCTGGTGTTCCGCTATGCCCTGGTGCGGGCCTTCTGTGCCTTTATTCGGGCCATCCACGAGCTCTTCTGGGCGCTGATTTTCCTGCAGTTCTTTGGCATCCACCCGTTAAGCGGTGTGTTGGCGATTGCGATTCCCTTCGCCGGGGTGTTCGCCAAGGTCTACTCGGAGATCCTGGACGAGACCGATCCCACCCCACTGCATGCACTGCCCTTCGGCGTCGGCACTCTGTCGGCATTCCTGTTCACCCGCGTGCCCGAGGCATGGCCGCACCTGGTGAGCTACACCGCTTACCGGCTGGAGTGCGGCCTGCGCTCCAGCGCCATACTCGGGTTTGTCGGGTTGCCCACCCTGGGGTTCTATCTGGAGTCTTCGTTTGCCCAGGGGCAGTACGCCGAGGTGGGTGCACTGATGATCCTGTTCTACGTGCTCATCGCCACCATGCGCTGGTGGCTGCGGCCTAGGCTGCTGCCGTTCTACCTGGCGGCGGCGCCGTTCCTGCTGGGCTCGGGGCTGCCCATTGTCTGGAGCAACGTCGGACGGTTCTTCACCGAGGACATCGTGCCCCGGCCACTGCGCACCGGCGACGGCTGGTCCGGCCTGGGGTCCTGGTTGTCGGAGCTGCTGGTCAATCAGGCGCTGCCCGGCATCGTTAACACCATCGTGCTCACGCAGATCGCGCTGGTGGCTACGGGGCTACTCGCCATCGTGGCCTTCCCCTGGATTTCCCGGCATTTCACCGGCCGCATGGGCGGCACGCTCGGCCACGTGCTTCTGGTCATTTTCCGCTCCACGCCGGAGTACATGCTGGCGTTCATTCTGCTGCAGCTGTGGGGGCCGTCCATGCTGCCGGCGGCCGTGGCGCTGGCCATTCACAACGGCGGAATCATCGGCCACCTGGTGGGCAGGCGCAGCAACACCCTGAATCTGCGAGCGGATGCGGCCCGCGGCATCAACCGGTACGCCTTCGAAGTCGTGCCCCGGGTGTATGGGCCCTTCCTGGCGCTACTGTTCTACCGCTGGGAGATCATCATGCGCGAGACGGCGATCCTGGGGATTCTGGGTATCGCCACACTGGGCTTCTACGTCGACAACGCCATCCAGGAGATCCGTTTCGACCGTGCCATGGTGCTGATTCTCATCACTGCGGCGCTGAATATCGGTGTCGACGCGCTGGCGCGCTATCTGCGTCGCCGCCTGCAGCTACGGACCACGCCGCGCCTGGAGCCGTGACTCATGCGCCTGTCGGCGCGATCTCGTCGGCGGGAGCGCCGTTCAGCCAGTCGACGATTTCCCGGGCCCCGGGGTGTTCGAAGGCCTGGTAGCGGGCCACAAGCATTGAGCGCTGTGTGGGGGTGAGACGATCCCGGCCGCGATCGACGAGCAGCGGCAGATCCTCCAGCACGTGCTCGCCCAGCTCGCTGCCCAGAACGGCCACCGCCGCCTGCCGCTGGGCGTGGCCGTACCGGTAGTCGTCACAGTCGCGGTACCTGGCTGGCAGGGTCAGTGCCGGAATGCAGCTTAGCCATCCCTGCAGTGCCGGGTTGATGGCATGTCCCGCAACGGCATCGGCCAGAGCCGCGGATCGGCCGGTGAATCCCCGCAGGTGCAGGTGCTCGCGGGCGGTGCCGCCGTCATTGACCGGGTAATTGTCCCAGAGCGTCGGCGGCCGCCCGAGTTGATCGGTGACTGACGCGAAGCTGCCGGGAGTGATCTCCGCCGGGCATATTTCTTCCCCTGCCCAGTAGACGTGCACCGCCGGGTCTAGGTGATTCCCGAGCTGGCGCAGGTAATTCGCGGGGCGCGGGCCGAAGAGCTCGTCCAGCAGGGGGGCGTCCGAGTAGTAGGTCGGGCAGACGAACAGCCGTTCGGCGTGGGTGGCGTCGGTCACCCGATGGGCGAGGTCCGCCTGACGCAGCGCCAGGTTATCGCTGTCGTCCCCGGCAATGTCGTCGAACAGCAGCAGCAGGTCATCCGCGCCGATGCGGTCGATCTGCTGTACGCGCTGGAGCAGGCGGGCAAGCCCTTCCTCATCCTGGTCGCTCTGCAGGCCCACGGGACTCAGGCCGATACCGAAACGCATCCCGCAGGCACGGCAATGGTCGGCGAAGGACGCCAGCTCAGCGAACTCCACCTCTGGCCACGGTTCGCGCCACTGTTCGCGCACATGGGGGTCGCTCTTGGCCGCGTAGTGGTAGAACGTGTAGCCGTGGTCGGCCAGGAGGCGCGAGACCCCGTAGCGGGTTGCCCAGGGCCAGGGACGCCCGTAGTATCCCTCGACGATGCCGAGTGCCGGCGCGGTCATCGGCGCCCGCGTCAGGCCTGCGCGCCGTAAATGTAGCGGGTCAGGTCGTCGATGGTATGTTCCTGCTCGCTGATGGCCCACTTGGTGAGGTCACCGGCGGACACCATGCCCAGCAGGTCGTTATTGTCGTCATAAACAGGCAGGTGACGCAGGCGCTTCTGGGTACACAGGGCCATGGCCTCGCCGACGGTGATCCTGGGCGACACCGTGGCGATTTCGGTGGTCATGACTTCGGCTACGGTGGTCGCCTGCGGATCACGACCCTGGTGGACGACCCGTCGCATCAGGTCACGTTCGGTGAAAAGCCCCTGCAGGCGGCCGTGGTCCATGACCATGACGCAGCCGACGTTGCTCTCTGCCATGATGTCCACCGCCTCTTTCACCGAGGCGTTCTCACTGATGGTGAACAGTGCCTGGGGTTTTTCTTTGAGAATCGCGCCGAGCAGCATTTCCATGGGGTGGTCTCCTCACCTTGTGCTCCTGGTACCCATCAGCTTAGCAGCCTGCCAGAGCACGAATGCGCCAGGTGCTGAACGAGGGTTGGAATAGTGTCTATTGCACCACCTCATTAGACCATTGCACTGGCTGGTTGATCCGTCATTCTGCAAGGTAAGGAGTTCATGCATGACTATTACTGCGGTTTTCTGGGATTTTGGCGGGGTACTCACCACCAGTCCCTTCGAAAACTTCCGGCGCTACGAAGAGCAGCATGGGCTGCCCCGGGATTTTCTGCGCACCATCAATGCCACCAATCCCGACAGCAATGCCTGGGCACGTTTCGAGCGCAGCGAACTGGGCCTGGACGACTTCGATCAGGCCTTCGCCGAAGAGAGTGCCGCGGCGGGCCATCGGGTTCCGGGGAGTGACATTATCCGGCTGCTTTCTGGCCAGTTGCGCCCGGAAATGGTGGACGCGCTGCGCCGGATTCGCGGGCAGTACCGGATTGCCTGTATCACCAACAATGTCCGCGCCGGTGAGGGACCGAGCATGCAGCCCGACGCCGAGCGCGCCCGGGAAATCGACGCTGTGATGGCCGAGTTCGAGCAGGTGGTGGAATCATCCCGCCTGGGCCTGCGCAAGCCGGACCCGAGCATCTACCGCCACGCCTGTGAACTGATGGCGGTGTCGCCGGAAGAGGTGGTGTACCTGGACGATCTCGGCATCAACCTGAAGCCGGCTCGTGAACTCGGCATGATCACCATCAAGGTCACCGACCCCGACGCCGCCCTGGCCTCCCTGGAAGAGATCCTGGGCATGCGCCTGCGTTCCGGGTGATGCCCCTGATCCGCCAATAGCCTCTGTCAGTCCGCGGTAGGCAGATCCATGATCATGCAGGTGGTGGAGGCGTGGGCGTACAGTCGGCCGGCGGCGTCGCGGAGCTGACCCTCGGCGGTGGCCACCCGCCCGCCGGCGTGGATCACGCGCCCCTCGGCGCGGACCGGCCCGGTCTGGGGCGTGAGTGCGCGCACGTAGTTCACCTTCAGTTCCAGGGTGGTGTAGCCCTTGCCGCGGGGCAGTGTGGACTGCACGGCACAGCCGACACAGGAGTCCAGCAGCGTGGCGGCCCAGCCCCCGTGAACGGAGCCGATGGGATTGTAGTGGTTCGCCGCCGGCGTGCCCTGGAACACCACCCGACCGTGCTCGGCGTGAATTGGCAGGAAGCTCATGGTCTCGCCGATGGGCGGGTGTGGCAGTTCGCCGGAAAATACCGCCTGGAGAAACTCCAGCCCGCTGTACTGGGCAATCGTGCCGAGACGGTTGGTGTCGGCCTGTTTCAGCCGGCGGCGTACGGTGTCTGCCTCCGCTTCCCACTGCTGGCGTATGGCATTGGCATCGGTGTCCCGGTCGGTGGTCATCGGCTCCTCGCTGGGTGATTGTTTCCGGGGAGATTACACTGAAATCTGAAACCGGTGCAGTTGGTTCATGGTTGCCAGGAACCCCGCGGGAGGAGGAAGCATGCATCGGCGTGGCCTGGTGATGGCGTTGGTCCTGGCGGTGGTGGTTACCGTGCCGCTGGCGGCGCTGCTGTGGAGTACGTGGATGCCCGGCAGCCCGGAAGCCCGGGTCGGTCCGTTGCCGGACCTCCGGGGACGGCTGCTTGCCCGGCAGCTGCACAGCGACGTGGTCGCCCTGGCCGACGGCATCGGTGAGCGCAACATGCGCACGCCCGGGAGCATGGAAGCCAGCGTCCGGTGGATTGCCGGGCGCCTGGCCGGGGCGGGCCATGCGCCGGAGCGGCAGACGTACCGGATTCGCGGCGGCCGGTTCGCCGGTGCCCGGGTGAGCAACGTCATCGCCGAAGTCCCGGGTACCAGCCGTGCCGACGAAATCGTGGTCCTCGGCGCGCATTACGACACGGTTCCGGGGTCTCCCGGAGCCAACGACAATGCCTCCGGCGTTGCCGTCATGCTCGCCCTGGCGGCAACGTTTCAGGACCGACCGCAGGCGCGGACGCTGCGCTTCGTCGCCTTCGCCAACGAGGAGCACCCGTTCTTCCGGACCCGGGACATGGGCAGTCAGGCCTACGTGCGGGCCTTGCAGGAGGCGGGCGACGATGTCCGCGCCGCCATATCCCTGGATGGCGTGGGCTACTTCAGCGACGCGCCGGGCAGCCAGCACTACCCCATGGCGCCCATCGCCTGGTTCTACCCGGACCGCGGGGACTTCATCGGTTTCATTACCCGCAGTCGCGACGCGCCGCTGGTGCGGCGGGCGATCGGGGAGTTCCGTCACAGCGGCCGGATCCCGTCCCACGGCGCGGCGTTACCGGAATGGGTGCCCGGGGTGACGCGCTCCGATCACCGCTCGTTCTGGGACGGCGGCTTCCCGGCGTTTCTGGTCACCGACACCCTGCCGTTCCGGGATCCGCAGTACCATCGCCCCGGCGATACCGCTGATCGGCTTGACTACCTGGCCATGGCACGGGTGACGCTGGGACTGGAGCGCAGCCTGGAAGCGCTTGCCAATCCCTGACAGGGCCAAACGCCCCTTCACATTGGCACCAAATTCAGTACAATGCGCGATTCACTGAAGCAGCGGTTTACCGCAATCCGCGCAGTTCTGAGGGATACTCGATTCATGGTTACCATTCGTCTGGCACGCGGCGGCGCCAAGAAGAACCCGTTCTACTACGTCGTCGTCACCGATAGCCGTCAAGCGCGCGACGGCCGTTTCATCGAGCGCCTGGGCTTTTTCAACCCGGTTGCACGGGGCCAGGAAGCGAACAATCCGCTGCGCCTGAATCTCGAGCGCGTCGATCACTGGCTGGAGCGCGGTGCGCGCCCGTCCGAGCGCGTCGATCACCTGATCAAGCAGGCCCGCAAGGAGCAGCAGGCAAGCGCCTGACGAATTGCCGACGCCGGTGGGGGCAGCCGTGGTGGAGAGCGCCGAGGAGCTGATTGTTCTCGGGGAGATCTCGGGCATCTACGGCGTTGCCGGCTGGGTGCGGGTGTATTCGTACACCGACCCACGCGAAAACATTCTGGGCTATCCGGTGTGGCGCGTGCAGGCACGTGACCGCTGGACGGCGCTGGAACTGCAGAACGGGCGGCGTCAGGGCAAAGCCGTCGTGGCACAGCTCCAAGGTTGTGAAGACCGCGACCAGGCCCGCGGCCTGATCGGCTGCAAGATCGCTGTACCGCGCGCCGAGCTGCCGCAGCCCGGCGAAGGCGAGTACTACTGGGCCGATCTTCAGGGTCTGCGCGTGTACAATCGCGACGGCACGGAGTTCGGTACCGTGACGCGGCTGATGGAGACCGGCGCCAACGACGTGCTGGTGGTCTCCGGGGAGCGCGAAAGGTTGATCCCCATGGTGCCGGATGTCTACGTCCTGGAGGTGGACCTGGACGCCGGGGTCATGGAAGTGGACTGGGATCCGGATTTCTGACCACCGGCTCGGGAGCGAACATGCGCGTCGACGTGATCACGCTGTTCCCCGAGCTGGTGGAGTCGGTGGCAGCGCATGGTGTCACCGGACGGGCCGCCCGCGCGGGCCTGCTGGAGCTGGTGAGCTGGAATCCCCGCGCCGACGCCGGCGACCGGCACGGCACGGTGGACGATCGCTCCTACGGGGGCGGTCCCGGGATGGTCATGAAGGTCGAGCCGCTGCGCACCACCATTCGGCGCGCGCGGCAGGCGGTGCCGGTGCCGGCGTCGGTGGTGTACCTCAGCCCCCAGGGGCGACGGCTGCAGCAGAACGATGTCCGTGACCTGGCCGCGCAGCCGCGGGTCATTCTTCTCTGCGGCCGGTATGAGGGGATCGACGAGCGTTTGCTGAATACGGAAGTGGACGACGAGATCTCCCTGGGGGATTTCGTCCTTAGCGGCGGCGAAATTCCGGCCATGGCCGTGATCGACGCGGTCGCCCGGTGGTTGCCGGGGGCGCTGGGGCACGAGGATTCCGCCGCGGCGGATTCGTTCTCGGACGGGTTGCTGGATTACCCGCACTACACCCGGCCCGAGAGCGTTGATGGATTGCATGTGCCGGGCGTATTGCTCGGTGGCGACCACCAGGCCATCGGCCGGTGGCGGTGCAAGCAGGCTCTGGGACGGACCTGGCTGCGACGGCCGGAGCTGCTGGCAGGACAGGAACTGGACGCGGACAGCCGCAGGCTGTTGCGGGAATTTATTGACGAGTACCGGGCCGACGACCGCGACGAGCCGGTCTGAACGGGTAGAGGAAAACGGCATGACCAACATCATTGACGAGCTGAACAAGGAACAGATCGAGGCCCTGGGCCAGAAGGTGCCGGATTTCGCCCCGGGCGACACGGTGCTGGTGCAGGTGCGTGTCCGTGAAGGCAACCGCGAGCGCCTGCAGCCCTTCGAGGGCGTGGTGATCGCCAAGCGCAACCGCGGCCTGGATTCCGCCTTCACTCTGCGCAAGACGTCCCACGGCACCGGTGTGGAGCGCGTTTTTCAGACCTACAGCCCGCTGATCGAGAGCATCAAGGTCAAGCGCAAGGGTGACGTACGGCGTGCCAAGCTGTACTTCCTGCGGGAGCGCAGCGGCAAGGCCGCCCGGATCCGCGAAAAGGTCTGAGCCGGCGTCAGAGTGTGCCGCCCACGGCGGTTGCCTGCCGAAAGTCGACGACACCTGATTACCCGCCCGGAACGACTGTCCCGGCGGGTTTTCGCGCTTTTACGGACTGCGCAGGCGGGCGACCAGGGCCTCGCGTGCCCGCTGACCGGGTTCGCTGATCAGGGCCACGCCCACGGTGGCAACGGCGATCCCACCCCAGGCTGCCACCGGCATGACTTCGCCGAGAATGAGCCAGGCGATCAGAGCCGACAGCGGCGGCACCAGGAAGAACAGTGCGGATACCCGCGAGGCCAGACCGCGGCGAACCAGTGCCAGCAGCAGAGTCACGGCGATCAGCGAGTTACAGATCACCAGATAGCCCATGGCGATCAGGAACTCACCGGTCCAGTCGATGTGCACAGGCTCCAGGAGCACCGCCAGCGGGGCGAGCACCAGAAAACCCAGCCCGCACTGGACGATGTTGGCGGTGACCGGATGCTGGGCCACGCCGAAGCGTTTCTCGTAGAGGGTCGCGGAGGTCATGGCCAGCAGGGAGAGCACCGCGAACAGGACGCCGACGAGTGACGCCGCTTCCACCGTCATGCGCGTGACAATGACAATGGCCGCGCCCAGCAGGCCCAGTGCCAACCCCAGCCATCCCTGAATCCCCACCCGTTCGCCGACCAGCGGCGCTGCCAGGGCGCCCACGATGATCGGGTGCAACGAGGCGATCAGGGCCACGGCGCCGGCGGACAGGCCGTATTCCAGCGACATGTAGACCCCGCCGAAGAAGAACACTTGGATGCACAGGCCCACCACGCACACGTGTAACCATTGCGTTGGCGACTCGGGCAGCCCGGGCCTGAGTGCGACGAACAGTGGCAGCAGCACCAGCACCACCAGGAAGTAGCGTAGCGCCAGGAGCGTCATCGGGTCGGTATGGGCGAGCCCCATGGCGGCGAAGACGAAGCCGCTGGCCCATAGCAGCAGAAACAGCAGTGGGGCGCCCTGAAAGGCCCGTTCAAGAAATGCCCGATTCATTGCTGAGTTGTCCCCGCTTTATCCGGTACGATGGGCGCGATAACAATGTTTCTGGTCCATCCGGGATGTATTCCCGGCCCGATCTGGAGGAGTCGACGTGTTGAAACGCCTTGCTGGATTGTTCCTGTGTGCCGGTTTCCTGTTTGCCGGTCCTGCCATTGCCGACGACGAAGACAAGGTCCGGGATTACCTTGAAGGCACCTGCGGCCTGGCCGGTGACGGCAAGGGCTCCGCCGGCCACGAGGATTGCATGGCCGAAGAGCGAGTCTCCTTCGAAGAGAACCTCGCGGCCATGCGGGCGGACTTTGAAGAGGCCTGCGAGGGCCATGACGAAGGCAGTGACGAGCGGCAGGCCTGCCTGCGGGAGCAGGGCGACGAACTGTCCGCGCACTTCCGTGAGCGTGTCGAGGCCATTGAGGAGGATTCCATGGCGCGTGAGCTGCCGGATTTCCATGAGCGCCTCGCCAACCTCTGCTCCAGTGTCCTGCGTCAGGCGCCGGATACCCCCTCCCATGATTACTGCATTGCCCAGCATGCGATCCAGTATTCATATTTTGCCCAGGCCGTTCTCCAGGAACTGGACGACGATCCGGTCCTTGGCGGGTACTGAGAGCCTGGCGCGGTGTCGCGACCTCGCGGTCCGTGGTCGCGACACCGTCAACCACGTCGCAGGCTGAATGCCTGGGGCCGGCCATCGGTCTCCAGGGTCATCAACAACACGATCAGATAGCACGCCGCACCGGCGAACAGAACCTCGCTGAGACCCACCGTCATGGCGATGACCACCGCGGTGACGGCCCCAAGCACCGAAAATACCCCGTTGATACCCCACATCCAGGGCACCGCATGGCCGTGGCGATGCGCCTCCAGGGAGCGGATGGCCAGTGGAAACGGCACGCCCAGGGCGAAGGACAGTGGCGCCAGCAGTACCACGCTTGCAAAGATGCGACCTGCCAGGCCCATGGGCATGAGCCAGTCCAGTACTTGCGGCAGAACCACCCCGTAGAGTGCGGTCAGTGCCATGACAGCGACGGCCGCGAGCGCAATGCCCTTGCCGAACGCAGTTCGCCGGCAGCGACTGGAGGCGAGACTCCCCAGGCCCATGAACACCAGCAGCGCGAACAGGAGCACCGCCAGGGAGAGAACCGGATCGCCAAGGAACAGTGTCAGGCGCTGCACCAGGGACACCTCGATGAGCATGAAACCCAGGCCAATGGCGCCGAACAGCAGGACCGAGCGCGGCAGTCGTCGCCGGCCGTGGCCGTGGTGACTGAAGCCGCGCACCAGCGGATAGACCAGCATGAACCCCGCCGCGCCCAGCGCGGCCCAGAACAGACCCGTGACCAGAGCGGGCAGTTCCTGATCAAAGTGATAGAAGAACGGGCGGTTGTCGGTGACGGCGGAGAGGTTGTGTCCACGCTCTTCCACCTGTGATACCAGCTCCTCCAGCGACATCCGTCCCATGCCCAGGGCCTGGAGCAGCGGGTTCATCGCGCCCTGGTCGGTGACATGGGGGACGTAGCTGGCGTTCTGGGAGAAACCCACCCGGCCGGCCTGCTGCAGGATATTCCGCGCCTGTGGTGGTGCGAACGGGTCGGCGGAGACCACGAATACCGGGTAGGGGAAGGAGCCGAGGATGTAGATGTGCTCCATGGCTTCGGCGGTCTCCATGCCGCGGGCCGTGAGAGCGTCCACCGTGATCCGCAGCAGCCGCAGGATGGCCAGCTCGTCATGGGTCACCACCACCAGCTGGCCGCTGTCCGTAAGGTGGTCCATGTATTCGCCGATGGCCTGTTCGGTGAGCAGGAAGTTCTCCGTGAGCGCGAAGCCCTCGCGGCTGCGGCTGGTGTTGGTCACCGGCAGGCTCATGTAGATCAGATCGAAGGTCTCGTCGCTGCGCTTGACGTAGTGGCGCCCCTCGCCGTGGCGGACGTCGATGTGGTCGAAGTCCGTGTACAGGCCACCGCTGTAGTCACGCTGCTCACGCACCAGGTCCAGCAGTTCCCGGTTCACCTCCACGGCGGTGATCGACTCGAACCCGGCCCTGGCGGTGAGCAGCACGTCGCGACCGCCGCCGGGGCCGATGATCAGGGCGCGATCGCGGGCGTCATCGTCCATGAAGAAGAACGGGAAACGCCCCGGGAACTCGCTCTCCAGGGTTTCCACTGCGCTTCCCGGCGCCTGGAAATCGCCGCTGAAGCGGTACATGGGCGTCCCGGCGGTGCCGTCGATGTAGAGGTCCCGGTGGTCATCGGTGGCGGCATAGGTGATCAGGTCGGTGCGGCCGAAAGCGCTCCAGCGGGTATCAGCGACCTCGCCGTCACGGGGGCCGTGGATGGCGTCGTGGATCTCCTTCTCCGGGTTGTTGCCGGCCGGCAGGCTGGTGCCCACCATGCCGGAGGCCTGCAGCACCGCCAGCAGCGCGCTGACACCCAGTGCCACGGCTGCGACGGTGGCGGCCAGACGGCGTTGACCCTGCGCACCCACCAGTAGCAAAGCGCTGCCCGACGCCGCCATCAGCGCCAGTACGTAACTGCCTCCCAGCCCGCCCCAGGCGTTGAGCACCAGAATGGCGGCCACCGCGCCGAAGGCGGCGCCGGCCAGATCGGCGCCGTAGAGGGGGCCGCTGAATGCCGAGTGCTGTCGATAGAGTTCGGCGAAGAACAGGCCCGCCACCAGGAACGGCAGGAAAATCACCCCGAAGAACAGCAGCCCGTAGGCATGAATGCCCGGCAGGGACGCCATCCAGGTCACCAGGACGATGGCCAGCACGATGCCGAGGGCGGCCAGGGAACCGAACCCACTGAGCAGGGCGGACGGATCGAGCCGCTGCCAGCGACGGTGCAGGGCGTGCACCACGATCCCGCCAATGCCCAGCCCCAGCAGTGCCAGGGAGACGACGGCGAACACGTAGTGGTGGGACAGGGCTACCGAGAGCACCCGGGTCAGAGTGATCTGCAGCCCGAGGAAGGCCAGCGAAACCAGGAAAACCCCGGCGAGCAGGGTGATGACCCTGCCCGCCCGCCGTGTTGCCGCCGCTTCGCCGGTGGCGGTCGTCCCCGTTGCACTCATGGGCCGCTTACCGCGCCACGAACTGCGGCAGCCAGGTGATGATCTCCGGGAACACCGCCAGGATCACGATGGCCACCACCTGCAGGAGGAGGAAGGGCCACACCCCCTTGTAGATGTGCATCATGGTGACCCCCCTGGGGACGGTGCCCTTGAGGTAGAACAGCGCATACCCCACCGGCGGCGTCAGGAACGACGCCTGCAGGTTTACCGCAATCATCATGATCAGCCACAGCTCGTTGAAGCCCATCAGCGTCCCCAGCGGCAGGAAGATCGGGAACGTGATCAGGATGATGCCGATCCAGTCGATGAGGAAGCCCAGCAGGAACACCACCAGCATCATCATGGCGAAGGTGCCCCACATGCCGAACTGGTCATCCAGAATCAGCACCAGGTCGGTGACGACATCACGTCCACCCACGGCCATGAACACCTGGGTGAACAGCGTCGCACCCACGATCACCGCCAGCACCATGCAACTGGTGCGGGTGGTGGTCCAGGTGGCCTCCTTGACTGCCTGCCAGCTGAAGCGCCCGTAAATCGTCATCATTACCAGGGCGAGGAAGGCGCCGATGGCCGAAGCCTCGGTGGGGGTGGCGTAACCGAACCAGATGGAGCCGAGTACGCCGAAGATCAGCAGGACCGGCGGCACCATGTTGAGCAGGATCATGCCCGTGACCTGCAGGGCGGAGTAGCGGTCCCGCTCCTCCTTGGGCAGCGCCGGCCCCAGGTGAGGCTGAAACCAGCAGCGAATCAGGATGTAGAGAAAGTACAGGCCGGCAAGCAGCAGGCCGGGCATCAGGCCGGCGGCGAAGAGTCGTCCCACGGACTCGCCGGACTGGTCGGCCATGATCACCAGCATGATGCTCGGCGGGATGATGATGCCGATGGTCCCGCCGGCAGCCACGGTGCCCGTAGCCAGGGCCTTGTCGTACTGGTACTTCATCATCGCCGGGATGGCCATCAGCGACATGCTCACCACCGTGGCACCCATCACCCCGGTGACCGCGGCGAAAACGGCGGAGAGGATCACGACGGTGAGGGCGATGGAGCCGTTGAGCTTGCCGAAGGCGTAGAGCAGCGACTGGAACAGTTTGTCGGCGATGCCGGAGCGTTCCAGGATCGATGCCATGAACACGAACATGGGTATTGCGATCAGCAACGAGTTGCTGGCCGTGCTCCACATGCGGTTGGCGAACATGGGGAAGACCCGTTCGCCGAGTTCCCAGTAACCGAAGATGATGGCCAGGCCCGCGAGCACGAACGCAATGGGCGCACCCAGCAGGATGCCGATCAGCACCCCGAGAAACATGATCAGGACGGTGATTTCTGCTTCCATTATGCGTCCTCAAGCGATTTGCCGCGGACCAGGAAAAGGACGTTTTTGCCGACAATTCCCGCGAGTTGTATGCCCAACAGGACCATGCTGATGGGAATCAGCGTCTTCGCCGGATACACGGGGGAATTGAACGCTGTTGGTGCGCGCTCCCCGGATGCCCAGGAGCGTGCAGCGAAGTCGTAGGCTGTCGGGATCATTACGTAGACGAACGCGCCGATGAATACCAGGTAGACGATGGTCTCGAGCACTACCTGGGCGCGCTGGGGAAGCATCGTGGTGAACACGTCCACCACCACGTGTTCCTTGTAGTAGAGGGTATAACCCAGTGCCAGGACGAAATGCGCACAGAACAGGTAAACCAGGATTTCCTGGGTCCAGGCGTGCGGCGAACCGATGATACGCCGCGTCACCACCTCGAACAGGGCGATGCTCATGATCACGAACAGGATCCACGCGACGAAGTACTTGCCGACGTAGTAGTTGATCCGGTCGATGAATCGGACGAATGCGATCAGGGCGTTCACGGTAGCCTCCGACAGACCCGTTATAAGCGTCTGCGGCCGGCAGCTAGTGCCGCCGACCGCAGACGCCCTGACGTGAGCTTAAGGGTTCAACCCGGGATCAGTCCCGAACGGGATGATTCTCGTAGGTATCCCCCGGCTGCCAGAAGGCCTGGTCCTCGTTGCGGGCCCGGGCGTCCTCGATCACCTCCATGGTCTCCTCGTAGACGCCATGGTCCTGCGCAATCTCCACCAGGCGCTCATGGGTGTCCTGGAGGGAGTCCCAGACGTGGCCGTGCATGAATGGCTGCTGATACTCACGCCAGTCCGCCATGACCACCAGGTAGTCGTACATGGACAGGGCGAGCTTGGCATGGTCGGCGTTGTCCTCGGCATCGCTGATGATGCGGGCCTCGGTCAACTCAAGAACCTGATCCAGCACCTCGTCTTCAAGGCGGGTGATCTCAACGCCGGCTTCCTGGAACTTGCCGGTATATTCACCCGAGGTGTAGTCGAAGTACGTCCAGGACCACATCATGGTCGTCTGGGCCGCCTGCTTCATCACGAACTTGGTGAAGTCGTCCAGCTCGTCATACGCCTGCTTGTTGACCATGATGCCGGAGACGGGACCCGGCTGGTGCCAGCCCGGCTTGACGACGTAGTCGGTGACTTCCTGCAGACCCATGCTCCAGTCCACCTCGGGGACGGAGAACTCGGCGCCGTCCAGCACGCCGCGGTCCAGGGCCGCGTAAACCTCGCCACCCGGCGTAAACACCGCGGAGGCGCCCATGTCCTCGAGAATGCGGGACTGGTTGCGACCGCACTGACGCAGGCGCAGGCCCTCGTAGTCCTCCGGGCTCTCCACCGCCACGTTGGTGCGCTGGCCGGCTTCCGGCGAGGTGACGCTGTGCGGGAACCACTTGATCCCGTACTGACCATAGACCTCGTTGGACAGCTCGTAGCCCCCGCCCTGCCAGAACCAGGTCATGTAGTCATTGGGCGAAAAGATCATGGGCACTGAGGTGACCAGGGAGAACGCGGTGTTGCGACCTTCCCAGTAGCTCGGCCAGTCACTGCCCATGTCCACGGAGCCGGCCTGGACATCATCGAACATGTCGGTGGACGACGAGAAAGTGCCGCCGTCGTACCAGTCGATGTCCACGTGGCCGTGAGCCAGGGTGTTGACCAGGTCAACGTAGTAACGGTCCGGTCGCCAGAGCGTGATGGCGCTGGGCCAGGCGGTTTCGAAGATCAGCTCGCTAGGGGCATCCGGGCGTTCGATCTCGGCGTGGGCCGTGTTGTCCACCGACGAACCGAAGTAGGTGCCGGCGGCCAGCGCACCCGCAGCGACCACCGACAGCGCCGTGGCGCCGGATTTGACCGTGCTTGGGGTATGGAACGAATGTCGCTTCGTCATGGTTTCTCCTCCATTTTTACTTGCGACTTGGCATGGTGGGCCATGCCTGGATCGTTGCTTTGCTTATTGCTCCGTTCTTCACTACGTTGCTACGTCTCCTCCGCTCTGCTCAAGCCGTCGTGTAACACCATTACCACTCTACGGAGTGGAGAGGGATTCACAAAGTCGACCGACATGGACGATATTGGCCGGGCGTCGCCCCTGCGATGGAGGCGACGCCCGGCCGTTGGCCTTATTCCATGGTCGGCATGGTGAAGGCCGAACCGGAACGCACGCCCTTGGGCCAGCGGGCCGTCACCGTCTTCATCTTGGTGTAGAAGCGCACACCGTCCGGGCCGTGCATGTGCAGCGGGCCGAACAGCGAGCGCTTCCAGCCGCCGAAGCTGTGGAACGCCATGGGCACCGGAATGGGCACGTTCACGCCCACCATGCCCACCTGGATGTCGGTGGTGAACTGGCGTGCGGCGTCGCCGTCACGGGTGAAGATGGCCGTGCCGTTGCCGAACTCGTGTTCGTTGATCAGCTTCACCGCGGTCTCGTAGTCCGGCACACGGACTACGCAGAGCACCGGCCCGAAGATCTCTTCCTTGTAGATCCGCATATCCGGCTTTACGTGGTCGAAAAGGGTGCCACCCAGGAAGTAGCCGTTGTTCCCCTGGAACTCCCGCTTGCGGCCGTCCACCACCACGGTGGCGCCTTCCTGCTCGCCCAGGTCCATGTAGCTGCGGACCTTGTCCATGTGTTCCCGGGTGACCAGCGGCCCCATTTCCAGGCCCTTCTCCGCCAGGCCGTCGCCGATTTTCAGGTTCTCCACCCGCGGCTTGAGCTTTTCCACCAGCTTGTCGGCGGTTTCATCGCCCACCGCCACGGCGACGGAGATGGCCATGCAGCGTTCGCCGGCAGAGCCGTACGCCGCGCCCAGCAGGGCTTCCACGGCGCCGTCCAGGTCGGCATCGGGCATCACGGCCATGTGGTTCTTGGCGCCGCCCAGGGCCTGGACGCGTTTGCCGTGGGCGCAGCCGGTGGAGTAGATGTACTCGGCGATGGGCGTGGAACCTACGAAGCTGATGGCGGCGACGTCCGGATCCGTCAGCAGTGTGTCCACGGATTCCTTGTCGCCGTTGACCACGTTCAGCACGCCGTCCGGCGCGCCGGCCTCCTTCATGAGTTCGGCCAGATACATGGGCACCGACGGATCCTTCTCCGAGGGCTTGAGCACGAAGGTGTTGCCGCACACCAGGGCCACCGGGAACATCCACATGGGGACCATGGCCGGGAAGTTGAACGGCGTGATGCCGGCGCACACACCCACCGGCTGCATCATGCTGTGGCTGTCCACGCTGCCGCCCACGTTCAGCGAATGCTCGCCCTTGAGCAGGTGCGGGGCACCACAGGCAAACTCCACGATCTCCAGGCCGCGGGTCAGTTCCCCGCGGGCGTCCTCGATCACCTTGCCGTGTTCCCGGGTGATCAGCTGGGCAATCTCCTCGAAGTGCTTCTCGATGAGCGCCTTGTAGCGGAACATCACCCGCGCCCGGTTCAGGGGCGTCACTGCCTGCCAGGCGGGCAGGGCGTCCTTCGCTGCCTGGATGGCTTCCCGGGTGGTGGCGGCATCGGCCAGCGCGACGCTGGCGGTGACCTCACCGCTGGCGGGGTTGTGCACTTCCAGGCTGCGACCGGTGTCGCGCTCGACCTTCTGGCCGTTGATGTAGTGATGGATGTGCGGAACGGATTCCGAAACTGTGCGAACCTGAGACATGATCTCCTCCTCCTGCGAAGCAATGGAACTTGTTAGCGGGTCTGCTCTGATTGTTCCATCGCCTTATCTGATGACTAATACTTTTAGTTGTAGCAGCTTGTCCGTGTTGCGTCGATTGACGATATCGCCCCTGTGATGGACGATGTTGACTCATTCCCTGGTTGGAGGGTGAAGCATGACGGGTCCGTCCGACTGGCCACTTCCGCCGGAAGGCGTGCGCTTCATGGTGCCCCGGTTCCTGTTGCAGCGCCTGGCCGAGCACCCGTTGGCCGACGGGCTGTACCCGCGGGCCATGGGCTATTACCCCGAGGCGCTGGGGCACCGCGTGGAGCGTCAGGAGCACGCGGACCATCTGCTGCTTTATTGCGCCGGAGGGCGCGGCATGCTGCGGGTGAACCGGCGGCAGTACCCGGTGGCGCGCGGGGACCTGATGATGCTTCCGGCGGGGTTGCTGCACGCTTACGCCTCCAGCAGCCGGGACCCCTGGACCATGTACTGGGTTCACTTCGACGGCAGCGATGTGGATGCCTTCTGGGAGCAGATGCACTTTCTGCCGGACCGGCCCGTGCGGCATATCGGTGCGGCGCCGAAGGTGGTGTCCGACTTCGAGACCCTGCTGGAGGTGCGTAGCAACGGCTTTCGCGAGGGCTATTTCGTGCATGCCGCGAACCACCTGCGGCAGATGCTTTCCATGTTCGCGTTGATGATCTCCACCCACCTGCGCACGAGCTCGGGTGACGGTTTCGATCTGCAGGGCATCCATACCCTGATGCAGGAGAAACTCCACGGGCAACTGGACCTGGCCACCCTTGCCGAAGCGGCCGGCATGTCGCGGCACGGGTTTTGCCGACGTTACAAGGCCCAGACCGGAAACTCGCCCTATCAGCATTTTCTGCACCTGAAAATGGAGCGCGCCTGCTACCTGCTGGATATCAGCGACCAGCCCGTGGCGGAGATCGGCGCGGCGCTGGGCTACGATGACGCCTATTATTTCTCCCGGCTGTTCCGGAAGGTCATGGGCATGTCACCGACCCAGTACCGCGTTGCCCGTCACGGTTAAGGAAACGCTGAACAATTCCCGCGTGCCTCTGCGCGTCATGGCGGCGCTCTGGCAAGGCGGCGTTCGCAGTGAATGGCCGCAGCCCTTTACAAGAACGCCAACGCAGTCCAGAGCGCCGCCATGACGCGGCCGATCAGCGCGCCCACAGCCGGCGTTGCGCTGCTTGACTGTACCGGCAGTACAGCGCTGCGCAGCGCGCCTGGTCTGCGGGCGCGCTGATCGGCCAGAGGCGCGCGCGAATTATTCAGCGTTTCCTTGAACTCAGCCGCGTCCGTCCCAGGCTTGCTTGTACACCTCGACGATCTCGTCGGCCGTGGGCACCCGCGGGTTGTTGCCGGGGGAGCCCGAGGCCAGTGCCTGTTCCGCCATGGTGGGCAGGACCTCGAAGAAGCGCTGCTCGTCGATGCCATAGTCCTTCGGCGTGGGCACGTCCAGATCCTTGTTCAGTTGTCGCAGCTCCTGCAGCAGCTTTTGGCAGGCATCCTGGTCGCTGTCCTTCGGTCCGGCAACACCCATGAAGCGGGCGCAGTTGGCGTAGCGGTCCGGCGCGGCGTCAATGGAGAACGCCGTCACCGCCGGCAGTAGCATGGCGTTGGACAGGCCGTGGGGCACATGGAAAAACGCGCCGACGGGCCGGCTCATGCCGTGCACCATGCACACCGACGCATTCGAGAACGCCATGCCGCCGTGCATGGCGGCCAGCATCATGCCTTCCCGGGCCTCGCGGTTGTCGGGCTCGTTGCAGGCCGTGCGCAGGTGCCGGGACACCGCCGTCATGGTCATCTGCGCCATGCCGTCGGAGAACGGATTGCGCTTGGCGCTGACATAGGCCTCAATGGCGTGGGTGAGGGTGTCCACGCCGGTGTCGGCGGTCAGGCGCCGCGGCATGGTCAGGGTCAGCTCGTAGTCCACCAGCGCCGCCACCGGGCAGAAGGCCGCCCCGGGGCAGAGCATCTTCTCGTCGGTCTCCTCGTCGGTGATTACGGTAAACCGCGTGGCCTCGGAGCCGGTGCCGGCGGTGGTGGGAATCGCCACCAGCGGCATGCCCTGTTCGTCGCTCATGGTCGGGGCCTTGTAGTCCCGCATCTGGCCGCCGAACACCGCCAGGTGGGCAATGGCCTTGGCGCTGTCGATGGGGCTGCCGCCGCCCAGGGCGACCACGCCGTCGTGGTCTTTCTGCTTCAGCTTGGCGACGCCCTCGTTGATGGATGCAACCGTGGGGTCGGGCACCGTGCCGTCAAAGACGGCGTAGGGGATGCCGGCGTCGTCGAGGCCCTTGGTCAACCCCTCCAGGTAGCCGAACTTCACCATGTCCTGGTCGGTGATGATGAAGGGATGCTTGACGCCGAGCTGCTGCAGCAATGGCGCCAGTTCCTGGCTTGCACCGGCACCCACGCGCATGTAACGGGGCAGGACGATGTTGGCTGCCATGGTGTTCTCCTCCCGATCATTGTTGATGTACCCGGGAGGTGTAGCACGCCGATGGCAGAAGGAACAGAAAGGAAATTGCGCCCGGATAGACGAAGTTGACATCCCTCGGCGGTCTGCCGAGGGGCAACTCCGTCACACCTTCACTACGTCTGCTCGTGGCCGTTGGCTTCGGCGTCGGTATCCTTGATGCCGATCAGGTAGAGGATGCCGTCCAGGCCCAGGGAGGAGAGTGACTGCCTGGCGCTGCGCTGGACCAGCGGCTTGGCGCGGAAGGCCACGCCGAGACCGGCCAGGCGCAGCATGGGCAGGTCATTGGCGCCATCGCCCACGGCGATCACCTGATCCAGGTTCAGCCCTTCGCGTTCGGCAATGTCCCGCAGCAGCTGCGCCTTGCGTTCGCCGTCGACGATCGGGCCGTCCACGTCACCGGTGACCTTGCCGTCGCGGATGGCCAGCTCGTTGGCGTAGACGTAATCGACGCCGAGCTTCTCCTGCAGGCGCTTGCCGAAGTAGCTGAAGCCGCCGGAGACGATGGCCGTGGTGTAGCCAAAGGCCTTCAGCGTGCGAATCAGCCGCTCCGCGCCCTCGGTCAGGGTGAGTTCCTGCGCGACCTCCTCCAGCACGGATTCATCCAGCCCTTCCAGCAGCGCCACCCGCTGGCGCAGGCTCTCGCGGAAATCGAGTTCGCCCTGCATGGCGGCCTCGGTGACCTTGGCCACCTGGTCGCCGACGCCGGCCTTCTTGGCCAGTTCGTCGATGACCTCCTGCTGGATCAGCGTGGAATCCATGTCGAACACCACCAGGCGGCGATTACGACGGTAGACGGTGTCCGCCTGGAAGCTGATGTCCACGTTCAGGTCCTGGGAGATGGTCAGAAAGTGCTGTTTCATCACGTCCAGGTCGAGTGGGGTGCCGCGCACGGTCAGTTCGATACAGGCCCGGCCGAGGCCGTCGTCGGCCTTGTACAGCGGCTCGCGGCGGGAGAGGCGGACGATGTCCTCGATGTTCAGGCCGTTGTCGCTGATGACCTTGCTCACCCGCGCGATCTGTTCGGCGGTGATGCGACGGCCCAGCAGCGTGAACACGTAGCGCGGTTCGTCTTCGCCCTGTACCCAGCGTTCGTAGTCTTCGCGGGAGATGGGGGTGAAGCGCACATGCATGCCCTGGTGGTGCAGGTGGAACAGCACATCCTTGAGCACCGGCGAGCGGGCCTCTTCCTCGGGGACTTCCACAAGGATGCCCAGCGACAGGGTGTTATGGATCATGGCCTGGCCGATGTCCAGGACGCCGACGTCGTATTCGGCGAGAAACTCCATCAGCGAGTGGGTGAGCCCGGGCTTGTCCTGACCCGAGACATTGATCAGCATGATTTCACTCATTCGCACGTCCCGTGGTTGCGAAAATGACTGCAGCCGCGCCTGGTCGCACGCCGCTGGCGGCGCGATCAGCGCGCTACATGAACTCCGAATGGTGAGGCATTGTAAGTGAAACGGGGCGCGAACGCGTAACGCGGACCAGGGAGTACCGGGTGTGGAGATCGACGCAACGGTCACCGAGCGGCTGGTTTCGGCCCGCTCCGTAGCGGCTTTTACCGGCGCTGGCATGTCCGCGGAAAGCGGCGTCCCAACCTTTCGTGATGCCCAGACCGGCCTGTGGCAGCACTACGATCCGGCCGACCTGGCGACGCCGGAGGCCTTTCAGCGTGATCCCGCGCTGGTATGGCAGTGGTACAGCTGGCGGCGGCAGCTGGTGGGGGCGGCGGAGCCCAACGCGGGGCACCTGGCTCTCGCCGACTGGGCGTCTCTCAGCGAGTCCTTTTCCGTGGTCACCCAGAACGTGGACAGTCTCCACCAGCGGGCCGGCAACGACATCGTGCTGGAGCTCCACGGCAACCTGCACCGGGATGTATGCTCCCACGAGCTTACCCCGGTGCGGGATCCCGTGCCGCCGGATGTGGAGGGGGCGCCGCCCCGCTGTCCTCAGTGTGCGGCGCCTCTCCGGCCCGACGTGGTGTGGTTTGGCGAAATGCTTCCGCAGAAGACCTGGCAGGCGGCCCTGCAGGCCGCCGCGGACGCCGATGTGCTGCTCAGTATCGGCACCTCGGGCCTGGTACAGCCCGCGGCGAGCATTCCGGAAGTGGCCATGCAGCAGGGTGCGCTGGTGATCGAGATCAATCCGGAGCCGACGCCGCTGTCGGATGCCGTTGCCCTGCGGCTGGCGGGCAGCGCCGCCGAGGTCCTGCCGGCACTGGTGCGCCGTCTGACCGAGCGGCGGTGACGCCGCCGCTCAGTCGAGGCTGGCCTCGGCAATATCGAGGGTTTCTTCGCCGTCCTCGATGCCTTCCAGAAGGCTTTCCATGTACCACTCGATGGCGGCGAGGGCATCGGCCACCGCATTCAGCCGCTCGCCGTTGCCGGCGTCGGTGTCGTCCAGTTGCGCCACGGCGTCGCGGGAGCGGGCCAGCAGTGTCATCGCCCGCTCCAGGCCCAGCATGTTCAGGCTGCCTCGCACTTCGTCCAGAGCCGGCAGGGTGCTGGCGAGGTCGTCGCCCTGGTCGCGGTCGCCGTTGAAGTACTCCATGCTGCGGCGCACCTGCGCCAGGTTGCTCAGGGCCTCCTGGATCGCTTGGCGGCTGGCCTCCTGGAGCCGTGCGGGACGCTCCGGGGTGCCCGCCTCCTCCGGCCGCGCCAGGTGCGTAACGGCGTCCT
The DNA here is from genome assembly GCF_012044895.1 of Aquisalimonas sp. 2447. Classification (NCBI taxonomy): domain Bacteria; kingdom Pseudomonadati; phylum Pseudomonadota; class Gammaproteobacteria; order Chromatiales; family Ectothiorhodospiraceae; genus Aquisalimonas; species Aquisalimonas sp. 2447. Next base: position 803,441 of record NZ_CP050695.1, read on the forward strand.
CGCTCTCGCTCAGGGTTTCCACGCAGTGCGAGAGCAGTTCCCGTAGCCGGTCGCCGCTGACATCGTCACCCAGCGATTGCAGTCGCGTGTGCTCGCGCTTGATGGCTGCCGCCTGGCCGGACAGGCCCAGCAGCGTCAGGGTGTGGCCGAGCCGGTTGAGGTGTTCAGCCAGTTCATCGCGCTCCGTACGGGTCACGCTGTTCAGCCGGCTCAGCGTCTCGATGAAGGTCTGCACCTGAGCCATCTCTTCGCCGAGGGCACGGGAGACCGCATCCAGCACCTGGGAGTCCGGTGCCGAGACGGCATCGCGTTCGGCCTGGATTCGATCCCGCGGCGTAACGCATTCATCGAGGCCCAACTCCTGCGCCAGGCGCGTCAGGAGCGGTGCTGCCTCGCTGCCGCGGGCGGCATAATAGAGCAGAGCCTGGCGAACCATCGCGGGTGGCGGAACCTCCGTTGCCATGGTCTCGCCCAGCAGGAGTTCCCGGACGAGAAAATCCAGCCGCGAGATCAGCAGCCGCATGGAGGCGCTGGCGGGAATGCGGTCGCGTTCTGCCGCCCCGGCAAGTGTTGCCGCCAGGAGCAGCCAGCGACCGGTGACCGTATCACCGCAGGCTCCGGCCAGGCGCGACAGGGCGCGGTGTACCTGCTTGAAATGCACCGGCGCCTCGGGGTTGCGGAACAGGCCCAGCAGGCCCATCTGCAGCATGTGTCGCAGGCGCCGCAGGGTCTCGGGGTCCGGGCTCTCCGCCGGGCCGACTTCGCCGGCCAGGGCCGCGAGCTCGGTGTCCATGTCGGCGAGGTCCGCGAAGTCGTATTCGGGAATCAGCACCGCCCGGCGCAGTCCACGCAGGGCATTGATGGTCGGCAGCAGGGTTTCCGGCGTCTCCAGCCAGTGGTCCCGGTAGCGGTCGATATACCGCGGCAGCAACAGTAATGCGTAGAGCAGGGCGTCCATGGCGTGGCGCTGGGATAGCGCGTCGTCGTCCTCGAGCGCCTCCATGAGTTCCATGCACTCGTCCACCAGCAGCCGCGCGCCGTCCATCTGCAGCATCACCAGAGCGCCGCGGGCCTCTTCCAGCGGACCGCGGCAGCGCCCCCAAGGGGCGACGTCATCTTCGCCACGCTCGTAGGCGTCCACCAACCGGGTGACGCTGTCCAGCGCCTCCAGCGTGGCGTCCAGAGCCGAGTGGGCGGGGCGGGCAATGGAGGTTGCAGGCATGGTAGCGGCACAGTCCCTTGGTCGTTATGGCGATCATGCATCGCGTGTCCGCGGTCACAGGTGGTGCCAGCGGTGGTGCGCTTCCGAACCGGGTCACCGAATGGCAGTGTAACCGGAGTTGATGTCAGTATAATCGGAGTGGTTCACACTCACGAATCCCTGCGGAGGCGTTGCCATGTCGACTGTCGACAAGACCGAAGCGCAGTGGCGCGAGGAACTGACCCCGGAGCAGTACCGGGTTACGCGGGAAAAGGGCACCGAACCGCCGTTCTCCGGCGACTACAACAAGGTCTCCACCGCCGGCGTGTTCCACTGCATCTGCTGCGGCACGCCGCTGTTCGACACCTCCACCAAGTACGAGTCGGGAAGTGGCTGGCCCAGTTTCTGGGCACCGGTGGCAGAGAAGAACGTGGCCACCGAGATTGATCTCAGTCTGGGCATGCGCCGCGAGGAAGTTCACTGCCGGCAATGCGGAGCGCATATGGGGCATGTGTTCCCCGATGGCCCCGAACCGACCGGGCTGCGCTACTGCATCAATTCCGTGGCTCTGGATTTCCGCCCCGAGGGTGGTGGGGACTGAACCGGAGCCTTCGCCCGCGCGCGGGCTTGTGTCCCGGAACATCAGGCATTTATAGTGAGCGGTTCCCGATCGCCCGCTCGACGCGACGTACCCGCAGGATGGAAGCATGATCACGAGACAGAAAGCGAACCAGCAGCACCCCCTGGCCGGCCAGACCATGAGCGGCGCCGAGATGATCGTCCAGGTCCTGGCGGACGAGGGCGTCGACACCATTTTCGGCTACAGCGGTGGTGCCATCCTGCCCACTTACGACGCTGTTTTTCGTTACAACGAGCAGCACCGGGCCGAGCAGGACGACGACCCGATGAAGCTGATCGTGCCCGCCAACGAACAGGGAGCGGGCTTCATGGCCGCGGGCTATGCCCGCGCCAGCGGCAAGGTCGGGGTGTTCCTGGTGACTTCGGGACCGGGGGCCACCAACACCGTCACGCCCATCCGCGACTGTATGGCCGACTCGACGCCGGTGGTGCTGATCACCGGCCAGGTGCCCACCGGCGCCATGGGGACGGACGCCTTCCAGGAAGCGCCCATCGTCAACATCATGGGCAGCTGCGCCAAGCATGTGTTCCTGGTGACGCGCCCGGACGAGCTCGAGGCCACCGTGCGCACCGCCTTCGAGATCGCCCGTTCGGGGCGGCCGGGGCCGGTGGTCATCGACGTGCCCAAGAACATGCAGAACTGGGTCGGGGAGTATGCCGGCAGCGGCCTGCTGGAGATGCGCGGCTACCGCCAGCGCATGGATTCCCTGCGCTCGGCGAAGCTCTCCGAGCGCAAGTGCCGGCAGTTCTTCGACATGCTGGCGAAGTCCAACCGCCCGCTGCTGTACGTGGGTGGTGGCGTGATCAATGGCAACGCCGCTGACGAACTGCGTGAATTCGCCCGCACCTACAACATTCCGGTGGTGAGCACCCTCATGGGCCTCGGGGCCATGGATACCACCGATGATCTCTCCCTGCACATGCTCGGCATGCACGGCACGGCCTACGCCAACTATGCGGTGGAGGACTGTGACTTCCTGATCGCGGTGGGCGCACGGTTCGACGATCGCGTGGCCGGCAAGGTGGACGAGTTCGCACCCCTGGCCGAGCACATTGCCCACATCGACATCGATGCCGCCGAGATCGGCAAGGTCAAGGTGGTGGACTGGGCTCACGTGGGCGAGGCCGGGCGCAGCCTGCGCCAGCTCCTGACCCATGGCCGCGAACAGGGCTTCGAGCGCGACTTCAGCCCCTGGCTGCGGCACGTGCAGAAACTCAAGCGTAATCACCCCATGAGCTACGATCGCGACAGCGATCTGATCCAGCCGCATTACGTGGTGGAAGCGGTGAACAAGGTCACCGGTGGTGAGGCCATCATCAGCACCGGCGTGGGCCAGCATCAGATGTGGGCGGCGCAGTACTGCGATTTCCGCGAGCCCCGCCTGTGGCTGACCTCTGGCAGCATGGGCACCATGGGGTACGGCCTGCCGGCGGCCATCGGTGCCCAGTTCGCCTGCCCGGACAAGACCGTCATCGACATCGACGGCGACGGCAGCATCCGCATGAACCTGGGCGATATGGAGACCGTCACCAACTACAACCTGCCTGTGAAGGTGCTGCTCCTGAACAACATGGGCGACGGCATGGTGCGCCAGTGGCAGCGGCTGTACTTCAACGAGAATTTCTCCGGCAGCGACAAGACTCTGCACCGCAAGGACTTCATCAAGGCCGCCGAGGCGGACGGCTTCCCGTTTGCCCGTCGCGTCACCGACAAGGCGGAGCTGGAAGAGGCGGTGAAGGCCTTCGTGGAGTTCGACGGTCCGGCGTTCCTGGAAGTCATGATCGACAACAACGCCAGCGTCTATCCCATGGTCGGCCCCGGGATGGGGTACAGCCAGATGGTCACCGGCGAGTGGATTCCGGCGCGGGAGATCGATGACAACACCCGTGCCGGCATTGACCCGGAGACATCACCGGAGCTGTTCTGAACCCTCTGCTTGGCCGGCGTCGCCTGCGGCGGCGAGGCCGGTGTTGTCTTCTTCCCCGGTTCCGGTCTGGCGCTGGATGGCGGCCAGGCGCCGTTCGATGACCGCCAGCTGCCGGACCACCACTTGGGACGGCGGCTCCCGTTCCATCTCACCGAGAAGGCGCTGCAGGCGTGAATGCGTGGCGGCCAGGGATTCGTCGTCGTCATCGAGCGCCCTGGCCTGTGGCACATTCCAGCCGTCGATGCACTCGCACAGGTGCGCCCAGAACGGATCCGGGGTGTCGGTGTAGGCCAGCGCATCCAGCTCTGCCTGCAGATAACGCGCGCGGGCCGAAAGCACATGCTCCGGGAGGTTGCGGTCGTTGGCCTCCTGCTGGGCCCGGGTCCGCGCCAGCTCGCCCTCGAGAAAGCGGGAGACGACGGCCAGGGTGTCCGGATCATCGGTGGGCGGCGGTGCCTGGGGTGTCGCCTGCTGGATAGCTGCCGCCGTCCGTGGGCGACGCCACAGCGTCCACCCGAGCACGGCCACCGCGACCAGCAGGAGGATCACGAGCTGGGCCAGGCCCAGGGCCTGCCATGTGGATAGCGTCATGATGATGTGATTTCCGTTCGGTGCCCTCCTGACATGGTCCCTTCCGGCGACGGCAATGTCCAGAAACGGCCGAAGGAGACGCTGAACAGTTCGCGCAGAGGCAAGCGGGAATTGTTCAGCGTCTCCTTCGGGGGTTGAAAAGCGCCCCGGGCGTGCCCATCAAACCCTCGTCGGGGCGCGGGCGGCGTGGTCGCCGGCGTCCGCAGGTCAAGACCAACGTACACAAGGAACAACCGTTTCGGGGAGCGAACCAGTCATGAGCGTTGCCGCGCAGAAGGAAACCCACGAATTCCAGACCGAAGTCCGCCAGCTTCTGCACCTGATGGTGCACTCCCTCTACAGCAGCCGCGAGATCTTCCTTCGCGAGTTGATCTCCAACGCCTCCGATGCCTGTGATCGCCTGCGCTTCGAAGGGCTGAAGGACGAGAGCCTGTTCGAGGGCGAGGGCGACCTGCGCATGCGCGTGAGCTACGACAAGGAAGCGCGCACCGTCACCGTCGAGGACAACGGCATCGGCATGACCCGGGACGAGGTCATCGAGAATCTGGGCACTATCGCCCGCTCCGGCACCCAGCACTTCATCAATCAGCTCACGGGGGATCAGGCCAGGGACGCCAAGCTCATCGGCCAGTTCGGTGTCGGCTTCTACTCCGCGTTCATCGTGGCCCAGCGGGTGGAGGTGTTTACCCGCCGCGCCGGCCAGTCGACGGCGGAGGGCGTGCATTGGGAATCCGACGGCGAGGGGGCGTATTCCCTGGAGACCGTGGAGCGCTCGGAGCGTGGCACCACAGTGGTGCTGCACCTGCGTGATGACATGGATGAGTTCCTGGACGGCTGGAGGCTGCGCCAGATTATCCGTACCTATTCGGACCACATCTCGCTGCCCATTGTCATGCCGAAGGAGTCCACCGGCGAGGACGACGATGAAGGCGGCGACGAGACGGTGAACAAGGCCTCGGCGCTGTGGATGCGGCCGAAGTCCGAGATCACCGACGAGGAATACGAGGCTTTCTACAAGCAGGTCGCCCACGATTTCGAGGGCCCGCTCACCTGGCTGCACAACAAGGTGGAAGGCAATCTCAGTTACACCTCACTGCTGTTCATCCCCAAGCGTGCACCCTTCGACCTCTGGGACCGGGACCGCCAGAGCGGGGTGCACCTGTACGTGCGGCGGGTGTTCATCATGGACGATGCCGAGCACCTGATGCCGCGGTATCTGCGCTTCGTGCGCGGCATCATCGACTCGGACGATCTGCCGCTGAACGTCTCCCGCGAGCTGCTGCAGCACAACCGGCAGATCGAGAAGATCAAGTCGGCATCCGTGAAGCGCATCCTGGACCGCCTGGAGGCCATGGCGGCGGACGAGCCGGAGAACTATGCCACCTTCTGGAGCACCTTCGGCCGCGTCCTCAAGGAGGGGCCGGCGGAGGACTTCGGCAACCGCGAGCGCGTCGCCAAACTGCTGCGATTCTCCTCGACGCACACCGACAGCGAAGTGGAGACGGTGTCCCTGGACGACTACGTCGCCCGCATGAAGGAGGGGCAGGAGTCGATCTACTACGTTACCGGCGACAGCTTCAGCGCCGCCAAGAACAGCCCGCACCTGGAGGTCTTTCGCAAGAAGGGTGTGGAAGTGCTGCTCCTGGGCGACCCGGTGGACGAGTGGTGCGTGACGCACCTGGGCGAGTACGACGGCAGGAAGCTGGTGCACGTGGCCAAGGGGGATCTCGACCTGGGCGATCTCGAGGACGAGAGCGACAAGGCCGAGCGCGAGAAGGCGGAGTCGGAGTACAAGCCCCTGGCCGAGCGCCTGGAGAAGGCCCTGGAGGACAAGGTCGACAACGTCCGCATCAGCCACCGCCTGACGGATTCACCGAGCTGCCTGGTGGTGGGCGAGCACGAGTTCGCCGTCAGCATGCAGCGCATGCTCAAGGCCGCCGGACACGCCATTCCGGCGGGCAAGCCGGCCATGGAGATCAATCCGGAGCATCGCATCATCCAGCGGCTGCAGAATGTCGAGGATGACGACACCTTCGCCGAGTGGGCGCACGTGCTGTTCGATCAGGCCATGCTCACCGAGGGCGGGCAGCTGGAGGATCCTGCGGCCTTCGTACGGCGCATGAACCGGCTGCTGGCGGAGTCGTAAAACGGCGACGGTTGATCGTACCCCGCCGGCACGCTATAAAGGCGCGCAATAGCGGCCCCCTCCCGGGAACACCGGCGAGGGGGCCGCGCGTAATACGGTCTGAATGGAGCAGGGATGACCCGCGCGAAAAAGAGCACTGATCAGGCCCTGGAGCTCAAGGGCCGGATGATGACCCTCACCGTCATGCGCCTGCTGACACCCTCCGTGGACGACCTGGGTCGTGCGCTGGAAGACCGCATGCAGGAGGCGCCGGAATTCTTCCGCCACCTGCCCCTGATCCTCGACGTCGAGGCCGTTGCCGACAGCGACCTGCACCTGGACCTGCCCGGTCTGGTGGCGCTGCTGCGTGCGCGTGAATTTCTCCCGATGGGCATCCGTGGCGGCGACGAGCGCTGGCACGCGGCGGCGGAGCAGGCGGGGGTCGGCGTATTCTCCGGCGGCAGCGAGGCGCCTCTGGCCCGGCGTGTGGAGCCGGCCGAAGCGCCGGAGCCGGCGGCGATCGAGGGTTCACCCAGCATGCTGGTCACCCAGCAGGTGCGCTCGGGGCAGCAGGTCTATGCACGCGGCGGTGATCTCATCATACTGTCGTCGGTCAGCCCGGGGGCCGAGGTTCTGGCCGACGGCAATATTCATATCTACGGCGGTCTTCACGGCCGGGCCCTGGCCGGCGTGCGGGGTGACCGGAATGCGCGGATTTTCTGCCAGAGTTTCCACGCGGAGTTGGTCACCGTGGCGGGAACCTACCGCGTGAACGAGCAGTTCGAAAAGGCTTCCCTGGGGCGGGCTGTGCAGGTCCTGCTGGACGAGGATGATCTGCGCATCGAGCCGCTGCCGGGAACCAACGGCGGCCGACAGGGCGGTTGAAGCGCCGCTGCAGGGCGGCTGGCGACGCATCAGGAGGTGGATAGTGGCACAGATTGTCGTGGTGACCTCGGGCAAGGGCGGGGTCGGCAAGACGACCACCAGCGCGGCCCTGGCAACAGGGCTGGCAAAAAAGGGCCACCGCACTGCGGTGGTGGATTTCGACGTGGGCCTGCGCAACCTGGACCTGATCATGGGCTGCGAGCGCCGCGTGGTGTACGACTTCGTCAACGTGATCAACGGCGACGCCACGCTGAACCAGGCGCTGATCCGCGACAAGCGCGTGGACAACCTCTACGTGCTGGCCGCGTCCCAGACCCGGGACAAGGACGCACTGACCCAGGACGGCGTCGAGCGGGTGATGAACGAGCTGTCCGAGGGCTTCGATTACGTCATCTGCGACTCGCCGGCGGGCATTGAGCGCGGTGCGCTGATGGCCATGTACTTCGCGGACACCGCCATCGTGGTGACCAATCCCGAGGTGTCCTCGGTGCGGGACTCGGACCGGGTGCTGGGCATTCTCGCCAGCAAGAGCCGCCGGGCGGAGCAGGGCGAGCCGCCGGTGGCGGAGCACCTGCTGCTCACGCGCTACTCGCCGGACCGGGTCAACCGTGGCGAGATGCTGAGCCTGGAGGACGTGGGCGAGATCCTGGCCATCAACCTGCTCGGGGTCATTCCCGAGTCCCAGGCGGTGCTCAATGCCTCCAACGCCGGTGTTCCCGTGATTCTGGAAGAGGACAGTGACGCCGGCCAGGCCTATGCCGATGCAGTGGACCGCTTCTTGGGCGAGGAACGGCCGCTGCGTTTCACGGACGTGCCCAGGAAGGGCTTTCTCGGTCGCCTGTTCGGGAGCTAATCATGAATCTGCTCGGCTATTTCCGCTCCCAGCGCAAGAAGAGCGCCAGCGTCGCCAAGGAGCGCCTGCAGATCCTGGTCGCCCAGGAACGCGCCAATCGGGGCGGGCACGACTATCTGCCGGCACTCCAGGAAGAACTGCTCCAGGTGATCCGCAAGTACGTGGAAGTGGATCAGGACGCAGTGCAGATGCAGCTGGACCGCGAGGGCGACTGCGAGATCCTGGAGCTCAATATCACTCTGCCGGAACACCCCCGCGAACAGCATCGCTGAGTGCGGAGGGGGCAGGGGATGTGGCGTGCCGACGCCGGTCCGGCCGCATCCTCATCAGATGCTGCCGGACTGGTTGCGCACGTCCACTTCCAGTGAGAGCCGGTCGCCGGGCTGCAGGTAGCTGCCCGGATCGATGTCGTTCCAGCGCTTGATGTCCTGCACCGAGACATTGAACCGCCGGGCGATGGTGTACAGGCTGTCACCGCTGCGGACACGGTAGCTCACGGACTGTACCGCCGAGCCGGTGTTCGGTGGCCCTCCCGCGGCGCTGCGGACGTTGCCGCCGTCGCCTTCCAGCCACAGCACCAGCTCTTGCCCCGGCCGCAGTGGGTCGCCCGGCGCCATGCCGTTCCACTGTGCAATCTGGCGCACATCCGCGCCGTACTGCCGGGACAGATCCCAGAACGTGTCTCCGGACTGGACGGTGTGTGTCACTCGCTGGCCGGAGCGCTCGCGGCTCTGCTGGCGACTGAGGCGATTGCTGGCACTGTGGGAGTAGGTTGCGGCCTCGGCGCTGGCGGTGGGCACCAGTAGGTGCCGGCCCGCGCGGATGATGTGGTTGTTGAGGTCGTTGGCCTCCTGGATCACGTCCACGGTGGTGTTGTAGCGGCGCGCGATCACTTCGAGACTCTCGCCGGGCTGGATCTCGTGGCGATGCCAGCGCATGCGCTCCTCATCCGGCAACTGCGCCAGCTCCTGTCGCAGCCCCTCGGCCTTGTCCTTGGGCACCGCGACCCGGTGCGGCCCTTCCGGGTCCGTGGCCCAGCGGTCGAAGCCCGGGTTGAGATGATAGAGGTCCTCGATGCTGATGCCCGTGAGATCCGCCACCAGGGCCAGATCGATCTGGCCGTCGAGGTCCACTACGTCCAGGTAGGGCTCATCGGGAATGCTGGCGAGTTCCAGATCGTAGGCTTCCGGGTCCTTCACCAGCTGACTGATGGCCAGCAGGCGAGGGACGTACTGCCGGGTCTCCTGGGGCAGGGACAGGTTCCAGTAATCCGTGGGCTCGCCGTTCGCCTCGGCGCGGCGAATGGCAGCCATGACACGCCCTTCCCCAGCGTTGTAGGCCGCCAGAGCCAGCAACCAGTCGCCATCGAACATGTCGCCGAGGCGTTCCAGGTACTCCAGTGCCGCTTCGGTGGAGGCGAGCACGTCGCGTCTGCCGTCATACCACCAGGACTGCCGCAGCCCGTAGTGGCGACCCGTGGCGGGCACGAACTGCCAGATGCCGGCGGCGCGGCCGTGGGAATAGGCGAACGGCCGATACGCGCTTTCCACTACCGGCAGCAGCGCCAGTTCCATGGGCATGTCGCGCTCGTCGATGGCTTCCACGATGTAGTGCAGGTAGGGTTCAGCCCGTTGTGCAACACGGTCCATGTAGTCCGGGCGGCGGCTGAAGTTGTTCAGCTCGGAGATGATCCGCGGGTTGTCCAGATCCGCCTCGATCCCGTATCCATCACGCATGCGCGCCCAGAGGTCGTCCGGGTAACGGGTCTCGGATTCCCCAACCTCGGTCACTTCGGGCGGTTTGGCGAGGATGATGCCGGGGAACAGCAGGTCGCCATCCAGATGGGCGCCGTAGGGTTGCGGCTGGCCGGCCGGTATTGCCTTCGCCGCCAGTTCAGCCTCGCCCGTGTTGTCCGGGTTCCTCTCGGTGTTGCTCCCCGGAAACTGGGCACAGGCCGACAGGGCCAGGCCGCAGGCAAGCAGTAGTGGAGTTCTCATCGAAATCACCGGTCGCCTCTCTTCATTGATTATTCTGGTGTCCGGAATCACACCGTCACGACTTTGCCCTCATCAGCCCCGACGGCATCCTCAGCGATCACTGGATCAGCTCGCGTCCTTCCACGCGCGGATGGCGGCAAATACTTCCACCGGTGAGGTTAACCGTTTACCGGCGTGCTGTTCTGCGCTCCGTTTCACGTCTTCGACGCCGGAGCGCAGGAACGGGTTGGTGCGGAGTTCTTCGTCCAGCGTCCCCGGCAGGGTGTAGCCGCCATGGGCACGGAGCGCCCGGACGCGTTCCAGACGCTGCTGCAGCGCTTCGTTATTCGGCTCCACCTGGGCAGCGAAGCGCAGGTTGGCTTCGGTGTACTCGTGTCCGGCGAAGAACTGGGTGTCCACCGGCAGATTCGCCAGCTTGCCGAGGGAATGAACCATCTGCTCGGGAGTGCCTTCGAACAGGCGCCCGCAGCCCCCCGCGAAAAGGGTATCGCCGCAGAACAGCAGGCCGTCGCCGTAGTAGCTGATATGGCCGGCGGTGTGCCCCGGGGTTTCGAGGACGCCAAGTTCCAGGCCGAGGTTGTCGAGCCGCACCACGTCGCCTTCGTGCAGGGCATGGGTGCGGTGGTTGATGCTCTCGTCGGCGGGCCCGTACACCGGCACGTCCCGCTGCGCCAGTATGGCGTCGACGCCACCCTGGTGGTCCGGGTGGTGGTGGGTGATCAGGATGGCGTCCAGGGTGAGTCCGCGCTGGCGGATTTCTTCAAGGACCGGCGGTGCCTCGCCCGGGTCCACCACCGCACAGTGGCCGTTGTCGCCGGCCAGTAGCCAGACGTAGTTGTCGCGCAATGCGGGAATCGGGGTGACCTGCGTCATGATGTACGTCCTGTGAGCGTCGCAACCGAGTGGCGAAAAATCCCGCAGCGCCCGCTGCAGGCATCGAGGCCTGATAAACTGACCAACAGACCTGCGACGCCGCCAGGGATGCTGCAAACCGCCATAGTGGCGGTGCGGCGTCATCGCCGCAAGCAGGGTAGCATGGGATGGAGTCGTGATCCGACTCCCCCGGGGTCGCTGCGGTCGGGCGAGAGGTGAACGATGGATGCTGCCGCGTTACAGGCCTGGTTCCGGACCCCGCTCGGGCGCGTTGTTGCCGAGGCGGAGCGGGAGGTGGTGGGGCGCCTGCTGGCCGACTGCCGGCCGGGTTTCCTGGTGCAGCTTGGCGGCCTCGGCGACAATGGGGAATTATCGGTGCCCGGTGCCATCCGTCAGTGGCTGGTGGAGCGGGACGCTTCCATCGGGCCCAGCGTCAGGGCCTGGCACGACGACCTGCCGTTTCGCAGCGACAGCATAGATACCGTGGTCATCGTGCACCAACTCGAATTCGAGCATGATCCCCACGGTATTCTGCGCGAAGCCGAACGGGTGCTGGCCCCGGAGGGGCACTTGATTATTCTGGCCTTCAACCCCATCAGCCTCTGGGGGCTCGGGCGGATGATTGCTCCGCTGAATGGCAACAGGCCGCCATGGTGCGGGCATTACTATACCGCCCTGCGGTTGCGGGACTGGTGCCGCCTGCTGGGGCTGGAGCACCGTCAGCACGAGCGACTGGTCTTCCGGCCGCCGCTGCCCCAACGGGCGCTGCAGGAACGGCTGCAGGTGCTGGAGCGGGTGGGACACCGGTGCTGGCCGTTCTTCGGCGGCGTCAATGCCGAAGTCAGTCGCAAGCGTGTCACTCGGGCCATTCCCATGGGTGCACTGCTGCGTCGGCGGGAAGTGCTGGCCCGGGGTCAACCGGCCCCGGTGCAGGCCTGCAGGCAGGGCAAACAATTCAATTTCAGGACAAGGCATGAAGACGGTGGAGATCTACAGCGATGGCGCCTGCCGCGGCAATCCCGGGCCGGGTGGCTGGGGCACGTTGCTACGCTGGAATGGCAAGGAAAAGGCGCTCTACGGCGGCGAGCCGGAGACGACCAACAACCGTATGGAGTTGATGGCGGCCATCCGGGGGCTGGAGACGCTCAAGCAGCCCTGCCACGTGATCCTGACCACGGATTCGGAATACCTGCGCAAGGGAATCACCGAGTGGCTGCCGAACTGGAAACAGAGAGGCTGGAAGACGTCCAACCGCAAGCCGGTGAAAAACGCCGACCTCTGGCAGGCGCTGGACGCCGCGGCCCAGCGGCATGACGTGGACTGGCGCTGGGTGCGCGGCCACAGCGGCCATGCCGACAACGAAGCCGCCGACCAGCTTGCCAATCAGGGCATCGATGAAATGCTGGCCCGCCGCTGAGCGCGACGGCTCCAATCATCACGGGATAGAACATGCGACAGATCGTTCTCGACACTGAAACCACCGGCCTGGAAACGGCCCAGGGGCACCGCATCATCGAGATTGGTGCCCTGGAGTTGGACGGCCGGCGCAAGACCGGCCGCACCTACCACATCTACCTGAACCCGGAGCGGGAGGTGGATGCCGGCGCAGTGGAAATTCACGGCATCACCAACGAGTTCCTCGCGGACAAGCCGTGTTTCGCCGACATCGCCGACGAGTTTTTCGAGTTCATCAACGGTGCCGACCTGGTCATCCATAACGCGCCGTTTGACGTGGGCTTCATGGATCACGAGTTCGCCCTGCTGGAGCGTGGCCTGCCAAAGGTGCGCGAGTGCTGCAGCATCACCGACACCCTGGTGATGGCGCGCCAGATGCACCCCGGCCAGCGCAATACACTGGATGCGCTGTGCAAGCGCTACGAGGTGGACAACTCCCAGCGTGATCTCCATGGCGCCCTGCTGGACGCGGAGATCCTGGCCGATCTCTACCTCACCATGACCGGCGGTCAGGTGACGCTGCTACTGGACAGCGACGAAGAAGAGTCCGGCAGCACCGGGGGGCGCTATGCCCCGCGCCCGGTGAGTGCCGATCGCCCGGCACTGCGGGTGGTGCGTGCCAGCGAACAGGAGGCGGAGGCCCACGAGGCCTGGCTGGACCGCCTGGACAAGGCCGCCGGCGGCCAGTGCGTCTGGCGTCGTGCGGAGGACACCGGCGCATGACCGCCATCAGCCTGGATCTGGACGAAACCCTCTGGCGCCTGGATGGCGTGCTCGAGCACGCGGAGGAGGCGACGGTCGCTTTTCTCCGGGAGCATTATCCAGCCATTGCCGAGGCGTATCCGCCGGAGCGCATGCGGGTCCTGCGTGACCAGGTGGCGCGGGAGAATCCCGAACTCGCGTACAACGTCACGGCCCTGAGAATCCGTACCTTCGAGCAGGCAGCGAAAGCCGTCGGGGCACCGCTGCGTGCGGCCGAGGAGGCCTTCGAGGTCTTTATCGACGCCCGTCACCGCGTGGAGCTCTACCCCGATGCAATGCCAGTACTGGAGGGCCTGTACCGGGAGTTCCCTCTGGTTGCCCTGACCAACGGCAACGCCGACGTTCACCGTCTGGCGCTGGGGCACTACTTCGTTGCCGCCTACTCCGCCGTGCACGTCGGCGCCGCCAAACCCAGCCGCCCCATGTTCGAGGCCGCCGCCCGCGGCAGCGGCGTGCCCATCGAGCGCCTGATCCACGTGGGCGACGACCCCGAAACCGACGTCTCCGGCGCCGCCCGCCACGGCCTCCGCGCCATCTGGCTTAACCGTAGCGGCGCCCTCTGGCCTGAATATCTGCCGAAGGTGAACTACGAGGAAATCCGCACCCTGGACGAACTCCCCGGCCTGATCGAGCGCTGAAGCTCACTCTCGCCGGGTGACCGGCAATCCAAGGACGACTGCTCCTGTTCTGGTCAACCCTCAGCGGACACTCGGTTAAGCAGCATGGGCCAGTGCATGCTCGCTGGGTGAACGGTAATCCAGCGTCGAGTGGAGTCGTTGACTGTTGTACTCCATCTCGATGAATGCCATGACATCGAGCCTGGCGTCATGCCGCGTTCGGTAGCGCTGCCCTGCCGTCCATTCACTCTTCAGAGTCCCGAAGAAGCGCTCCATGACGGCGTTATCCCAGCAGTTGCCCTTGTGGCTCATCGAGCAGATCATCCCATGCGCCCGGAGCCGTTGCCTGTAGACATGGGACGTGTACTGCTTAGATTCAAGGAGTGGTGCAGCAGGCCAGGGGGCGGCCGATATCGCCTCACTGCCATCTCCAACGCTTCCTCGGCCAGCTCCGTGCGCATGTGCCCGGCCATCGCCCAACCTTTGATGCGGCGGTCATGGAGATCCAGCACCGCCGCGAGATACGTCCAACCCTCGTGGGTCCACAAGGCCGTGATATCGGCCACCCACCGCGTGCTGGCCGTTTGCGCCGCAAACGCCCGCTGCAGGAGGTTCTCGGCAACCGGATCGCTGGGATCGCGGTCAGTCTTCGCCTTCCAGGGGCGGCGCTTGCGCACTTCAACACCGGCTTCATGCATCAGACTGCGCGCCTGGTAGCGACCCACGGCAAACCCCTTGCGCTGCAGGGCCACTGCCATGCGGCGGCTGCCGTAGGTCTCATGCGTCGCCTTGTGGATCGCCTTGACCTCGGTGTACAGCGCCTCCCGCTGGCGATCCGGTGCACGCATGCGCCAGTCGTAGAACCCGCTGCGGCTGACCTGGAGGACACGGCACAGGGTGGACACCGGATAATGCGCCTTCTCCGCGTCGATGAAGCGAAACCTCAACTCGACTCTTTGACGAAGAAGGCCGCTGCCTTTTTAAGATATCCCGTTTTGTCAGTAACTTACGGACTTCTTCGCGGAGTTCAACCAGTTTGCGCTCACGCTCGCCGAGAGAGCCGTGCTCACCCGAGCGGCGTTCACGCCTCCAGCGCTCCACATTGCTGCGGTTGATCCCCAACCGCTGCGCCGCCTCGGTGACCCCGTAGCCTTGTTTCTCCACAAGATCAACGGCATCCGCCTTGAACTGCTCACTGTAGTCTTGCCGTGTCCGTCGGTTCATCAATACCTCCAATGCCACCAGTGTGGCTCAATTGGAGTGTCCGCCGCCATTGGACCAGTTCATTTGTGTGGAACGGGTCCGCTGCAAAAGTAGACGTTTGGCATGGGCTCACTCCTTGAGTCGTTGCCTTGCTTCCCTGGTTTTTCGAAACGCTTTGTCCCTTACGGGGACGGACATGACGGCGAGACGAACGGCAATTTTCGCAGGATGGTGCGGAGGAGCGAGGAAAGCCCGGGAAACCGGAAGGGTGGGCGCAGTCCCCTTGCACCTGGCGCATCAAGTCCGTTTGCCACTCAGTACCAATTGGAAGTGTAGCCGCGGGTGAAATGAGCCCGCAGGCCTGATGCCGGTCATCGGCCTGCGCCGGCGGCCATCAGCATTCACGCACGGTATGATTGCGGCAGAACTTCACACGTCGACCCAGCGTTTGATTGTGCGATGCCTCCGTTGGGTGCATTTTGATGCCCCAGCAACCAACATCGATCATCCCCGGAGACCGATATGCCCACAACGCCTGCTTTTGGCATCATCGTCATCGGCGACGAAATCCTATCCGGCAAGCGCCGCGACGGGCACATGCCCAAGGTCATAGAACTCCTTGCCGCCCGCGGCCTGGAACTGACCTGGGCGGAGTTCCTCGGTGACACCCCGGAGCGCCTTACCAATAGCCTGCGCAATTCCATGGCCGGCACGGACATCGTCTTCAGCTTCGGCGGCATCGGTGCTACGCCGGACGACCGCACCCGCCAGTGCGCCGCCGCCGCGGCCGGCGTGGACCTGGAGCCACACCCTGACGGCGTGGAAGAACTCCGGGCTAACTTCGGCGATGACATCACGCCGCAGCGCCAGCGCATGGTGGAGTTCCCCCGGGGCAGCGTGATTATCCCGAACCCGGTGAACCGTATCCCGGGGTTCAGCGTCGGCCATCACCACTTCGTGCCGGGTTTCCCCAACATGGCCTGGCCGATGATCGAGTGGGTGCTGGACCACTACTACGCCGGACTCCACGCTACCGGACAGTACAAGGAACGCGCACTGACAGTGCAGGGGCTGCGGGAAAGCCATGCAATCCCCATCCTGGAAGAGTTCACCGACCGTTACCCCGACGTGCGCCTGTCATGCCTGCCTCGCTGGTGCCCCCCCGAGTACGAGCTTGAGCTGGGCGTTCGCGGTCCCGCCGCGGAGGTGGATACAGTCATCGCCGCTCTCAGCAGCCGGCTGGATGCGCAGGGCATTTCCTGGGGAGAGAAGGACCTGAGCCGTACCGAACCCGGCGAGTGACGGTCACCGGCTTTCGTTGTGACCGCCGCCCAACTTCGGCTATACTCCCGCCGCCAACCAGATAGCCGGTGTAGCTCAGTCGGTAGAGCAACTGATTCGTAATCAGTAGGTCGGCGGTTCGATTCCGTCCACCGGCACCAGACAGCAGCGCGGGAATCTCACGATCCGCGCGCTACCGTGCCAGGGGCGAGCCCGTTTGCCCTTCCGCGGGCTCAGAGGGGCCGGTGCTGCTACACCGGCCCTTCTTCCTTTCCATGGATCCCCTGACTCTCGTACTCACGAGAGAGCTGAATATCGTGCTCCCAGAGCCCTTCCGCACCATTTCCTCGCCCGAGGAAAGTGGCCGGATTCCAATAGCGTAGATGAGACGCTGGCGTTCGCCAACACCTTGTGGCGGGGATCAGTCCTGAGGGGGGGCGGGAAGGGCCCGCAGCCGCTTCCCGCCGTGTGGGCGTCACCCTTACTCCGGACGCGGGAGTCGCGAGACCATGTCCGACATCTGGTCCAGGTCGGGCTGGACGTACTCCATGGTCATCGACAGCGACGTGTGGCCCAGCAGCTGCTGCAGCGCACGCACGTTGGGGTTCGGCCGCCGCGCAATCTCCGTCGCGCAGGTATGCCGCAGCCGGTGCGGCGAGATCGGCTCATCCATGTAGTCCGACAACCGTCGGAAGAAGCCGTTGACCTGTTCCCTGGTCAGTTCGCCGGGCTTGTAGTGCGTGTTGCCGCGATGGAGGCCCAGGTCGAAGACCTGCCGTCGCCCGAAGCGTCGGTGCCCGACGCGTTCAGCCGTCGCTTGCCACAGGACCCGGAGTTCGGCGGCCAGCTCTGGGGCGAGCGGAACCTCCCATTCCCGTCGCGTCTTGCTCCCTTCCATGGTGAGCAGAATGGCCCCGCGCTCCCAGTCGATATCCTGCCAGCGCAGACTGACCAGCTGGCGTCGCCGCATGCCGGTGTAGTACAGCGTCAGGATCACCAGGCGCCAGAACCAGCGAGGCTGTAACTTCGGCTGCTCATCGTCACTGAGGACCGCGAGCACGCGCTTGAGCAGATCCTGGTTCACGGTCTTCTTGCGGCGATCACCCGGGGGTGCAGCCCCGACCCGGTCCAGCGGGTCATGGGTGACCCAGCCGAGCTGCAGGGCGTAGCGCCACAGCGCGCGGAACGTGCGCCGGTAAGTGTTCCACGTGGTCGGCGAGGCGCGATCCAGCACCTCGGAGCGCCAATGGAACAGGTGTTTGCGCTCGATGGCGCGCAATGGCAGATCCCCGAACTCCTTCTGGAAGCGGCGGATGATCTGCTCGTAGCTCTGAACGGTGGACGGATTCAGGAGGCGCTCGGTGCGATACACCTCCCAGATGTCCGACAAGGTGTGCCCGGTTCTCGGCGTGAGGCGAGAACCATTCATTCCGTCGACAGGCATGATTCCCTCCTTGTTCTAAACTGGAGTACGAACCATGCCCCTGGCGGCTCAAGGATAGATCGAGACGGATTAGGAGGTCCAGTCGCCGCTACTCCAGGGAGGGACGCAGGTATCGGTTCGGCTCGGGCCGCCAGGCGCCCAGAATGGGCTCCGGGTCGGGTACCAGGATCCCCTTCAGGTAACCGGTGTGCCGGTCCCGCTCAGCGATGTAGTGGTGGATGTTGGTGTCGTTGCGCGGATTTTTCTGGTGAAGACGCATCTTCAGGAACCGCTTCTGGGCGTTGTTCCAGTCCCTGCCCGTGGCTTGGTAGAAGTCCCGGAATATTCCTGGGGACAGTAGGAGCAGGCCAGCGTCGACGACGTGAACGCGAGCATACGGTTCGTTGATGGCCAGGTGACCTTCGGCGAGTTCGTTGCGGAGCCAGGCCAGGAACGCTTCGCCATTGTCGTCCGGAAGTGAGTGTCCAGAGTCTGAATCGGCCGTGGGGGCCGAGAGCGTTTGTTCGCCTTTCGCAGTAGCAGCGTTATCGGAATGTGACGGGCAAGCGGGTTCGCGGTCGTTCTGGGGCGTATGCGATGCATGGCTGATGCTCTGCGTTTTGTGTTCGGTTCCTGACCGAGGTGTGACCCCCTCACACCCTCCGATATCGTTCACGACCTGTGACCCCGTCACACCTTCGGCCGCAGCGCTGGTTTCCGTGGCATGGCTCGTTGCCTCGGTCTTCGCGTCATCTGCCGTCGATCCAGTGTGCGAATGCACGCTGACTGTGCCCCTGAACTCATCAGGACGACATTCCGGGTCCGCCCAGACTCGTGATACCGGAAAGCGAATCAGGGTTAGGTCATGGCTCCAGTCATCGCCGGCCACGGTCGCCTTCCAGATGGCGCGCTCGCCATTCGGCACCAGGATCCCGTGCTCCTGCAGGACATCGAAGATGCGATCATTCGAGGAGGGCACGCCGGTGTGGCCCTCCTGCCGCAGCTGCTCGCGCAGTGCATCAGCCGTGCGTTTGGATACCAGCCAGAGGTCATCGCCGGTCAGCCAACCGGCAGCCCCGTTGCGATTCAGCGGGAGGTGCTCCTGGTCCAGAAGATGACGAAGCGCGGTGGCCAGCTTTTCGTGTAAGCCTTTCGCCGCTGTCGGCAGGCGGTCGGGAGACGTACCCCCGAGATTCCGCGCGACCGACTCCCGGTCGGCCTGCAGAAGCATCTGGCCCAGAGGACCGGCTTGTTCCATGTCACCGTGGATCGCGGCCGTCCACATCGCGAACAGGTCACCGTGTCGCGCGATCCACGTCAGACTGCATGCCGGAAGCACCCAGTGTGCGACCAGTGGAGCGACGGGCTCGTGGAGCTTGTGTCTGCGGTCGCGACGGTACCGCACGGCGTACCAGGCCGCGTCCGGGCGATCCGGGATGGGCCCGTGCCAGGGCTCCCAGGGTCCCAGTCGTCGGCCGTCCTCTGCGTACAGGGTGATCACCTGATCGACCACCGGTTTGGCCATGTCGTGGACGAGTGCCGCGGCGAGTACGGCGTAGGTCCACACATCCGCCTCGTGAACGATGCGCTCCGGCGCCGCCCCGGGCGGCAAGACATGTCCGCGCCGAATCTGTAGTGCCTTCGCTGCCACTTCCAGACCATGGTCGAGCATGCCTCCCAGTCCCGCGTGATGATGGGCTTCCGAGGCCGGCATGAGCTGCACCCAGGCCGCATAGCGGGCGATGACTGCGTCCACGTAGCGCTTCTGGTGCTGGGCGGGCAACGCGAGAAGGTGGGTGATCTGCCGCAGCAGTGTGCGGCGATGCTCGGCGGCAAGCAGTGCGTCCGGGGACATGACGCGCACAAGGCCGGGCTTTGGTGGCCCGTGGTCCTGGTGGCCTTGGGTCCCGTCGGAACGCTGTCGCAGCCAGTTCAGCATCGGGGAAGCGTGCCGGGCGGGAATGCCCGTGACGGCGTGAAACTCTGTCCTGACGTGGAGAGTTTTCTCCTTGAGAGGCCGCGTTCGCTTTGATGATGGGAGGCCGAGGCCGGAAGTGCGGCAGGGGATGTGACGGGGTCACAGGTCACGGAGGGCTGCGAGGGTGTGAGGGGGTCACACCCAGGCTCGGTGTCGCAGCAAGGTGTGATGGGGTCACACCCCCTCGGAGGCCGAGGCGGGAAGTGCGGCAGGGGGTGTGACGGGGTCACAGGTCACGGAGGGCTGCGAGGGTGTGAGGGGGTCACACCCAGGCTCGGTGTCGCAGCAAGGTGTGATGGGGTCACACCCCCTCGGAGGCCGAGGCGGGAAGTGCGGCAGGGGGTGTGTAGATGACGCTAGGAGCCAATCTGGTGCCGAGTTTCGGCAATGTAGATGAGCGGGAAAGGGCCCTTTAAGGGTAAGGGGGATCCATGGCACATCCGTGGTCATTGGCGGCCGTGAAGGAACGGGTTCGAACCCTGGATTGGGAAATGCAGGAACTGAACGAGGAGATGCATGCCCTGGTGCGGGAGTTCAAGGAAACCTGGAGTCCGCCATGGCCGGCACACCCTGCTCTGTGCCCGGGGCGCTCGGAGGCGCCAACCTTGATCAAGTGGCGACCGAAGGGCTCCATGGGCCAGGGTCAGAGCACGGTTCACTTCACCAATGACCGGTTGCAGGAGAAGCTGGCAGAGGCGGAGGTGCCAACGAGTGCACGTCTGGCCTGGATCGAACTCGACCGCCGCATCCAGGTGGTCAATGCGAAAGCCAGGCTCGCGCATTACGAACGCCGACGGCTGCGCGATTACATGGCCCATGTCCAGCAGCTCAACGCCCTTGAAAAATCTCTGAAATCCGCTAGATAGTTTCCCCACATCCCGATCAACGTGGCATCCAGCATGGAGGCTGGGAACGTGCAACAGGAGTGCATTGCCATGGCGAACCATTTCCACGGGCGCGGGAATCTGGGGACCGCGCCAATTCTGCGTCATACCGAGAACGGGAGCGGCGAGGCTGTTCCCGTTGCGAGTCTGCGCGTCTATTTCGATCGGCGAAAGCCCGCTGGGGACGACTTCGAGGATCGTGGTGGTTTCTGGGCCAACGTCAGCCTGTGGGGCTATCGGGCGGAGGCGGCCGCACGATTGCTGCCCAAGGGCGCGCGTGTCGCCATCGAGGGCGAGCTGTTCCAGTCCGCCTGGGAGGATCGCGACACGGGCGAGCCCCGCAGTCAGCTCGAGGTCCGGGCAACTCATGTGGATCTGGATCTGGGGCGTGTGGCATCGGTCCAGCTGCACCCTGCGGCGGAGCGTGGAGACACTCCCGAGACCGGGAAAGAGGAGTCGCAGGAATGATTCCCGTCGAGATCGTTGGCTCGCGGTCGCGTCGGGTGCGGCACGTATCGTCGCCGCGGGCTGCGTTCCGGCTCGCCCAGCGCCAGCTCCAGCAGTCAGGCTGCGTCGAATGTCGTTTTCGCAATGGCGGGTTCGTCACCTATGTGACGGCTCAGGGCTACTGCACCCGGCGCGACCCGCTGATCGGTGTTGGGCAGTGAGTACGTCAGCAAGGAGGCACTCATGCACTATCGTCATTTCTTCTCCGTATCCGTCCTGGCCGTCGGTCTTATCCTTGGTGGATGCGCCGTGACCGAAGACAACGGCTACGAAGTTGGCGTCGACTGGGAGGCCGTGGGTCTGGATAACGGGGAGAACGAAACCCGGGGCGAGGGGTCCAGTGATCGTCGCCTGGAGGCAGCGTCGGCCGGTGTGGCCGAGGAGGATGTGACTTTCACGGTGGAAACGGATCATGACGTGGATACCGTCTACGCGCGCATCCGCCGCGCCTTCAATTTCCAGACGCTGGATGAGCGGGAGCCTTCCGACGATTTACGCCGCGAGCTCATCAAGATGGATGACGGCTACCATCACCGGATGACTCCTGGCGTCCAGTACAGCCTGCGCGAGATGCAGGAGATCGACGGGCATCGTGCCGTCATGCAGATTGATATCGACCGCGAGGGGGAGGGGAGTCGCCTGTACGTGGGTTACTACACCGGCGACGACGCGTTCCCCGAGGGAGAATCGTTTCGGGAACGGGTGAAAAGCCGGATCCGGCAAGCTTTGGATTAAGCGCCTTGATGAATGGCGCGTGAGTCGTGGCGGCGTGGCCAGGGTGTGATGGGGTCACAGGCCATGGTCGAAGCGCCGGGGTATGACACTGTCACACCCCGTCAGTCAGAGCCCGGCTTGACATTGCCGGGAGAGCAGCGCTAATCGTATAGGGACTGGTTTCATCGCCTGCCTGTGAGCGCATCACAGGTCCCGCGAAGCCCCTTCGGATCGGGAAGAGGGGCGCCGGTACAGCCGGTCGGTCCATTGATCCAACCTCTACACCCTGCCGGGGAAAGCATTTCCCTGGCAGGGAGAGCGCTTTCTCCGGCTTTTTCGTGAAGGAGAAAGTGCCATGTCCGAGAAGTCCTACTTCGATCTCCACATCACCGGTCTCGGGTACGTGAATCGGATCCGGGAGGTTCGGCCCAAACGCGGTGAGCTGTTTCTCGCGTGCGATGTCGTCGCGATTCACGGCGATGCCGAGGAGCCCGAGCGCACACGGTTCGACTGCCGTGTTGCCGGTCAGGAAGCTCAACGCCTGGTCGAAGCCATGCCGCGGCACCTGGAGGCCGATCGCAAAGTGCTCATCGGCTTCAAGCTCGGTGACCTCTACGCGGAGAGTTTCACCTACCAGGAAGGCGAGAAGGCCGGTGATATCGGCATTTCGCTGAAGGCAAGGCTCCTGAAGATCAGCTGGGTGCGGATCGACGGTGAGAAGGTGTATCCGCCGATCGAAGCCCGCAACGAGGAGACCGCCTGAGTGTTCTTTAACAATGCGGTTCATCACGACGGAAGATTCCGGGGCCTCGTGCCCCGGCGTCTTCCCGAGCCCGTGCGTGCGCGGGCTGGAGGAAGACGATTCCATCGCCCGCCTGGCGCGTAGTCAGGCCCGAGTAAACCCTTTCGGATCGGGAAGAGGGGTGCCGGCGCCGCCGGTCGATCCACACGTTCGACGTTAGCCCACCGGGGACAGCTTCCCCGGTGGGGAGGTCTGTCCCCGCCATTCAGAGGAGACAGGCCATGACCAAGGACATGGACAAGCGCGATCTCTACCAGGAGGTCACCGACAAGATCATCGCCGCCCTGGAAGAGGGCACCGTGCCCTGGGTGAAACCCTGGGACAGTCGACACGCTTCCGTGATGGCGGGGTATCCGTGCAATGCCCTGACGGGGCGTCCGTACCACGGGGTCAACGTCCCACTGTTGTGGCTGGAGCAGGCGGTGCGCGGATTCACGACCCATCGCTGGATGACCTTCCGGCAGGCCAGGGAGGTCGGCGGCCACGTGCGTCGGGGCGAGAAGGGCACGCTGGTGACCTTCTTCAAGCAGCTCCGGAAGCAGGCCACCGACGAGGCCGGAAACCCCCGGTACGACGAGGACGGGGTGCCTGTCGAGCGGACGATTCCGCTGCTCAAGGGGTTCACCGTTTTCAACGTCGACCAGATCGAGGACCTCCCGGATGAATGCCGGGAGCCCGAGGTCACGGAGGAGGAGTTCCCGGAGCCGGTGGAGGCCGCCGAGTCTGTCGCTGCCGCCTCCGGTGCCGACATCCGGCATGGTGGTCCTCAGGCGTACTACGCCCCCGCCTCTGACCACGTGCAGATGCCGCCGGCGGCGGCGTTCCACTCCCGCGAGGGGTACTACGGCACGCTGCTGCACGAGCTCACGCACTGGACCGGGCACCGCTCCCGGCTGGCCCGGGACGGCATTGTCCGCTTCGAGGGCTTCGGCAGCGCCTCGTACGCGTTCGAGGAGCTGGTCGCGGAACTCGGTGGTGCATTCCTGTGCGCCGAGACCGGGATTCACGGCGATCTCCGTCACGAGGGGTATATCGCCTCCTGGCTGGAGGTGCTTCGAGGCGACAAGCGGGCGATCTTCCGTGCCTCGACGCAGGCGCGACGGAGCACGGAGTACCTGATGGCCCGGGTGTGTCCGGCAGCCTCACCGGCGACGGCCGGCCAGGAGGCTGTTGCGTAGGTCGCCCCGGTCCCCGTCGAGGCGGGACTTCTCCGGTCGACGCGAGGAGTCCCGCTTTTCTCCGAACCGCGTCAACGGGCCTGCTGGCCCCGGTTGTCTTCGTACCGCCACGGACGGCCCGCCGGCCGTCTCGTCAAAGGGAGGTTGAATGCCATGGACGAAACCATCCGACAGCGTCGCGATGGCTGCTGGGAAGCAACCCTGCCCAGCGGCAGGGTGTGGAGCTGTTCCAGCCGCGAGGACCTGGAAACCCTTCTGCAAGCGCAGCAGCGGAGCCAGGAGGCGAATCGACGGTTCCTGGAGGCCTGGAAGCGGGCAGTCGTACTCATCGGCCCCGAGTACTTCCAAGTGGACTGTGAGTCGGTGGATGACGCCACCGACAAGTGGGATCTGCAACCGGACGTCATGGCGCTGACCGAGCGCGTCCGCAGTCCCATCAGTCCCGGTGAGAAGACCTTCATCGGCGCCTGCTGCAGTTTCTACAACCCGGAGACGGGGCAGATCCTGCTCGGCTTTGCCGGTGACGACCGGATGAACCTCGGCGATATCGCCCGAACCCTCGACGAGGAGCGCAAAGCCATCGTCGCCGAGCTGTTTCTCAACGACCGCGGATGGTGACCGCAACGGTTCGGCGCCATCACGCCACGACCCCGGGGCCGCTGGTCCCGGGCGTCTTCCCCGAGGCGCTGGCCGGGGCCGTCGGCTGGGGGAAGACGTCTCCATCGCGTGCCTGGAGCGTATCCAGGCCCCGGTGAAGCCCCTTTGGATCGGGAAGAGGGGCGCCGCCTGCGGGTGGTCGGTCCAGAAGTCATTCACCCCGGCGGGTCGGACGCCCCGCTGGGGCCGGTCTGTCCCGTGTACTTCTGCAGGAGATTGCGCATCAACGCTGTTGGTGCGCTGTCGCGCAGCAAACATGGTGCAAGATAGGCGGGCGCACGGAGAGCAGAGGCCAGACGCCGCACTGGTGTGCATGCACCCGCGTAGGAGAGTGGCCCGCACGGCATCGGCGTGGAGTCGTTGAAGGCACGGCACTGGCCGTGACCTCGTATGAGAGAGTGAGCCCTACCGCCGCCGTGTCTCCCCGTACGCCCTTGTGATCATCATGTGAGGAACGGACATGGCAGGCAAGAGGCAGAAGCGGCGGTTGGAGGTGGTGCATCCGGATTGTGCCGGTATCGATGTCGGGGGTCACGAGCATTGGGTGGCGGTGGATCCCGGGCGTTGCGAGGTCTCGGTGCGGTGTTTCAGCGGTTTCACCGACGATCTGCAGGCGCTGGCCGACTGGCTGGAGTCGCTGGGGATCACCCAGGTGGCGATGGAGGCGACGGGGTGTACTGGATTGCGCCCTTTGAGGTGCTTGATGCACGGGGCTTTGAGGTTCTGCTGGTCAACTCCCGGGCCACGCGGCAGGTCTCGGGGCGCAAGTCCGATGTGCTCGACTGTCAGTGGATCTGGCAGTTGATGAGCCACGGTTTGTTGAGCGGTGCCTTTCGCCCGGGTGATGCGGTGTGCACGCTGCGTGCGTTCGTGCGCCAGCGCAGTCGCCGGATCCAGGCCCAGTCGTGGTGTCTGAACCACATGCACAAGGCGCTGGCGCAGATGAACGTGCATCTGGGCCATGTCGTCAGCGACCTCAAGGGCAAGACGGCGATGCGCATCCTGCGGGCGATTGTCGCCGGTGAGCGGGATCCGTGGCAGCTCGCCACGCTACGCGATCGGCGGCTGCGCGCCGACGAGGCGACGGTCGCGCGCAGCCTGCATGGCAACTGGCGCGTCGAGCATCTCTTTGCCCTCGAGCAGGCACTGGCGCACTTTGATTTTCTCGAGCAGCAGATCGGCGCCTGTGATCGGGCGATCCTCTCGGCACTCGAGGCACTGCCCGTGCGTGCCTGTGCCCCGACTGAACTCGCCACCCCCTCGCGCAGCGCCCACCGCAGCGCGGCCGAGCAGCGCCGGCTCCAACAGGCACTCCTCCAGGTCATGGGGGTCGATCTCAGCGCCATCCCATCGCTGGGTGTCGACACCGTGCTGGTGATCGCCGGAGAAATCGGCCCCGACCTCTCGCGCTTTCCCTCCCAGGCGCACTTCTGCTCCTGGCTCGGGCTCGCGCCACCGACCCGGATCTCGGGTGGCAAAGCCCTCAGCGGGCCGGGGACGAAGGTCAACAACATCGCCGCCCAGGCACTCCGCCAAGCCGCCTCGAACGCGCGATCGAGTCGCAGCTTCATCGGCGCCGCCCATCGCGCAAGACTGACACGCATGGACACCGCCAAAGCGATCAAGGCCACCGCTCACCAGCTCGCCCGGCTGATCTACGCCATGCTCACCCGTGGCCAGCCCTACGTCGAGAAAGGCATCGAGGCCTTCGAGGCCACACGCCATGATCGCCAACTGCGGGCACTCCAGCGCAAGGCCCGCAAACTCGGCCTCGATCTGGTGCCAGCAGCATGACTCAATATGAAACCGCCCCTGTCAAAACAACGACCTGGCAGATGTTTGATGAGAGGCAGTGGATGAAAGTTCACGTGATAGCGAATGCACTCAACAACATCGGTGTCGGGCTTGTCCTGGCGCCGCTGATCGCCCTGTTCGTCGAGGACCAGGATCACTGGGGGCTGGCCATTCCGGTTGCAATGGGGATCGTGTCGATCCTCCTGGCAGCCTGGCTGACGCCCCACCGTGGTGACCCGACCAAGGGGGAATTACAATGCTCGGTATGATCACCTTGACTGCGATCGGACTCGGAATCCTGGTGTTGGCCGGTGTCGGCTTCTGGTTTCGGCACCAGGAGTCCCGGCGCGAGCAACAGCGCCAGTAGTCGCGCGTTTCCACATCCCACCGGGGAGGCCTGCTCCCCGGTGGGGCGGTGCCTCCCGTCTTTCATTCGGAGGCACCCATGGATAAGCAAATCGTCGATGACCAGGTCACCGAACCGGTGGCCGAACTGGCCGACTACCGTGAGGACCAGGAGGAGCGCCTGATCCGGCAGGCGCTGGCCCTGGTGCGTCGGCGCTTCGAGCGGGCCGAGGCGATCCAGTCCCCGCGGGACGCGGCCAGCTACGTGCAGCTGTGGCTGGGCCCGCGGGAACAGGAGGTGTTTGCCTGCCTGTTCCTGGACGGCCGGCACCGGATCATCGCATCCGAGGTGCTGTTCCACGGCACCGTGGACTCGGCCGCCATCTACCCCCGGCAGGTGGTGCGTCGGGCACTGGATCACAATGCCGCGGCATTGATCTGTGCTCACAATCACCCGTCGGGCTCCGCCGAGCCCTCCCGGGCCGACGAGATGATCACGCGTCGGCTCCAGGAGGCGCTGGGCCTGGTGGACGTTCGCCTGCTCGATCACCTGGTGGTCGGCGAGACGGTCACCAGCCTGGCCGAGAAGGGTTGCTTTTGACGACGGGGGAGGTCTTTCGGGGCCTCCCCTTTTTTTATGGTGTTTCCTTCACCAGTATCAGGACTCAAGCCCGCTCTGCATTCAGGAACGACCGCCAGTCCCCGAAGTCCGTGATATCACGGGCCCGCTCCAGGTCCGCCGTCTCGCAGATGAAACCGGTGACGAATTGACCATCCGCCAAGCGGACCTTTCCGAGCCCGAGTGGCGACGGAATGTTCGCGAGGAACGAGCCGACGTGCTGTGTCGGAACGTCCCAGACTTCAACACCGATGTGCTCGCCCCGGGCTTTCACGCGTGCTAGACCGGGACGCTCGGGTGGTCCGCCTGGCAGTGCGTAGAGCCTGTATTCGGGGGCCGTATAGGTGCGGTTCACCAGGCGAGCCCCCCGCTCCTGAAGCTGGTGGTTCAGTGGGAGGCCTTCCATGTGCGCACCACAAACGGCAATTGGGACCGAGTGAGCGTTCGTAGTTGCGACAGAGGGTTGCTCAGGGAGGGGTTGTCCCGTTGTCGTCAGGGGTAATCCTCCCTGACGGTGGAAGCGGTCGGCTATCGCCAAAAGATCTTCATCATGGAAGGCTGGGGCGAATAGCGTGCAACCGAACGGTAAACCGTGACCGTTGAACCCTGCGGGCACGGCGACCGCGCTCAAATCCAGGAGATTCATGAAGTTCGTGTAGTGGCCGAGCTGGTTGTTCAGCGCGATGGGGTCGTTATTCACCGCGTCGATGGTGTGAATGGTGCCGGCGGTCGGGGTTGCCACGAGGTCGATGTTGCCCCATGTCATTTCGGTTTCACGGCGCAGTTCCTGCAGCCGGTATTCGGCGGCGAATGCGTCGGTGGCCAGAGGCCGGCGACCACGCTCGATGATCTCCCGGGTGACGGGGAACAATGCGTCAGGCTGTTCCTCGATGAATTCCCGGATCGCGGTGAAGCGCTCGGCGATCCACGGGCCCTGGTACAAAAGGCCCGCTGCCTCAAGGAACGGTGAGAAATCAATGCGGACGCGCGTGCCACCCATGGCCTCCAGCCGCGCGACGGCATCCCGGAAGAGTTCGGCCGCGTTGTCGTCGCCGAAGAATTCGAGCTGTTCATCCGCGGGTACGCCGAAGCGGAATTCCTCCGTGGGGATGCGGCCGGGGCCGAGGCGTGGTGGCTGATCGGGGCGGGCGTAAGGGTCGGCGTCGTCGAATGTGCTGACCACATTGAGCACCGTGTGCGCGTCCGTCGCGGTTGCCGCGAAGATGCAGACACAGTCCAGCGTCTTGCACGCCGGCACAACACCCCGGTTGCTCAGCAATCCGCGCGTCGGTTTGACGCCGACAATATTGTTGAAGGCCGCCGGAATGCGCCCTGAGCCCGCGGTGTCGGTACCGAGGCTGAAGCTCACCAGGTTGAGCGCCGTGGCAACGGCTGACCCTGAGCTGGATCCCCCTGCGATGAATCGGTCGTCGAAAGCGTTGGCACAGGCGCCGAACGGTGAGCGTGTCCCCACCAGCCCTGTTGCGAACTGATCGAGGTTGGTTTTCCCCACCGGCACGGCGCCGGCCTGGATCAACTGCTGGACGACGAAGGCCGATTCGCCAGGTGTGTACGCGTACTCGGGGCACCCGGCGGTGGTCGGGATCCCGGCGAGATCAATGTTGTCCTTCAGCGCGAATGGAATTCCGTATAGGGGGAGCCCCGTCGGCGAGGCATCGTCCAGCGGGGCCAGGAATTCCTCGAGCTCCTCGTCGTCCAGGATGTGAATCCAGATATTCCGAGAGGCTTCGCCGCGAATGCGGCGCATCAGGTCGCGGTAGAATTCTCGTGGACTCTGGCGCCCCTCTGCGAAGTCGGAATGCAGTTCAGCGATCGTCATGTTGTCCATGGGGTGTCATTACAGCCGTTGAGACGTTCTGGGAATCGGGAACGGGGGGCCTCCCGGCGGAGGGCCCCGCTCCCGATCGAGGGATCAGGCGCTTTTCACGAGTTCCGAGTACGTGTTTACGAACCGGTTCGCGAGCATGTCGACGCCCGGGATCATCATCTTCTGTCGTGCCAGGGCGAGGTTCATGAAGCCGGGCATGACAGCGCCGTGGCGTGTTTGCCGTGGTGCGACGCGTTCGACGTTCCAGTCCGGCAGTCCAGTCGGCTGAATCACAAAGGATCCACCGGGATAGGGCGTATCAGTGCGGTTGGCCGCTACCAGGAAAACCCGGTTGTCCTCCGCCTTCGGTGCGGTGAGCAGTGCTCTGTCCCTGGCGTCCCGCCAGCCGGCCGCCCAGACGATGGCGTCGGCGCCTTTCAGCGCGAGAGCGCGCGCTGACTCGGGAAACCGCCCGTCGTATCCGAGCAGTACACCGAAGCGGCCCCAGTCCGTTTCGAAGACCGGTAGCGTATCCCCGGGGTCACACCAGCCGCGGCATTCCGGCTCGACATGTGCCTGCCGGTATTGTCCCTGGACGGTGCCGTCAGGGCCGATCACGAACGCCGTGGAGAAGAGTTTCTCGCCGTCGCGTTCGATCAACGGTGCGACGACCGTGCAGTTCCACCGCGAGCACACGCCGGCGAGATGGTGGATGACGGCATCCGTGCGTTCAGCGGCCTCTCTGGCGGCGCGTTCGTCAGGCAGCCAGTGCTCGGCGTTGGCAAACTGTGGCAGGGCAATCAGCTTCACGCCCAGGCGTGCGGTGTGCTCGACCATGTCCAGGGCGGCGTCGAGGCTGCCCTCCGCAGTAGTCATGTGTGCCTGAACCGCTGCCGTCTTGGAGGTGGCTTCGGAGGGGATGATCGGCTGGGTCAGAATCTGGCCGGCGGGCGTCTCCTCGAGGGGCTTGGCGAGGATCCCGTAGAGGTCCGGCCGCCGGTCCTGGAAGCGGTCACCACCTCCTTCCCAACGCTTGTTGCGGGCGGCCATCGGGTCCACGTCCGCGCAGGCCACGCCGTGGTCGTCCCAGTCCACGTAGGCGTGCACGTGGCCCTCCGGGTCGACAATCATGCTCCCGCCCGGGTAGTAGATGCTTCTCTCGACGCCGGCCTTGGTACCGGCGACGATCCAGACGCCATTCTCCCATGCGCGTGTCCGGGTCCAGAGATCGGCCTGATCCATGGTGAAGAAGTTCGCCATGTCCACGACCACGTCCACGTCCTGAAGGGCCAGTGTCCGGGCAATCTCGGGGATCCGGCCATCGAAGCAGATCAACAGGCCCAGGCGCCCAAGCTCGGTGTCGACCACCGGACAGCCGTTCTCGCCCCAGGCGAACCAGTTCTGGTCGTGAGTAGCGAGGAACTGCTTCTGGTAGTGCAGGATCAGGGAACCGGACGGATCAAAGAGCAGACCGCTGTTGAAGACTTCGCCGTTGGCGCCGAGTTCGGTAAAGCCGCTGGCGATATGAAGCCCGTGTTGGCGGGCGAGCTTCTTCATGGTGGTTGCGAACGGTCCGTCCAGCGGTTCGGCCAGCTCACGGGCGTGCTCGGGTGAGTCGAACAGGTACCCGGTGTTCATGCACTCGGGGAACACCACCAGTTTCGCCCCGCGCCTGGCGGCCTCACGGGTGTAGTGCTCAAGCAGACGAATGTTTTCGTTGACGTCGCCGAGGCTTGCAAGGGTCTGCACCACGGCGGCACGGAACGGTGCGGGATGAGTCTGTGTCGTCATGATCGTATTCTCGTCTCGTCAATGGCCCCGGTGCCCGGTCAGGTCGTGTTTCGGGCACCGGAGCAGGTCGGTTTACTCGAAGTCGTCCTCGGTAAGGATCAGATCCTCGACGTTCATCGCATCTTCCAGTACGCCGTGCTGGTGGAAGACGTCGACGAATGCCTGATATGACGCGATGTCGGTTTCATTGAGTTCGGTCCAGCCGCGCAGGTAAGGCTGGGCGACGAACTCGGCCTGTGCATCCGTCACAGCGGTGTACTCGGCGATGACGGAGCGGTACTCGTCAAAGTTCTCATTGGCAAGGCGTGTCGCCTCGTCCAGAACCTCGACCACTTTTCGTGCGACTTCCGGGCGTTCCTCGATGAAGGTCCGTGTGAGAACGGCCGCTCCGGAATAGAAGGGGTCAGCGATGTGCTTGGCCACCGGCATGTTCTCGGCCTTGCGCACGTCGTCGATGTTGTCGGCGATGGAGCCGATCGGTTCCAGAGAGAGCGTGGCGTCGACTGACCCGCTGGCAACGGCGGTGATCTGCTGCCCGACGGCGATCTCGCGCAACTGGACGTCCTCGCCGGGCTCGAGTCCGTTCTCGCGCAAGATGTGGGTCAGGATGGTGCGCCACTGAACGCCGGGCACGGTGCCGACGGAGCGCCCTTCCAGATCCGCGAAGGATTCAATGTCGGAGTCGGCCGCGACAATGAGCGCATCGTTGTCGAGCCCCAGTTCGATGCTGCCGCCCTGCAGACCGAAGACCTTGAACGTTCCGGGAAAGCGGGACTCCGCGAGGACGGTGATGCCGGCCGCTGCCCCGGGCGGGCCGAAGTCCGCCTGGTCACTGACCAGGGAGTCGATGATCTGGTTGGGGTTCTCGAAACGGCGCGGCTCGATGTCGATACCGGCCTCTTCAAAAAGGCCCTCTTCCAGGGCCACGTAGAAGGCCGTCGTCTGCATGATGGGAAGATAGGATGCAACAACGCGTTCGTTCTCGGCGGCGGCCGGAGCAATAAACGCGGCGGAAAGCAGCGTGATCGAAGCTGTACGGGTGAGAGAGCGCATCATTTGGTTACCTCCACAAGGGGTTTTGAGCAAGGGAATTGCGACGGAACAGCTGGCGGCCGGTAACACTTAGTGGCCCTTCCAGCGGACGATGAACCGTTCCATGGCGAGGGACAGGCCGTTGAAGCCGTACCCCATGATTCCGGTGGCGAGGATCGTGGCGTAGACCTCTCGCAGGTCGTACACCTGCTGGGCGTCGATGATCCGGCGGCCAAGGCCGTCGTCCGCGCCTATGAACATCTCGGCGACGATGATCACCACGAGCGCCAGCGAGACCGAAGTACGTACCCCGACAAACGTCTGCGGCAGC
Source organism: Aquisalimonas sp. 2447 (assembly GCF_012044895.1). Lineage (NCBI taxonomy): Bacteria > Pseudomonadati > Pseudomonadota > Gammaproteobacteria > Chromatiales > Ectothiorhodospiraceae > Aquisalimonas > Aquisalimonas sp. 2447. Next base: position 835,734 of record NZ_CP050695.1, read on the forward strand.
GACTCGTAGAGCATCACGTCCTTGAATACGCGCCACCGGGAGGCGCCCATGACTTTTGCGGCCTGCACGCGGGTCTTGCGGGCGTTCATGACCCCGTACGCGCAGTTGAAGATGATCACCAGGCATGCCGCGAATGCGGCAACGGCAACGTGCGTGGTGTCGTTCAGGCCGAAGATGAGGATGAACAGCGGGAACATCGCCGTCGCCGGAGTGGAGCGGAAGAAGTCGACCACGAACTCCACGCTGCTGTAGACGGTGTGGCTTGCGCCGAGGGCCACACCAAGCGGAACCCCGATGGCGACGGCCAGGAGAATCGCTGTCAGCGTCCGCTCCAGTGTTGCCAGGAAGTCGGTTGGTAACGAACCCTGGAACGTGCTGGTAAACAACTGCGCTAGTGTTTCCCCCGGGCCGGGAAGCAGTCTGGGGCTGACGAGCTCTGCGCCGGCGGCAAAAGACCAGAGTGCGAGAACCAGTGCTGGCCCGATCAGGAAATAGCGCCATTCAAATAGTGCCTGGAGCGCACGATGGCCGACATTGGCGGTTGCGGTACTCATTTCCGCACCTCCTGCTGGAAGATCTTCAAGCAGTCCGACTTGGTTTTGATGAACGCCGGATCAGAGAGGGTGTTGTCGTCCCGGGGGCGCGTCGCTTCCACGGGGACGACGGCGGCGACACGTGTCGGTGGCTTCGTCAGCAGCAGTACTTCGTCGGCGAGGTAGACGGCTTCTTCCAGGTCATGTGAGACGACAATCATCGTGATGCCCGTCTGCGAGCAGATTCGCTGGAGGCGATCCCGGATGAAGAGGGTCATCTCGTAGTCCAGGGCCGAGAACGGCTCATCGAGGAACAGCACCTCCGGTTTCGGGGCCAGCGCCCGCATGATGGAGACCAGCTGCTGTTGCCCGCCGGAGAGGTTGTAAGGGTGCAGGTGGAGGTCGAAGGAAATCTCCAGCGCCTCGACGAGTTCCTTCACCCGTCGTGCCCGATCTGCCTTGCTCTGGCGCAGGATCCGCAACGGATATTCGATGTTCTGGCGCGCCGTCATCCAGGGAAACAGAGCGTCCCTGTAGTTCTGAAACACGTAGCCGATCGTGGTCTCGGCCAGCACTTTGCCGTCGAAGCGAACAGCGCCAGCATCCATCGGCAGCAAGCCGGCCACCATGTTGATCAACGTGGACTTGCCGCAGCCGTTGGGGCCGAAGATCGTGGTGATGTGGCCGCGCCGGAAGTCGATGTCGAAGTTCGAGTACAGGGTTGCGCTTCCGAAGCGCTTCGAGAGACCCCGAATCAATACGTGGGTGTCTTCGTTCCGGGGGGTGAAGTCCGGCTTCCCGTTTTCGGGGGGAGCGGGCGAATCTCGGTCCGGGATGATGGGTTCTACAGCGCTCATGGGTTGCTCCGTTGGTGCTGACGTCTTGTATACAAGATAGTACGCACAACCCATGCCAGCTCTGTGGTTCTTATGAGAATACTTTTATTTCAGGTAGTTAAGAGTCTATCTGGCGGAGAGTAAGGTGGGCGGTTCCAGTAGGGATGCACAATGCGTGGGCACTGTCATAGGGAATTGCACCCTTGAGGTGCACAACTCGGTACCGGTGATCAGTCGTCGGGAGTGGATGGATCGATGATGGAGGTGACGGCTCGAGCACTACTGCGGATGTGTTCTTCCAGGGTCTTCAGCGCTTTTTCCGTGTCTCCGTTGAGCAGCGCCTCCAGGATCTCGCCGTGCTCGCGGTAGGTCTCATTGATGCGCTGGGGCTGCGTGAAATCCAGTCGCTGTGCGACCTCGATACGCTCCAGGGTTCCTTGCTCCAGCCGCGCAAGTTCACGATTGCCTGCCAGGTCGACCAGGGTCTGGTGAAAGGTGCGGTTGAGCGCGTTCAGCTCATGGCTGGATAGTGCGCGGTCCGGTTCGCTCCACACGGAAGCGAGGCGCGTCAGCGCTTCCTGGGCATGGCGGCTCTGGTTGTTCGCGAGCACTCGCACCGCATGACCTTCCAGGACGACCCGCGCGTCCATGAGTTCCTTGTAGGTGCGAGAACTGATCTCTTTGACCGTATAACCATTCCGCAGGTGAGCCTGCAGATAGCCCTGCTGAACCAGGCGCTGCAGAGCCTCTCGTACGGGAATGCGGCTGACGCCGAACCGGGTAGAGACGGCTTGCTCCGTCAGACGGTCGCCTGGTTTCAGGTCGAGATAGAGTTCGCTCTTGATGGTGTCGTAAACACGGTCACTTGCTTTGATCCTAGAAGCGTTAGCCCTCGGAACTTGGCCATCGGAGGTCTCATCTGAAGCATTGGCGCCCATCAGTAACCTTCTTTATGCAGGACAAGCCAAACACATGGCACCTATCCAAAAGCAATCAGTGGCTCCTGAGCCCCAGCCCGTGCCGGCCCTTCCCACCTCTCACGCTTGGCAGCCTTACATAGCCAACGCTTCTGTTTGGCTTCCGGTCCAGCTGGCTCAATACAAAGTACCTCTGCGATCCGCCGTTCGCCAATGAGGTACATGGAAAACTCGGCTAAGCAGCTATAAGCAACGCTAGATGAGCCATCCCGACAAGAGATACCCCTGCCCCACTCGTAACCCATATACTATTATTATCTTTCCGATGCATCTTAATCAACCTATCGGCCAAACCGTAAACTGTCAATGCGATCGTAATCTGTATAAGCGACAATCCGAACAAATAGGCAATTACGTGAGTACTTTCTGCACCGATAACCGCTTCTCCGTAAGCAAAGCCGTGAAATAGAGCCCCAATGGTTGCAATTCCTGAAAAAGCTATCATTTTCCTCGTTCTTAAAAGAAGAAAAACACCAGCAACAAGAACGCTGACAGCGACAAAAAGCTCCCCGTAAAAAATCGAAATCTCATTCCAACGAACCAGAGATCCGAGAACTGAGGCTGAAATAAGCGCTACAGGAAATCCAATATTCCGTACTCTGCACAAGGCGCAGAAAAAGCCAATGGCTATCACAAACGCAAGGTGATCTAAGCCTATTATTGGGTGTGCAATACCAGAAGCGAATCCTTGCCACGCCGTGCCTGGGGCCGCACCCCCCATTGGATGATGCGCAAAGACAGCACGGGGAAAAATTACATTGATTAAGGCAAGTGCAGCATATGCATACAATGGAAAGACCGTTTTGTAGCTCATTAATTTCACCATTTCAGTCAAGACAGTTCTTTAATCTTGGGTACGCTTGTACCGATTAAGGAATCCCTGTTCAAAAGTGTTTCGAGCTCGGATGCAGACCATCCCTCTGTGCCATCGGGGCGTTCAGGTAGTACCATGTATCTTGTGTCTGCATTGCTATCGTAGACTCTCACTGTTCTATCATCCGGAATCGAAACGCCGAACTCGCTAAGAAGTTCTCTCGGCGCCCGCACCGCCTTTGATCGGTATGCTGCTGTTGTGTACCACCTAGGGGGTTGTCCGAGAATGGTCCGCGGATAACAGGAACATAAGGTGCAACAAATTAAATTGTGAACATGAGGACTGTTTGGGACCACTTTTAGCCTAGCTTCGCCCATGCGGATGCCTAGCTCGGCGAGTGCTCCTTTCCCATCCCTAAGAAGCCTATTTTGGAAATCCTCGTCACACCATGCATGAACAACTACTTGGATCCCTGTTTCGGGCCCAGTAGAGCCCAGCTTCTCCATTTCCCGCTTCAGTTCTTCGGAAGAAAGAAGCCCTCGCTCGACAAGAAGAGTCTCAAGTGCATTTATCGCATTCGTATAATATGAATCATCGCGCGTAGTAGGTGTACTGGTCATTACTGATCCTCCTTGCGACTAGCTGGTGCTCCCGGACGGCTTAGCCAGTGTTCATAAACTTCGAGAAGAACGACGTCACCAGACTGCTCAACGTCGGCTCCCCATATCTCTTCCATGGATAGACGGACACGGTACAAATTGATAACAGGGCCGTCACATTGTCCTTCTGCCAACTTCTCGGGATTCAAGAATGCTCCGACATATTCTTCAATAATCCCGATGCAGTTTCGCGAATACCTCGGGGTTCTCATATGCCTGCGAACGTCCTTGTCCCGAACGCATACGACCTCGCCGACATCGAAACCCTCTATTTCGGAGCCCATGTCACGAATCTCCTCTATGGCTCATGGCGCCGTGGAGTTCGTCCCTTGTAATTACTCCTTTACGCTCGAGAACCTGGATCATCGCTTCACAACGGCGGGCGTAGAAACTCAGACCCTTGTAAAGGTCTTCTCCATACGATTCATAAGAAAACCGCAATTCGTCCAACGAGCATAGGCGCCGAAACGGGTCACCCATCAGGTTTCGTATGGCCTCCGTCTTTATTTCCCACGGTTCCCAAGGGGGGTCGCTTACATCGACTGGACCGTTGTTATGGCCACCTATGTCATGATAATGAACCATATAATAACCTCTTAATTGGAGTTAGAGTATGTGTTTTCCACGACCCTTGGTTCTTGGTCTTGCAATGTCGAAGGTTGAATGCCCATTGCGGAAAGTTGATCTCGCGCGTAACTGGCGTCGAAAACAGCGCTGGCAACATCTTCGAAGCTTGTGGTTTGTTCTACAAGGTTCCAACGCTTCATCTGCTCTAGCAACCAAACAGCCATTAATTCCTGCGGAAAAGGATGGAAGGAAATGCGTTGCGGTTGTTCCTGGATTTCGCCGAGGCCATCAGCGTAACGGCCACTCATAACCTGTTGCATTATTGGCAAAGGTTGTCCGAGATACTGGTCTTTGGAAAGAATTTCTGCAATCTCGGATCTGTTTTCTTTCTTGTCCGCATAAAGACCGGCGGATGCAATAGCCCGAAAAATGGCACCTGCGGTTTGTGGAAACCGTTGAACCATACTCTGCTTCATGACGAACCCGCAGCAAGGATGATCTGGCATTAAATCCCGAGATAGCGTGTGAATGTACGCGGCGCCCTCCCAGACAGCGCGTTGATTGAATGGCTCTGCAAACATTCCCCCGTCGAGATTCCCCGCGGCCAAGTTGGCTACGAATTCCGGTGGTGGGTAGACTCGGATCGAGACATCGCGGTCTGGGTCAAGTCCGTGCAAAGCCAAATAGTGCCTAAGCAAGAGGTTGTGGATTGAGTAGTCAAAAGGTATACCGAATCGGAAGCCTTTCCAGTTCTTCGGGTTTCTATTGTCTTTATGGTCAATGTGCATGGTGAGTGCACTACCGTTTTTGTTTGACATGCAGATTAATCTGAGGTCCGGCTCTATAGCGTCCCGAACAGCCCCAGCAAGAGGCTGCGTGGCTAGCATGTGAGCTCCATCGATTTCCTCTGAAATGAGTAAGTCGCGCACTACTGCCCAAGCAGGGCGCCGGAGAAGTTCCACGTTGAGGCCTTGCTCTTCATAGAAACCTAGAGCTTTAGCGACAATAATCGGTGTTGCGCAGGTAATAGGAAGGAATGCAAAGCTAAGGTCTCGTCGTTCTGGTTGAAGGTTGTCGTCGGCAGCGATCGCGCGTATTGCCGTCATCGGTAATGCGGCGCTCAGTGCGGCTAGAAGTGTTCCACGGCCTAACGCAGATAGAGCCCGTCGCCGACCGATGTCCGTCTTACAAACGGCGTCTATGAGGGAGTCTTCTGCGAGCCTCTCCAGTTCGGTGTCAACGCTATCCGATTTAGAATGGCCATGATCCGATGTTCTACACCCGCAATCGCAAGCGGGATTATGCGCATCATCAGGTGGCGTTGGGGCTTTCGACATCAGGGTTTGCCTCACTTGGTGGTAGGTCAACAAAATGGTTGTGGTGCATCATGTATACAAGAAGAGGTATGCATCAGGTATGCCAGAAGGTTTGTGTCTGTAAGGGCGCGTAAGATCAAAGAGATACGGTCTTGGTGCTTCCGGGGCTTTGTTTTTTCTTGCACCGGAAAAGGGCTACAGAAGTACGATTGCCCACCAATGGTGCAGAGCTGGAAAGCTGGTATACGCTGAACTGGCGGCACGAGTGATTGGTGCAGGGGCCGGAGCCTAGTACGGAGGACGATGGGTGGGGGTTGTTTTGGCGGGTATATGGCCGTGCAGACCAGGTGACGTTGTCCGATAAAGGAGAGATCGTAGGGTTCTTCCTTGGTTTCGTGAGCGTTCAGTACACTTAGATCCGGTAACCGCGTGCCTGGAGCGTATCCAGGCCCCGGTCAAGCCCCTTCGGATCGGGAGGAGGGGCGCCGCCTGAGCGCGGTCGATCCATACGCTCCTGTGGAGCCCCTGGCCAGGAGCGGTTTCAGGCCCGGCTCGCCCACCGGGCACTTCGTCGGCCATGTGCCGGCTCGCTCCACTTCGCCGGGCTTCGGCCCGGCCCCTCACTCGCGGGGAGAGGCCTCCCCCGGAGGTGCTCGAGGCGCCTCCCGGGGAGGCCTCTCGGCCTCCATCCGCTCAACGGATGCCGGCCGCCCGCCGCCGGATGCATGGCGGGCCCCTTTGTGCGGGTGATCCGTGCCAGTCATGTGATGGGTCCATGCCCCCGCGTGATGGACCGGCGAGCGCAAGAGGCAGCCGCAGCGGGAGGGCTGTGCGGTGCTTGTCGCGGGGTTGGCTCGACGCCGGATGCGCGGCCGCTTTGACGCCTTCTGGTCGCCTCCTGATTCCACGCCGGCGTGATCCGCCGTTCTCCTATCCTGCCCCGCGCCGTTCCATGACGGAGGGCGCGGGGCGCTCCTCTCCAAAACCTTCGCATAGCTTGGAAAGGTTTTCCGTCCGGTCCTTCCCTTGATCAGGGGAGACTCGCTCCCGTGGAACGCGACAGGGACGGAAGCCTGATGCGGCGTACAGGAATCCAGATTCTCGGAATCGCTCTGGTCTTGGTGCCGGCGTTCGCCGTGGCGGACGCCGACGCCGAGCGAGAGGCGCTGAGCCAGCTGGTACACGAGCTGGGGGCGCTGGAGCCGCTCATCGATGAGGCGGAGGCGCAGAGCGACCCGGACCAGCGCATCCGTATGGAGTACGACTGGCTGCGGCGGGACCTGGAACGGGTCCGTTCCGGGATCCGGGAGCACATAGAGGCGCCAAGGCGTCTGCCGCGCTCCGTCGCACCGCGGGAGATCGAACCGCTGCGCGGGGACTACCGGCGATGACGGAGACGCAGGCGGGCCAGTTTGCCGTGTGGGCCGGTGTCGATGCACAGACACTGGCGCTGGCCATCGCGTCCGTGGTCGCCGTTCTCTACATTCTCTGGCTGACCTGGGTCGGGCTGAGTCAGTACCGCGCCTGGGCGAATAACGACAAGGAGGCATCGCTGCTGGACGTCACCTGGACGTTCATTCGGGCTGCTGTGGTGGTGATGATCGTGGGCTTTTTCATTCGGCCCGCGTAGCGGGCCAACAGGGAGGATCTCGCTATGCTCAAGCGCAACATGGAGCGTGCCAGGAGTGCGCTCATCGGTCTCGGCACCGCGGTGTTGTCGGTGCCGGCCGCCGCGAACCTGCCGGATGCCCCGGAGCCGGAAGGTGGCTACGAGGAGGGCAACTGGATCGACCTCATGCAGGGGTATCTCTTCGAGGGCGGCACCGTGCTCGCCACCGTCGTGTCCATGGCCGGCTTCGTATGGGTGAGCTGGACGGGGCTCACCAAGTTCAACGAGGCGCGCCAGGGCAAGGCGGAGTGGGGCGAGGTCGGCCTGCTCGGCATCGCCGGCGGCGTGCTGTTGCTGGTGATCGCGTTCCTGTTGCAGCAGGCCCTGGCCATCATCGGGGGCTGACGCCGTGGCGGACGCCGAGGGCCACGGGCTCGCGGAGCGGTTGAACGAGGAGCCCGCGATCTTCCGCGGGTGCTCGTCCAGCGAGCTCGTGGCGATTCTCCTGGCCGCGATCGCGTTCTGGCTGCCGGTGGGGATCCTGGTCGGGCTGGCCGTCGGCTTTCCCCTGATGGGTGTCGGGGGTGCCGCGGTGTTCATCCTTGCCACGATCTTCGTGTCCGCGACCGTCTTCCAGCGGGTCAAGCGCGGACGGCCCACCGGGTACTACCAGCAGCTGGTGCTGCTTACCCTGCACCGGGCCGGTCTGCGCCGGGCGCCGGTGATCCTGCGCAGCGGCTTCTGGGACGTAGGGAGGCGCCTGTGAGGTATCGCAAGGAAGTCGACAACGTCCGCGCCCACGTCAACACGCTCCGGGTGGTGGCGCTGGGGCTGGCCGTGCTGTGTGTCGGGCTCTGGTGGGGATGGCAGCAGGCGCCGGAGCACCTGCGCGTGCACCTGACCCCGGAGCTGCGAAGCGGCGGAGTGGTCGCCGCCGACGAGGTCGTGGAGCCCGCCGTCTACACCTTCGCCCTCTACATCTGGCAGCAGCTGCACCGCTGGGAGGACGACGGCGCCACTGACTATGGCGAGAACATCTGGCGCCTGCAGGGGTTCCTCACGCCGGACTTCCGCCGGTACCTGCAGCAGGACATGGAGGACCGGGCGGATCGCGGGGAGCTGCGGGACCGCAGTCGCGCCATCCGCGAGATCCCGGGGCGCACCTACGACTCGGATCGGGTCGAGGTGCTGGCCGACGGCACCTGGCGCGTGTGGCTGGACGTGGAGATCCGGGAGCACATCGACGGCGAGCTGGTGAAGGAACTCCAGGCCCGGTATCCGCTGCGGGTGGTGCGCTTCAACGTGGATCCGGAGATCAACCCGTGGGGGCTCGCCCTGGACATCGAGGACGAGGCGGCGGCGGAGCGCCTGGAGGTCACCGTGGACGAGGAGGGGTCCTGATGGTTGATCGGCGAGGATTCATCGTGTGCCTCGCTGTGGCGGTGTTGTTGGCACTGCCGCAGGGAGTGCTCGCAGACGGCCCGGAGGGCTCGGCCGACGGTCAGGAGATGCCGGAGTCTTCCACCGCGGTGGAGCGGGTGTCCTGGGACGGCACGCCCATCCGCGTGGTGGTGCCTGTCGATGGTGAGCGCCTGGTGCGGTTTCCCGGCGAGCAGATCCGGGTGGGCGTCCCTGCGCACCTGGAGGACCGGCTGCGGGTGTTCAGCAATGAGGGCATAGCGTATTTCCAGGCGCATGCCGCGTTCGGGGCGACCCGGGTGGTGGTGGAGGAACTCGGCACCGGGCGGGCCTACTTTCTGGATCTCGTTGCCGAGGAGGACCCTGTCGGCGGTGACGTGGTGGTTCACCGGCGCGATGGCGAGCCTGGCCAAGCAGCGGAGGTGGAGGAGGGTGATCCGCATCAGAACCTGGACTACATCGCGCTGACGCGTTTCGCCGCGCAGCAGCTCTATGCGCCGAGCCGGCTGCGCCCGGAAGTGGCCGGGGTGCGGCAGGTCTCTCTCGACACGGCGGAGGTGGATCTCGTGCGCGGTGGCGCCGTCGCTGCTACGCCCCTGGCGGCCTGGCGTGGTGGTGGCTACTACGTCACGGCGGTGCGGCTGACCAATCGTACGCGCGAGCCGGTGGTGCTGGATCCGCGCGACATCCGGGGTGAGTGGCTTGCCGCCACCTTCCAGCACGCGCGGTTGCAGCCCGCCGGGGACGAAGCGGATACCACGGCGGTGTACCTGGTCTCGCGGCGGCAGTTCGAGGACAGCTTCTGGGGGGCGCGCTGATGGTCTCGGTGAAGAGCAATCGCCTGCTTCCGATCATCTTCGGCGTGGTGGTGCTGGCCACGCTGTTCGTGGTGCTGCGCTCGGGTGGCGACGATGCCAGTGGTGCCGGAGCGGAGCCCATGGACGAGGTGCCCACGGTGGAGCGGCCGGATACGGATACCCAGGCGGACACGATCCGCACGCTGGCCGCCGAGCAGCGCCAGCTCCAGGGCGAGCTGGAGGCCCTGCGGGAGGAGAACCGAGAACTCCGGCGCGAGCGGGAGCGTGCCGAGCGCGAGGCGGTCGAGGCGGAGGAGGCCTCGGAGCAGCAGCGTGGGCGGCTCACCGAGATGCTCGAGCGTATCGATCGTCTCTCCTCCCGGGTGGAGGAGATCGGCGATGACGGGGATGACGATCCGGACGATGACGGGGTGGTGCCGGGGACCGACATCCCCGTGGGGCTTGGCATCGGCGAAGACGACACGCTGCCCGATCCGGACCGCACTGCGGCAGTGCCCGACGGGGCGGTGGCGCAGGAGACGGAGTTCCAGTGGGTGGAGCCCGTGGCGCTGGATGCCGGCCGGAGCGACGGGGATGCCGCAGAGGGCGGCGTGCTGGCGCAGGGCCGGGCCGTCGTGGAGGAGGCCGGCGAGGACGAGCACAGTGTTGCCGACGAGGTCCGCGAGGCGCGCGCCCGGGCACTGGAGCGCGCTCATGTGGGCAAGGTGGCGGAGTTCGGTGATCGCGAGGCCGAGCCGCGCTACACGGTGCCCCGTAATTCGACGCTGATGGGCTCCACCGCGATGACCGCCCTGATCGGGCGGATTCCGCGGCAGGGCACGGTCGAGGATCCCGCGCCGTTCAAGGTGGTGGTCGGCGAGAACAATCTCGCCGCCAGCGACATCCGCATCCCCGGGATCGAGGGCATGATCTTCGCCGGCCACGCCATGGGCGACTGGACCCTGTCGTGCGTGCGTGGCGAGGTGGAGAGCGTCACCGCCGTGTTCGAGGACGGCACCGTCCGGACGCTGCCCGATCCGGAGGGCAGCGAGGACGAGACCATCGGCTGGATCTCCAATGACCGGGGCGTGCCGTGCATCGCCGGCGAGCGGATCAGCAATGCCCAGGCGTATCTCACCCAGGCAACGACACTGGCCGCAGCGCAGGCCGGTGCCGAGGCGGCGGCCGCCGCGCAGACCACCACCCAGGTCGGCCAGGAAGGGTTCACACAGCAGATCGTGACCGGTGAGACCGGCGAGTTCATGGCCGGCCGGGCGGCCTCCGGTGCCATCGAGGAAGTGGTCCAGTGGCTGCGGGCCCGTCAGGACGCGCACTTCGATGCCGTCTATGCGCCAGCCGGCGAGCGCGTCGCGGTGCACGTCGACCGCGAACTCGCCATTGACTACGAGATCGACGGCAGGAGGGTCAGTCATGAGGAGTTCATGCGCCAGGACGACGGCGCTCGTCGCCGTCTCGATTAGTGCCTTCATTGCCGGGTGCGAGACGACACCCGGCCACAAAGTCTTCCCCGACGACGGGCCCACCATGGACGAGGTCTACGAGGGGCATTTCCGGGAAATGCGGGGCGTTGATGCCGACGGTGCCCGGGAGGCGTTGCGTTCAGGCGGTGAGAAAGTCGCCGAGGATGGCGAGGAAGATGCCGACGAGGGCGATCCCGAGGACACGGAGCCGCGGGTCCGGCAGGTGCACCACGGCGACGTGGATCTGGATGGGTACACACGGACGGCCGCCGACGAGATCGCTACGCGGTTCTCGCGGGTCCCGAACCCCACCATGGTCATGTACGTCTACCCGCACCTGGCGGGGCGGGACGAGGCGCCGGTGCCTGGTTATGCCACGTCGTTCCGCATGTACGAGCGCGATCACTTCGCGCTGCCCGGTGAGGCGGGGACGCGGTGATGGACCGGGTGCTTCGTTCGCTGCGGCCGTTCGGCTCCGGTGCCCCTGCAGCCGGGGAGTCGGAGGAACTGGATCCGTCGCTGGGGCAGACGCGGTATCAGCCGGTGACCGAGGCCGAAGTCGCCGGGCTGTACCAGCGGCCGGACTCGTTCACGGACCTGTTGCCGTGGACGGACTACGACCCGGAGACCCGGGTCTTCCTGCTGGAGAACGGACGCAGTGTCGGCGCGCTGTTCGAGCTGACCCCGGCGAGTTCGGAGGCGCGCTCCGCGGCGTATCTGAACGTCCTCCGGGAGCAGATCCAGTCCGCCATCGCCGACACCATCCCCGAGGTGGACGGCTCGCCGTGGGTGGTGCAGTTCTTCGTCCAGGACGACCCCGCCATCGCCGATGTCGGCGACCGGGTGCGTGACTACGCCGCCGAGCGGGCCGGGGATCATCCGTTCGCCCGGGCCTACTTCAGTCATCTGGACGCGCATCTACACCGCATCTCCCGGGACGGCGGGCTGTACGTGGACGAGCAGGTAACTGGTGCCGCCTGGCGGGGGCAGAGGCGGCGCGTGCGCGCCTGCCTGTATCGCCGCGACGCCGGTGGCGAACTGGCGCCGGAGGAGGAACTCAACCAGGTCGCCGCCCAATGGGTGGCGAGTCTGGAGGCCGCGGGGATCGGCGTGCGCCGTTGCGGTGCCCGGGAGCTCTACGAGTGGCTGGTGCCCTGGTTCAACCCGCGCCCGGAGATCACCGAGGGGGATCCAGAGGCGCTGCTGCGGATCGCACCGTATCCGGGTGATGCCGATCTTCCCTTCGGCCGGGATCTGGCCGAGCTGCTGACGTATTCCATGCCGGAGTCGGACCAACGGGCCGGGGTGTGGCGATTCGACGGCCTGGCGCACACCGTGGTCCATGCCCAGGGGCTGCGTCATGCTCCGCGGGTCGGCCACTTCACCGCCGAGCGGCGCAGCGGCGACAACATCTACGCGCTCTTCGATCGCTGCCCCGAGGGCACGGTTATGGCGATCACCATCACCATCCAGCCCCAGGACGCGGTCCACAACCACGTGGCGAAGATCCAGGCGGCCTCCGGTGGCGACAATATCGAATCCCAGCTCGCCTACCGGGAAGCGCGGGAAGCCATGGAGCAGATGGCCCGGGGCAACAAGCTCTTCCCCGCCCAGGTAGCGTTCTACATCCGGGCCGAGGATGACCGGGCGCTGGTCCACCACCGCAATCACCTGGCGTCGAAGCTGGTCTCCCAAGGGCTCCAGGTCATCGCCCGGGAGGCGGAGCTGCTCCCGCTGGACAACTACATCCGCGGCCTGCCCATGGCCTACGACCCGACACTGGAGCGCTACACCCGTCGCAGCCGCTACGTCTTCGCCGACCACTTGGCCGCCATGCTGCCGCTCTACGGCCGCACCAAGGGCACCGGTCACCCGGGCATGCTCTTCTACAACCGGGGGGCCGAACCGCTGACCTTCGATCCGCTGCACAAGCAGGACCGGAAGAAGAACGCGCATGCACTGATTCTCGGGCCGACCGGCGCCGGCAAGTCCGCCATGCTGAACTACCTGATCATGCAGATGGCGGCGGTTTACAACCCGCGGATCTTCGTCATTGAGGCGGGCAACAGCATGGGGCTGCTCGGGCAGTACGCCCAGGCGCACGGGCTGACCGTCAACCAGGTCACCCTCAATCCCAACCAGGACGTCTCGCTGCCGCCGTTCAGCGCCGCCATCCACCTCCGGGACCAGCCGGACGTCGAGGCCCATGCGGAGGACGAGCCGGACCCGGATGGGGACGACGACGCGGAGGAGGCCCGTGACGTGCTGGGCGAGATGGAGCTCTCTGCCCGGATCATGATCACCGGCGGCGAGGCGAAGGAGGACGCCAGGATGTCGCGCTCCGACCGCCTGGCCATCCGGCGGGCGATCCTGCGTGCTGCGGAGAACGCCGGTGCCGCGGGACGCGACCAGGTGCTCACCGAGGATGTGGTGCAGGGCATGCGCGAGGGCGCGGATGACCCGAGCCTCACCACCACACGCGCGCAGCGCATCCGGGACATGGCCGACGGCATGGAACTGTTCTGCTCCGGCTTCGCCGGCAAGCTCTTCAACCGGCCGGGCACGCGCTGGCCGGAGGCGGACATCACCATCGTCGACATGGCCATGCTCGCTCGGGAGGGCTACGAGGACCAGCTCACCGTGGCGTACATGGGGCTGATGAACCACATCAACGACCTGGTCGAGCAGTACCAGCACGCCAACCGCCCCACGCTGGTGATCACCGACGAAGGTCACATTATCACCACCAACCCGCTGCTCGCGCCCTTCGTGGTCAAGATCACCAAGATGTGGCGCAAGCTCGGCGCCTGGTTCTGGGTGGCCACCCAGAACCTCGAGGACTTCCCCGACGCCGCCCGGAAGATGCTCAACATGATGGAGTGGTGGCTGTGCCTGGTCATGCCCAAGGAGGAGGTCGAGCAGATCGCCCGCTTCCGGGATCTCTCCGATGAGCAGAAGGCACTGCTTCTGTCGGCGCGTAAGGAACCCGGCAAGTACGTCGAGGGGGTGGTGCTCACCGACCAGATCGAGACGCTGTTCCGCAGCGTGCCGCCACCCATCGCCCTGGCACTGGCCATGACGGAGAAGGACGAGAAGGCCCAGCGGCGGGCGATCATGGACGAGCTGGGCTGCACCGAGGTGGAGGCCGCGGAGGAGGTCGCCCGCCGCATGGCGGAGGGACCGTCCCGATGAGCGCGCAGATCCACACGGACGGGTTCGATCCGGCCGCATGGTGCTGGGAGGACTGGCTCCAAGTGGCCGCAGGACGCATGGGGGTGTTCCGTGTCTCGGCGGCGCCGCGGCTGCCGGACGAGGTGGCGTGCCTGACCCTGTCGCGCCTGCCGGCGCAGGGGCCGGGTGAGTTGTTGCACAAGGGCGGGTGGCTGAGGTCGGCACAACGCGCCGAGGCGCTGGCGTCGCTGCGGCGCCTTGGGTGGGCGCCGGAGGAGGTGGCTGACGCGGTGGTACGCGGTCGGGTCCTTCCCGGACCCGTCGAGGAGGCTGCCGAGCGCCTGGCAGCCGTCGAGGCGGACCTGTGTGCCCGGAAGCTGAGCGGCGGCGTGCCCGGTCATCGCCGCTGGGTGGCCATCGACACCGGTCGGCCGGGAGGTGGGGCTTGGGCCGAGTGACGCGAATCCCGGTCGGTGTGTTCACGGTCCTCGCCGTGTCGGTCTGGGCCGGCGATGCACGGGCGGGTGAGGCTGCGTCGTCGGGCCCGGAGCCGTCCCCGGGCGAGCCGCCGGTGGTGGCCGAGCCTGCCGATCTTCTGCCGGTGGACACGCCGGAGATGGAGCCGGGTCCGGTGCGGGCGACGCCGTCGGCCGAGGTGGAACGGATGCTGACGCATCTGCCGCAGCCGGTGTGCCTGGTGGGCGCGGACGCACGGTCCCTGCGCTGGCTGGAACGCCATCGCGACTCCCTTCGGGCCGCCGATGCCCTGTGCCTCCTCGTGCAGGCGGAGAGCGCCGCCGATCTTGATCGCGTCATGGATGCCTCCGGCGAGGTGCCGGTGCAGGTGAGTCCGGGGGGCGAGCTGGCGCGGCGGTTCGGGCTTGAGCGTTACCCCGTGGTGATCTCGGCGGAGGGGTTCGAGCAGTGAGCGAACGCTACCCCGTGGAGGCGCTGCTGCGGCCGCCGGTGGAGTTCTACTCGGCAGGGGTGGCTGCGTGTGCGGCGATCATCGCGGTGGTGGCGCCCTGGGCGCTGATGATGACCCCGGCGGTGGCGTGGGGTGCGGCGGTGATTCTCGCCGGTGTCGCTGCGTGGCGCGGCCGCCAGGGCTGGTGGATCGTGCGCTACCATCGCAACCTGAAACGCCTGCCGGAGTTTCGGATGCGCTCTGCCGAGATCCCGGTGTCGCGTCGCAAGCTCTACCTGGGACGGGGGTTCCGGTGGCGGCAGAAGCACACGCAGCGGCTGCGGGACACCATCCGCCCCGAGGTGCAGCACTACGTGGAGCCGGGGCCGCTGTATAACTGGGCGCGGCGCCGGGAGGTTGCCTGGGAGAGTACCCCGGGCCTCAGCTTGCTCGCCGGGGCCCTGGCGTACCGTTCCTGGTGGAATCCCCTGGCGCCGCTGCCACCGGTGGGCGGTAAGCCCGTCCTGCACGCCGTTGGCTGCGACGAGGAGGAGGATGTCTACACCGACCTGGGCGAACGCGTCGGGCATACCCTGGTGCTTGGCACCACGCGGGTTGGCAAGACGCGCCTTGCGGAGTTGCTGATCGCCCAGGACATCCGTCGCGGGGACGTCACCATCGTGATCGACCCCAAGGGCGACGCCGAACTCTTGAAACGGGTCTACGCGGAGGCCCGCCGGGCCGGGCGCGAGGACCGCTTCCACATGTTCCACCTCGGCTACCCGGAGTACTCGGCGCGCTACAACGCCGTGGGCTCGTTCGGGCGCATCACCGAGGTCGCAAGCCGGACCTCCCGGCAACTGCCCAGCGAGGGCAACAGTGCCGCGTTCCGGGAGTTCGCCTGGCGGTTCGTGAACATCGTCGCCCAGGCGCGCGTCGCGCTGGGCTACCGGCCGGCCTACGACCAGATCCTCCAGGACGTGACCAACATCGAGCCATTGCTCATCGAGTACTACGAGCACTGGCTACCGGGTGTCGCGCCGGAAGGCTGGCGGGACGAGGTGGGTCGGCGCGAGGCGAACATGGACGAGCGCCGCGTCCCACGGAACCTCCAGGGGCGGGACAAGCGCGCCATCGCCCTGGTGCTCTACGTGAAGGAGCAGGGGCTGGCCGATCCGGTGGCCGATGGGCTGCGCTCGGCCATGGAGTATGACAAGACCTATTTCGACAAGATCGTGGCGAGCCTGCTGCCGCTCATGGAGAAGCTCACCACGGGCAAGACCGCGGAACTTATCTCACCGGATTACCTGGACACTGACGACCCGCGGCCGATCTTCGACTGGCGCGAGGTAATCCGCACCGGCGGCGTCGTGTACGTGGGTCTGGACGCGCTCTCCGACGCCGACGTGGCGGCCGCCGTGGGGAACTCCATGTTCGCCGACCTGTGCTCGGTGGCCGGTCAGATGTACAAGCACGGCCAGGACGATGGACTGCCGGAGCGTCGCTCGAGCATGCCCACGGTCAACGTGCACGCCGACGAGTTCAACGAGCTGATCGGCGACGAGTTCGTGCCGCTTCTGAACAAAGCCGGCGGCGCCGGGTTCCAGGTGACCGCGTACACCCAGACCTGGTCGGACGTGGAGGCGCGCATCGGCAGCAAGCCGAAGGCCGGCCAGGTGGCCGGGAACTTCAACACCCTGGTGGTGCTGCGGGTCAAGGAGTACGCCACCGCGGAGATGCTCACCACCCAGCTCCCGCAGGTGGAGGTGTTCAGTCTGATGCAGGTCTCCGGGACCAACGACGCCTCCGACCCGGAATCCGATCAGCACTTCTCCAGCCGCAACGAGGACCGCATCTCGGTGACCGAGGCGCCGCTGCTCACGCCGGCGGACGTGGTGACCCTGCCCAAGGGCCAGGCATTCGCCCTGGTCGAGGGCGGCCAGCTCTACAAGCTGCGTCTGCCGCTGCCGAGCGGCGAGGCCGACCCGGTCATGCCGGCGTCCCTGGACGAGATCACCGAGCGCATGGCGCGTGACTACGCCACGGGCGACTACTGGTGGCAAAGGGATCCGGTGCCCACACCGCCGCCGGAGGATGCGGCCTGATGGCCACCCGGGAGGCGCAGGTGAACCGTCACCCCGCAGCGCGCAAGCCGGGGTGGGCGGGCAGTGTTCTGGGGGTGATTGGACAGCTCCTGCTCTGGCTACTGGTCGCGCTGCTGTTCTCGATCGTCGCCGAGTGGGTGGGGCAGACCTGGGTGTGGCCGGACCGCGGGGTTGAGCACAGCCGCGCGATGCTCGAGCGCGAGGCGGCGTACATCAATCAGGATTTCCGTCGCTCCGCGATTCCGGGCGTCGGGGAGCCAGCGGCCTACGTTCGGGCGTTCGCGGATCTCGCCTACAAAGGGCTTGTCGTTGCAACCGGCATCGAATGGCTGCTGGAGTGGCTTGGCCGTCCTCCGGACCCGAACGGTGGGCGGTTCCAGGCGAAGCTGCGCAGTGGCTATGGAGCAGCGGAGCCTTACGTGCTCTCGGCGATCACCATCACCCAGGTGTTCGCCCTGCGCGTGGGTGTTCTCACCCTGGCCATGCCGGTGTTCGTGCTGTTCTCCCTGGTGGCGGTCGTCGACGGCCTCGTCCAGCGGGAACTGCGTCGCTGGGGCGGCGGCCGCGAGAGCAGCTTTGTCTACCACCACGCCAAGCGCCTCATGGCGCCGTCCATCGCGATGGCCTGGGTGGTCTACCTGGCGATGCCGGTGCCTATGCACCCGAACTGGGTGATCCTGCCTTTCGCTGTGCTTAATGCGGTAACCGTGGCGATCACGGCGTCGCGGTTCAAGAAGCACCTTTGAATCCTTACCCTCCCGCCGCGAGACGTTAGCTTGCTACTTAGTCCGTCCTGAATAACCCGTCACGCGACGGCCCGCATTGAGGGATCGAAGTCCTGACCCTGTATTCCGGCACCGATCATTGCCGGGAGCCGGCGGAGCAATTCGCGCAAAAGGATGGCCATGGCCCGGAGCAGTAACCGGATGTTGTGCCCGGCAGCCACCAGCACGGCGTTGAGCGCATCACCCAGCGCACCTTTGAGCCGGCAGCGATCCATACGGCCATCGGTTTTCATGTGTCCGATCACCGCCTCGACGGCACTGCGGCGTTTCAGCTCCCTCTTCAGCGTTCGGGTGTTCACACCACGTTTCTGCCCGGAGCGAAAGATCTGCACACCGGGGATCGCTGCGCCCTTGTAACCACGATCCACATAGCAGCGCTTCGGTGCGACACCGCTCAGGATCTCGGTCTGCTCCAGCGTCTCCGCCAGGGTGTGGCCATCGAACGGGTTATTCGGCATGGAACGGCAGCCAACCACGAAGCTCTCCTTGTTCGTGACAGCAACGGAGACCTTCACGCCGAACTCCCAGGGCTTGGCCACCTTGCCCTTGCCGATGACCTCGACCTCCGGGGCGTGCCAGGACAGCAGCTTGTTCTTGCTCTTGCGGGTCTGGCTGAGCAACCGGTTCGCCCTGTGCAGCGGTTCCTGGAACGCCGCCTGGGTGGCTTCAGGTGCGTCCTCGATCTTACGATCGATGTCGCGGGTCACACGGCCCAAGTAGGTCTTCAGCCGTTTGGTCATCCGGCGCTTGCGCTTCATCTGTCGCGCCTTGGCGTAGCGGTTGACCATCAACAGCGCCTCCGGCGCCTTGCGCGCATAGCTCTGGCGCAGTGGGACACCGTGCTGCTGCGCGAGCTTGGTCAGATTCCGGATGCCGCGGGCGTAGAGCTTGGCATCCGTCGGGTAGGTGATCGCCTTCTCCTGGACGGTGGTGTCCACGGTCACGCGTTCCAGACTCTGGCGTTTCACCACGCCATCGCGCTTGGCGACTTCCACGGTCTCGGCAAGCAGCAACTCCACACCTTCCTCGCCGATGCGCTGCCGCCAGCGGGTCAGCGACGAGGGATCGATCGGGAACTCGTGCTGGAAGTACTTCTCGCCGCAAAAGTGCTGATAGTAGACATTCTCCACCCAGCGCTCGACAACGGCCTCGTCAGACAAGTTGTAGGCGTGCTGCAGGTAGAGCAGTCCGGCGATCAGCCGCGGCGGTGCAGCGGGTCGGCCGGTTGGCGAGGCAAACAGCTCGCTCCACTCGCGCTCGAACACCGACCAGTCGATGCGATCGGCCAGCTTCACCAGCGGGTGGCGCGGATCGATCAGGTTCACCAACTCGCTGCGGAAGAGATCGTCCTGTGGCGTGTGCCGCTCGTCCCGAGGCCCCATCCAACACCGTCCGTTATTGCAGGGAAACTGCCCTGAGGATACCAAAAACCGGCAATTTCAGAATGCCGAGAAATGCCGCAACTTACGCCCAATCAGTGGGTTGCAAGTTTTTCAGTGCCGACTACTTAAACCACTTACCTTCACCCCGGATAATTCACCGGCAGGGTAGAAAGAGGGTGACGCAGCGCCGTAATCCCTTCAAAATCAGTGTTGTGAAGACATTGATCAAGAAAAGGGACGCTGCGCCATGGGTGAAACGCTATCGCTGTTCGAGCCGTCGTTCAATGGTTCCGTGCGGGTGGAGACGCGCTCCGAGCGTCTCAGCGGCGATGCCGGTTTCCTGCTGCTGCGCGAAGTTCTCGATGACACCGGCCTCATCGACCACCTCGTCGGGCGGCTGCACGACCCTCGCTGCCCGGAGCGTGTCGTGCATTCACTCCCGGAGTTGCTGCGCGAGGCCGTTGCCATGATCGCCCAGGGCAGGGGCGATCAGAGTGATGCGCAGCGGCTGCGCGACGACCCCTTGCTCGCGCTCGCCGGCAGCGAC
The DNA here is from genome assembly GCF_012044895.1 of Aquisalimonas sp. 2447. Classification (NCBI taxonomy): domain Bacteria; kingdom Pseudomonadati; phylum Pseudomonadota; class Gammaproteobacteria; order Chromatiales; family Ectothiorhodospiraceae; genus Aquisalimonas; species Aquisalimonas sp. 2447. Next base: position 855,639 of record NZ_CP050695.1, read on the forward strand.
AGGCGCGGCGTGGGTGCCGCTGGCAAGACCCTGGCCTCGCAGTCGACGTTCTCGCGGTTGCTGGACTTGCTCGCGCAGCCCGCCAACCAGGCGGTGATCGACACCGCGGCGCTGGAGCTTGCCTCGCGGCGGCGGGCCGCCGCCGGTGCACCGCCGGCGGCTGTGATGACCGTCGATATCGACGGCCTCCCACTCACCGCTCACGGCGGGCAGCCGGGCAGTGACTACAACGGCCATGTCGGTGACCGGATCCACTACCCGCTGATCGCCTCCTGCGCCGAGACGGGCGACATGCTGGGCGGTTTGCTGCGCCCTGGCAACGCCGCCCCTGGCGCGCAGGTCGTCGCGTGGATCCCGGAGTTGGTCGCCACCCTGCGCGAGCGTGGTCTCGCTCGGCAGGTGCGCTGCCGGCTCGATGCAGGGTTCACCGACGGCGCCACCCTCGAGGCGCTGGACCAGGCCGGGATCGGCTACCTCGGTCGGCTGCGCGATAACGCCGCGCTGGACCGCCACTTCGACCCGCACCGCCGCCGCGGCCCGGGGCGCCCGGCGGAGCGGCCCCGGGAGTGGACCGAGGAGACGGTCTACGGGGCGGAGAGCTGGCAGCGCAAGCGCCGCGTGGTCATGGTCATCCAGGAGCACCCGGCGGAGCTCTTTCGACGGTGCTTTTACATCGTCACCAACCTGGCCGCATCGACCCACAGCGGCGAGCAGGTCCTGGCGCTGTACCGCCGCCGTGGCAAGGCCGAGGGGCACATGGGCGAGTTCAAGGACACCATCGGCACCTCGCTGCCGTGCACCTCGCGGGGACGGGCCAGCGAGGCCGAGGTCTTCGCTCGGGCGCAGGCGCTGCTGTCGCTGCGGCTGCTCGCCTATGAGCTGCTGCATGTCCTGCGCGCCCAGATGGAGGCCGCCACGGGACAGGGCTGGAGCCTGCGGCGGCTGCGCGAGCGCGTGCTCAAGGCCGCCGCGCGTGTGCAGCGCCAGGCACGCCGGCTGCATGTGATCCTCGAGCGCCGTGCCGCGACGCTGTGGCGCACGCTGCTGGGGCGGCGTCATCGATGGCGACTGGCCGCATGACCGCGTCCGCTTCAACGCGAAAAACCATCCCCGACACGCTGGAACACCCCGGCGACGGGGGCGCTCGTCTGCAGCTGTGGCCAACCGGCTTCGAGAGCTCCTTGTGAGGCTGCTCATGCGTGTCTCGCACCCGGTTCGGAACCGTTGCACCGACCATCGGCTTCATCAACCAAGGCGCGCCGGGCGTGCCGGCCCCAGCATCAGCCAGGTCACCCAGATCAGCAACGCTAACGCCAGCATGGAAAGAGTGGATGCGGCCGGCGAGGGATTCAGTGACTCCGGGGGCTGCGGTAATCGCGGGGTCAATGCACGCGCCTGCGGCAGAATCGGATAGATATCCTCAGCCTTTCCGGTGCCAGCATTGATGCGCTCGACCACCTGGTCGGTCAAAGGGAGGGCGCGGGGAATAAGGCTCGCTCCCGGGCCCTGGGTCGAGAGCCTCACATCCCCCGGCGGGGCGGGTCCTGCCACCAAGAGTTGCGTGGACAGGGTCTCGACTGGCTGGCTGAATCCGGACATCCGCGCGGCCCCCTCATGCTCCGCTGGGAAAAAACGTGCGTAGTCGGAGGGGGCGAGGCGCGCCGGCTGCAGGTAAGGAAAGACAATGCGGTTGTTACGCTGCACCCAGTTGTCGACGCCGATCAGCCGCAGATCCCGCTGCAGCAGGGCCAGAGCGGTCGAGTTGCCGACAGGCTCCATCAGGATCGCGACGTCGGCCCCGCTATCGACCAGGGCGTCGGCCAGGGCAACGGGTGTATCGCCGTCAACCGGGCTAAGTGTGGCGGTCAATTGTAGGCCGTCGATAATGGACTGCGCGACTCGAAAGCCACTGGAACCCGTGGGCCCAGTCGCGATCACGGTCGCGTCCTCGAGGCGACTGACTTCCGGTTTCAGTGCAAAGGCCTGCAGAAAACTCGTCCCAACCAGAGCCACGGCCTCGATGCCGGAGCGCATTGGAGGCTGCCCGGTGGCTGGATCGGCCGAGCCGGGCGCAAAAAATGCCGGCGCGCCGATCAGCGCAATCCGCGCGCGCGCATCGTCGATCGCGCCAAGCGGATCATCGGATCGGATCAGGTTCACGGTGCTGGTCGGGAATGATCGGCGCAGCTGACGTAGAACGGTTCCCACCTCCCCATCCGCGTTTGCCGAAAGGGAAACCGCCAGGTTCAGGGCCTGACGATCGCGCTCCCCGATCTCGCCATCGATCAGACCGAGACGGATCAATTCTGCCCGTACCACTTCACGCGGATCCTCACCCCGCACCATGACACTTCTACTCAGCGCCTGCATCTGCGATTTCCCGATTGCACCGGCCAGTTGCCCGAGGACGTCTTCCAGCGCCGGAAAGCGTTCCAGGACCGCCTGACGATAGACCAGGGCGCCGTCATAGCGAGGAAAGAAATCAAGATCGTCCTCAAGCACATGCAGGTCGAAGATCTGGATCTGGGGGGCGGCTGAGCGGGTCAGTGCGACATCGATATCACCGTCCAGCAGGCGATCATAGAGTTCGCTTCGGTCGCGCGGCTCAATCTCGAGGGTCCTTTGGAACTCCATGCCATAGCGCCGGCCAAGGGGCGCAAGACCGTCGACGGGGCGAGCCCGCATATCGCTGTCGATCCCGAGCGCGAGCTGATCCGCGTAGCGCGCCAGATCTGAATAGCTTCGAATGCCGAGTGAGAGCGCGCGGTCGCGCAGCATTACAAGCCTGGGCCCGTTTTCAAAGCCCAACGGCTCGCTCCACTCAAGTCCGAGCGAGGCGTAGCGATCGCGCAGCAGGGCGATGGACGCATCCGGGTCGGCGTCGGGGGCTTGCGCGAGTCCCAGTAGCGCCAGACCCGCCCCCGTTTGTTCGGGATAAAGATCGATCTCGCCACGTTTCAGGGCCTCAAGCGTAAGCCGGCTGCCGCCCAGACCGATGCGTCGCTTCACGGGTATGCCGGCAGCTTCGGCGAGCTCGGCCACCAGCTCGGCGACGATCTGGTCTTCCGGGGACTGCGTGCCACCGACCTGTAATGGCTCGCGGTCACTGCCACATCCGGTAAGGATGAATAACAGGGCGAGGCTTAGTAGGATGCTGCGGGTGCCGCTCACGATAGGCTCCTTACCCGTTGATCGACCGCGCCGATGCGCGTAGGGAGTGCACACGAGCACCTCCGCGTTCGGTTCGAATTGTTCTCAGAAAACCCACCACCTGCAGCAGCAGTACCACGGAAAACGGAATCGCGCCGGTGACCGCCATCGCCTTGGCGACTTCAACCGAGCCACTAAACAGGGTGGCAACGGTGAGCACGGCGACCAGGGTGCCCCATACCAGCTTGTAGGTCAGCGGCGGGTTCAGCTGGCCTTCGCTGGTCATCATCGACAGCACGAAGCTTCCCGAATCCGCGGAAGTCACCAGGAAGATGAAAATCAGGAACAGAGCAATAAAGCCCAGCAGCTGCCCGAACGGAAAGAAATCGAGAAAGATGAAGAACGCACGGCTGACGTCCTGGGACACGAGTTCGGCAATCCCTCCGCCCCCGAAGAGCTCGATGAATACGCCCGCCCCGCCCAGCACCGCGAACCAGAACAGCGAGAAAAGCGTGGGTACGATGATGACTCCGGCGCAGAACTCGCGAATCGTCCGGCCGCGGCTGATGCGGGCGATGAAGATGCCGACGAAGGGCCCCCATGCCAGCCACCAGATCATGTAGGTCAGGGTCCAGCTGGCGGTCCAGCCCTGCAGTCCCTCGAACGGCAACAGGTGAAAGGCGAGATTCGGAAGCTGGGTCAAATAGCTGCCGAAGGAATCCACCAGCGTCTCGAAAATGAAAGCGGTCGGACCGACAAAGGCAATGTAGATCACCATCAGAACAGCCACCGCCATGTTGATGTTGGACAGGAGCTTGATGCCCTTGTCGACACCGACAGCCGTGGAGGTCATGTAGGTGGCATACATGACCGCCATGATTGCCAGGGACATACCGAAGCTCAGGGGCGTGCCACTCAGTTCGCCAAGGCCCGCCCGGATCTGCAGGGTGCCCATGGTCAGCGAGCCAGCAAGACCGAAGACGACGGCGAAGACACCAAGGACATTGGCAACCTGACCCAGGCGCTGGCCCGCAACCCCCGGGAAAAGGGCCTCGATCGGAGTGGAAATCAGCGGTTTCTGCTTCTTCCGGAAGGTGAAATAGGCAATCACCATGGCGCAGATGCCATAAATCGACCAGGCGTGCAGCCCCCAGTGCAGGTTCGTCAGGGCGAATGCAGCCCTGGCGGCCTCGGCGGTCTCGCCCGGCATCCCGGGCGGCTCACGGAAGTGGTACAGCGGTTCCGCAACACCCCAGAAGATCAAGCCTGCGCCCATGCCCCCGGCGAAGAGCATCGCGATCCAGGAGACGGTCGAGAACTCGGGTTCCTCGTCATCGTCACCCAGCTTCACGCCGCCGTAGGGGCCGAAGGCGAGGAATCCTGCGAGGATCAGAAAGCCGGTGCTAATCAGCAACCAGTACCAGCCGATGCTGGTGAGCATAAAAGTTGTGAAACCAAGGGACGTGCTGCTCATGCCCTCGGGATCGATCAGCCCCCAGGTGCCGAAGGCGGCGACCAGGATGAGTGAGACCACGAAAACCCGGTTCAGGGTGAAGCGGCGTTGCTCGACGGGCCGGGACATGACCTCTCCTCATTGCGCGGGCTGTCAAAGGATGGGGCCGATTTTGTTGCTCTTCGGTGTGTCCAGTAGAAGAGCGCGCTTCGACCCTGCTTCGGCGTTTCAGTGAAGTGCGGTTGCCTCGAGGCGCAGCCGCAGCGTTCCGGATTCATCCAGCATTTCCATGTGCCGCCCGATGATGCTGTATCTGCTCACCTCCTCGAGCGCCTTCAGGAATCGACTTGCCTGCTCCATGCCCTCGGCACAGGCCATGCGAGTCGTCGCGACCCTGGAGAGCTGGATCGATGCGCCCTTTCGTTCGTAGGCACCGCTAATGCGATTACAGCCGTCGGAACCGGCGAGCCGATTTCCCTCGTGGAACACCAGATGGGGCTCACGCTGATCCGGTGCGCGCTGCACGTGATCATCATCGAGGAACACTGCTCTCCAATACGTATTCTTGAGGTCGGCAAGTTTGACCGGCGGCGGGCATGTGAGCTCTGGCGAAACGTCGATGAACCGCTCGGGCACGAGCGTCAATACTGGGCCTGGCCCCTCCATCGGCATGCGCGACACGATTTGACCATCGAGGCTCACCCGCAACGCTTCCCCGGGCTCGTCACGCGCCGCAAGGTAGGCCTCCTCGAGGGCGCGGTTGTCGGCTTCCGTGGCTACCGGCAGTTCGAGACCGGTCAGGCATTCCTGGAAGCGTCCGGCCCCGGCCACATACCGGTACATACCCATGAGCAGCAACCGCGGCTCGAGCGGCTGGAATGCTGGCTGGCGCTCAAGGTTGTAGTTGAGTTCAGACTCGATGTGCCCCCCATCGCGGTCCAGTAGGCGCAGGGTGTCCGGCGCCGAGACGGCAAGGCGCAGCGGCGCCTCCCGGCCACCGTAGAGCGTGAGCTGATCACCGTCTGACGACAGCAGGTAACGCCCGATGTCGTCAGACGGGCTACCTGCACGATCCTGGTACGCCTGCCGCAGGAAGTACACGCCATCGTCCAGCAGATTCAGGTGGTAATCGATACCCGGGCAACTGGCACAGGGCAGCGTTCCCGTGAAGGTCGCCGGGAGCTCCCCAAGCGGGTGCGCGCGAGCACTGCCGACCCGGCGCATCCGCAGGGTGGCCGTCGACGGGAAGCCCCGGGTGATAACCTGGTGGACTTGGTCGGTGACGAATATTAGCTTGTCACCATCGTAAAGGCGCGCTGCCACACTGTAGGTATGCCGCGGGTCGATCTGCGCCGGGTCGTACTGGATCCGGAATGCGTAAGGCGGTTGTCCGGCGCTCTCCACGACCATCTTGCCCAGACGCTCGGCACCCCGGCCCGGCTGGCTGATGTCCTGGAGAACCACTTCCAGCCTGGCATTTGGCGGCGCAGCAATGCGCTCGACATAAAACGCGTTGCCGCTGACCTCGGCCATATCGGTCTGGCTGACCTTGGCTGCGCAGCCGGTCATCATCAATAACGTTAACAGGAAGGACATTTTCAACGGTTGTCGCATGGTCTTCTCTCGATTGAATTCAGCCTTTCTTTTCGCCTCGCGATTCCAGATCGACTGAACCCTTTGGCGGATAGTCCAGTTGGTCTCGTAATTCCTTGCGCGCTTTAACGCCGAGGTTCGGAAAAGGCAGTGCATCACCATCACGCAGCTCGCGAACGATTTGCTCGGCACGCTCAGTGCTTTCCTCATCAATCCCGCCGTCACGGGCTAGATAATTGACAACCGACGGGAAGGCAACCCCGGTTCCCGATTCTTCGACAATGTCGATCAGGCGCAGAAAAACATCTTCCTGAACGGCAAGGAATTCGTTCCAGTCATTGGTTTTGACATAGGCAAAGATTTCTATGTCAACCGAGTGTTCACCAAAACCAAGGAATCGAGCCCTTGACGGTTCAGGTGTAATCATCGGGTGCTTCAGAAGTAGAATGCGAATCTCGGTCAGTACCCAGCGTAACTGGTCAGGTGTTGTTTCGTAGCGCAGCCCAATCGTTTTGCGCAGGAGTATTCTGTCGCGCCTGGTCAGATTCTCGATATTAAGGTTGATGAATTCAGCATTTGGAATTGTGATGATGGTTCTATCCAGGGAACGCAACTTCACCGATCGCAAGCCGATGCCCTCGATAACGCCCAGATGCTCCCCTACTTGGCAAAAGTCTCCCGCCTCCACGGGTTTGTCAGCAAACAGTGTGAGGCCGCCAATCAGGTTTTCCAGAGTGCTGCGTGCTGCCAGAGCCACGGCCAGGCCGCCGATACCCAGCCCGGCAATCACGCCTTGATAGGGTATGGAAAGAACCTCGGCGAGGAATAGAATAGCGCCAATGATAACAGCCAGTTTGGCGATAGAAGTGGCCAAAGAGCGAAGAATTTGATCTTGCGTGGCGCGTAATTCAAGAAACTCATTGATCTTGTCTACAAAGTTATACGCGAGCCAGCCTCCAATAATCGATAGAATCACACTGAAGAAAACGCGCAAGGGTATATCGACCGATTGGGGGAGGCCCAGACTCTGGACTGCGAATAGCCCGATAGCTGCAACGAAGACCAGGCGTAATGGCCAGATAAAGCGGACGGCAGCAGAGAGGGAATGCTCGTCCTCATGCGTTTGTAGCCGGAGGACTTTGGCGGCACCCCAGGTGAGCACCCAACCCAGGGGAAGAGCCATGAGGAGCCATAGCGTCAAGGCGAGCCATTGCCAAAGCTCCACGCCTGCGCGCGTCTCTTGAAGCAGGTCTCGGTGGAGGCCGCGAACCTGATTACGCAATTGGAAAAAGGTTGTGGGTTGGTGGGCGCGCTCCTTATCGCCGAGCAGCGGCATATCCTCCAACGCCATGAACAGCTGGCGCGCGCTGTCCATGGTGTCGGCACTGAACTGCCATTGGACGGACCCGTCTTCCCGCTCAGACGGCACGATCTCCACAAGCCCGGTCGGGTGAAGAAAATGAACGTACCGCCCGCGCCGTTCCGGGTTATCCGGTATTTCCTGGCGTAACGGGCGTCCGATACGGTAAAGCACTTCAATGAGATACTCCCCGAGCAGGGCGCCTTCTTCGTTGCGTATCGCAGCCGGTATCCGGGACAGATCCATGGTTTCCAGAAACAGCTCGGTATTCTTTTTTTCAGCCTGGTCCCAGTACTCGATGAAGGTCCGCATTGTGGCTCGGGGCGAGCCGAGTTCACGATGGGCGCGTGAATGCGGGACCACCCCTCCGTGGATCGCCGTCAGTTCCTCCAATGATTCACGCATCTCGCCTTCCGGCGGGATCACCAGGCGCCATGCAGGCCCACTTCGTTCGTCGCCGGCATCCACGGCTCTAAAAGTCACCGGATAACTCAGGTTGCTACCCGCCTGAGTCAGTTCAACCGTGTAATCTGTCTCGCCAGTGATGTCCCCGATTGGGCGCAGTTCCCAGATGCGAAACGTCAGGCGGTCAACGATCTGGAAAAACAAGCGTGTCAGATCGATGCGTTGATAGGGCGTCAGCTCCTCCCCGTTGGCCGAAAAGTCCAGCAGGGGAAGGACAATGCCCAGCCGATCGCTTCGGCCTTCCCCCGCCTTGTTCCCGGCCCGAACAAAGGACTCCAGCGTTCGCTCCGGGCTTGACATGTCGAGTTCGCCAAAAAAGGCACTCGCCATATCGATCTGCGTGCGCGCACCGGTCCACCACTCTCCCGTGCCGAAGCGCCCCATGAACGTTTGTTGGTCCGGCGACATGACGAAGGTGAAAACCCCTTCGCCAGCGGCATCCATCCAGGTCCCGTTGAGCTGAGTGCCGTCGATGCGACCCTCGATAACACCCTCGAATCCGGGATAGGTTCCGACAACATCCTTGCCGTCCTGGTGTAGTTCCACCACCGCGCCGCCACCGCGCCACTGCGTGTCCCATACCCCCGTCCAGTCCTGCATCTCGTCCGCTGTTGCCGGAGACACCAGAGTTAGCAGGGCCATGAATGCAATCAGAATGTTTTTCATGGGTTATCGCGATTTGTGCAGGAGTTGCAACATGAAATACTGGATATCGGAGGCGCCTCCGTCCTCCAGCACTTCGTTCTGGTAGGTAACAATCGCCGCGCCGCCCGACCATGTTGGAAATCCCCCGCCTACTGCCAGGCGCAGGCTCCGCCGGGAGTCCTCAACCCGCTCGCCATCAATCGACGTCCGGCCACCGGCACTCGCTATCAGCCCGCCGCTGAGCCAGGCTGAGCCGGCGACATTGCGACTGTAGTGGGCCTCCAGGCCCCACATTGGCTGCTGGCGCAGTGTCCCGCCGCCGGCGATATCACTGTTGCTGGTGAATAGCCTCACGCTTGGATAGAAGTCCCACCAGGAATAGCCATCATTACGCGTGATGCTGTAGTTGAGGGTCGACTTCAATGCCCACCGGTTGGCGCCGATGTTGACGGGTGAATCCGAGTCATAGGCCCCGGTTGGTGTGGTGAGGGCGAAGTGCAGGCCCGCGTAATCCCCGGGCGTATGCTGGCGAAACCGCTCGCGTGGCAACGCGGGTGCGCCGAACAGGTTATAATCGAAGGTCAGGACGATGTCACCGCGGTCCTGCTCATCCACCAGGACTTGATCCGTGTCGGTTTCGTAGGACAGCAGCGAGGTCCAGGGCAGAGACACGCCGAAGCCACCGGTCCGCCCGTTGATCGAGGTGATGTAGCTATAACTCAGGCTCACGGTCTGGTTCCGAGATTGGATGGTGTCATCCCCGATCGCCGGATCTGCCCACGTCGCCGAGCGGACTCCGTTGAAGGTCATGGTGAAAAGATGCGTATCGACGGGTGTATTGATGTAGTAGCGCCCCACCTGTCCAATCGCCTGCGAGTGGGGTAGCAGCAGGAGAGGCATCGCAACGATTGTCAGGCGAAGAGGAGCAGGCCAAAACGCCATCTAACTACCCGGAACCAACATGGAAAAACCCAGGCGGACGGTCCACTTCGGCAGCCCCTGCTGGTCGCGGAGGTTGTGCTCCGGGTTGATCGACCACTTCACCGACTGGCCACCCAGACTCGTCACCTTGCTGAGTAGCAGACCGACGGGCAGATTCACGAAGGCACTGCGCTGCCAGTCATACGTCCATTGGGCATCCCCGGTGGCAACCGCCCAGCCATTGCCCAACTGATAGGCGATAACGGGTTGCAAGCTGCTGATGCCGATGTCATCCCCGAACAGGTTCTGGTTGAACAGGCCATAGGTCCAGCGTTCGTGCGAGGCGACGAACCCCGCTGCCGGCCCCAGCGCGAAGGTGTCCGAGTTGCCATCCTTGCCCGGAAAGAGCTGCGCGACCGGCCCTACGCCCCAGCGGCCCCATGGCTGATCGAAGACCGTCAGATTGAAGACCGTGACATCGGCAAGCCCATTGGTTGCTGGCCCACTGTTGGTGTAGTTAACCGTCGTGCGCAGAATATTGCTGGTATTCCACGCGCGGAATGGCAGGACCGTCTGGAACTGGCTGAGGTCCGCGTTAGCATCGCGTCCGTGAAACTCCGGGATCCTCGTATAGCGGAGGTTGAGCGACATCAGCGATGCCGTCGGGTCGGCCGCCTTCCTGGCCAGTTCCTCGGTATCGTCAGCAAAGCCAGCGGGGGCTGCGACCGCAATTGCGATCGCCAGCCCCCCCCTAGCAAGGCCCTGTCGAGAAGCGCTTTCGACGGGTCTCTTCATCCAATGACTCCTCCAGGTTCAAGCTCAGTCCCTGGACTCGCGTTCCCAGGGCTTCCAAGGCCCGTCCGGGTCTTCCGGCAGACTCCGCGAGATCGGCGGGCCAAGGGAGCCGTCTGAGCCATCGGGATAGGGATCGGTGAGCATGATCATCTCGGTGAAGCCCGTGGCCACGATCGGCCCGTCGGGTCCACCCTCCCGCAACTGGATCACCCCTTCGATGTACGGCCCACCAAAGCCCATTCCCTCCTGCTCAGGGAAAGTCGGCTCGTACCAGTACGTGCCGTGTGGTGTCTCGATCCGGCCATACCAGGGGTACTCTTTGCCCGACTTTTCCGACGTCCACATCCGCTCGGGGATCAGCTTGAAGGCCGGGCCGAAGTGATAGCTTCGCTCGAAGGTCTCACCATCCATGAACAGGTAGCGGTTTACCTCGTAATGCGGGTTCCGGAAATTAAGGCCCTCGTAGTACTGGCGGAACGTCATCAGGTCGCCATTATCGAAACGGAACCACGCCCAGAAATAGCGGTATTGCAGCGTGTTGCGGAAGTTGCCCCACTGATGCTCAAACCACCCGGTGCCTTCGAAGCGAACCGTGCGACCGCCCACTTCTATCTCGCCCGAAGTGGCCATGTTGGGCGCAGTGTAATAGTAGGTCAGGCCGTACATGGTCTCCGGGTTTTGCCGCTGTTGCGGATCGAACCCGATGCTTTCCAGCCCCCAGTAGGCCATGGGCACGTACCCCGGCGCTTCAAGCTCGGCTGTCATGTCAAGTTTGAAGGGTGCGTTCCACTCGTCCTCCTTGGTGTTATAGCCCGAAAACTGCCATGTCTCCGTCGCGTGGGTGTAAGCGGTCGTGAATCCGTTCTTGCCGTCGTCGATCTCGTAGCGGAAGTGGAAGTCCTCGGCGTCCGGCGCCGACCCCTCCGTGGTCATCGGTCCTGTGACGTAGAGAAGCGCGGTGTGGAACTCGCCGGTGTCGAGGTTGTGGAAGGCGAACAGGACGTTGTGCAGCGGGTGGCCGTCCTCTTCCATCCAGCCCTGGCTCAGCGGCACCCAGAACACGGATACGCGTTCGTCGGTCTCCACGTCGCGGCCGAGGACGGTGATGTAATGCCACTCGTTGAAGTCGTTCTTCTGGTAGAAATCACCGCCGTGCCAGGCATGATCCCGGGGCAACTGATAGAGAGCCTGGCCGGTTTCTGTCTCCACGCCTGGGCCTTCGAATGGCGGCGGCATTTCAGCGCTTGCGGTATATAGAACCCCCCCGAGCAGGAAAGCTGCCGCGGCCATGATTGTTTTTTGACTCATCATGCGTCCTCTTCGTTCTGGAACATCACTCGTACGATCTTCATGAAACCCAGCGGGCAAACCGGAATGACTCTCGCGCAGGCGTAGAACAGAACCGACGCGTCGCAACTTTTTTCAGGCTAGCCGGGAATCGGCGCCTGGCGTAGTCTAAAAAGTGCAGGATTCAGGGAGGCACTGATTTTCTCGTTGCTTGCCGTTCCGACAGCGGGCACGAGTTGCGATACTACGTCCTGGCACTAAGTCACACTGATGGATCATCTGTTGAGCGGCGACGAGAGAGAAACAGTGAGCAGCATCCGACGAACTCACTTCCAGTCTGTTGAGGAGTTCGAGGCGGCCTTGCGGTCGGTTTGGGACGTTGAGATTACCCAGGCCGAGGCTGGGCCGGGCGCCGCCACCTTATGGTCGACGACGACGGCGGGCTGTCTTGTTTACGGTGGCGCCGGAAACCGCGCAATGGTCTATTCGGGGCGGCGCTCCGAGGGCTATTGGACCTTGACACCGATTACACGTCTCTCTGCGTGTGGGCGTTATCGCGGACAAGTTCTAGAGGACGGAGATCTCTTGTTTCTCGACCCCGGCGGCGAGGTCTTTCAACAAACCCGCGAGGGCCACCGTCAGCACGCAATCTCGATCCCGGTGACCATGGCGGAACGGATTGTTGCTTCGGAACACGGCCTGCCCCCGGAATCCATAGTCCGGCAATGGTCTCGGAAAAAAGCACCGCGAGCGTCGGCGCGGCTTGAGCGCCTGCTGGTGCAGTTATTATCGGGGAAAATGTCAGCTTGCACCGGAACGCATTTTGACGAGCCGGAGCTGGTCGGGCAGGTGATTGCTGAGACGCTATCCGGAAGCGCGCCTCAAACCCTTCGTTCTTCACTTGCCAATCGACGCCGTATTGTCTCCCAGGCAGAGGAGCTGATTCGCACTCGCCTCAACCATCCCCCTAATGTCACCGAGCTCTGCGAGGCGACCTATGCCAGCCGTCGTCTATTGTTTAACGCATTCAATGAATTGTTGGGACGATCTCCGATCGCTCACATCAGGATCCTGCGGCTCCATGCCGCACGCCGCAGGATACGATCCGGTGCAAATGAAACGGGCATCCAGGAAATCGCTACGGAACTAGGTTTTTCGCATCCGGGACAATTCGCGATTGATTATTCGCGATGTTTCGGTGAATCGCCGAGCCACACACGCCGTTTCTGGCAGGGCATTTACTTTGCCAAAGAGTCGGTGCTGGCGAAGAAAACGGGATAAACATACCGCATCATTATTCCCTGGATGACTCTTTATGAAAGCAAGGTTGATCGCCGTGCTCTGCATGAGTTCGCTTCTCGCGGGCTGCAGTCCCGAAGAAGACGTTCCGGAAGTGACGCCGGTGGGAATTGGCGTCTACGAACTCACGGAGTCCGAGATCAGGCAGCAGTGGCACGTGGTTGGCCGCACCCAGGCTGTTGAGTCGGTGGCGATCCGGGCGCGCATTGAAGGTGAAGTGAACGAGGTGCTGTTTCAGCGTGGTGGTCGGGTCGATGCCGGTGAGGTTCTGTTCCGTCTCAACGATGACATGGCTCGGGAGCAGGTGCGGCGTGCAGAGGCACAAGTCAACTCTCGGCGCAGCGCCAACACGCTGGCCCAAAGCAACTTTCAACGGGGGCTTGAACTGCGCGCAGAAGGATATCTGTCGACCGCAGATCTCGATCGCCTAAGGAACGAAGCCGAACAGGCGGAATCGGCACTAGAGGATGCCGAAGCGGCACTCCGGCAGAGCCGGCTCAATCTGGACTACACAGTAATCCGAGCCCCAATCAGCGGGCGCGCCGGAGACACAAGGGTGACGCTGGGTGACCTCGTGAGCCCCGCGTCAGGGGTGCTGCTCGAGATCATTGACCCTGATCCCATCCGCGTCCAGTTCCAGCTTACCGATCGCGAGTTCTCGGAGTTGTCGCATATGCGGGATCAGGCTCAGAGGGCGATCGGGTTGGATGCTTTTGCGCTGCTGGACGGGCATCGACGGCATCCGTTTCCCGGCATCATCGAGTTTGTCGACATTGTCGTACAGGAGACAACGGGAACGGTCGCAGCCACGGCGAGCTTCGCGAATCCGGAGGAGACGCTGCTTCCGGGACAGTTCGTAACCCTTCTGATTGAGCGTTCCGACCCCGTTCCCGGTCTGCTGGTGCCCGAGCAGGCCGTGCAGCGTAATCAGCTTGGTCCGTTCGTCATGCGGGTTGGACCAGACGGCACGGTCAGTCAAAGACAACTCACCCTCGGCTCGCGCTACGGCTCTGCCTGGCAGGTCGAGGACGGATTGCAGGTCGGGGATCTGGTCGTGGTGGAAGGCCTGCAGAAAATCCGACCTGACATGCCAGCCCAGTTAAGTTATTACGACCGGGATCCGGAAACCGGACTTTTGGCGCCTCGGGAGATGATCCAGCCGTGAGCGCTTTCTTCCTCAACCGGCCAAAGTTCGCCTTTGTCCTGTCGATTCTCATCACATTGGCCGGAGTGCTTGCGCTGCAGGTCCTGCCGGTCAATATGTACCCCGATCTCGCCCCACCGCAGGTGCAGGTGCGTGCGGTTTATCCCGGGGCCAGCGCGGAGGTTGTCGCCGACGCTGTGGTACGGCCTATTGAACAGCGTCTCAATGGCGTCGAGGGCATGATTTACATCGAGTCCTCTGCGACCAGTGACGGTGCAGCCAGCATTACGGTCACGTTCGCCACCGGGACCGATTCGGACATGGCCCAGGTCAATGTGCAAAATCGCGTCAAGCTAGCCGAAAGCCAGTTGCCCGAGCCCGTGCGCCGTGAGGGTGTGGTGGTGCGCAAACAGGCCGGCAACATGCTGATGGGGATTAATCTGGTTTCCGAGCGCCCCGGTCTGGACGCTCTGTTTCTGAGTAACTACGCCAACACCAGTCTTCTGGAGAATATCGCCCGAGTGCCAGGTGTGGCCGAGGCCAGTGTGCTTGGCACCAGTGAGTACGCCATGCGTCTCTGGTTGGATCCGGGGCGCATGAACCAGCTTGGCGTCACCGTCGCCGACATCAACGCTGCGGTGCGAGAGCAGAACCAGATTGTTGCGGCAGGGGCGCTTGGCCAGGAGCCCGCGCCCCCGGGACAGATGTTCACGTTCAATATCCGCAGTGAAGGCCGTCTGAGCGAAGCCGGTGAATTCGGGCAGACGGTGCTGCGCGTCAGCCCCGAGGGTCGAGTCGTCCGACTCGGCGATGTTGCCAGGATCGAACTGGGGGCGCGATCCTACGCCGCGACGTCGCAGCTCAATGACCGGGATACCGCCTTTCTTGTCATTTACCAGCTTCCCGATGCCAACGCACTGGATGTCGCTGAACGCGTCCGCGACGAAATGACGGCCCTCGCGACGAATTTCCCGGATGGCCTGAGTTACCGGATTCTGTTCGACAGTACGCGGTTCATTGATGAATCCATCAACGAGGTAGTCAACACACTATTCGTGGCGGTGGTCCTGGTCGTGCTCGTGGTCTTTCTGTTCCTGCAGAGCCTGCGCGCGACGCTGATTCCGGCTGTCGCCATTCCGGTTTCGCTGATCGGCACCTTTGCCTTCATGGTTCTCATGGGGTACTCGATCAACCTGATCACCCTGTTCGGGCTGGTTCTGGCCATCGGCATTGTCGTGGATGACGCCATTGTGGTGATCGAGAATGTCGACCGCCTGATCAAGGAAAAGGGCCTCGACGTACGAGAAGCAGTAAGTCAGGCCATGCGCGAGATCAGCGCGCCGATCATTTCCACCACCCTGGTGCTGTTGGCCGTGTTCGTGCCGGTGGCCTTTCTGCCTGGCATCACCGGCGAGCTTTTCCGCCAGTTTGCGGTGACGATCTGCTTTGCAGTGCTGATTTCATCGGTTTGCGCTCTGACTCTGTCGCCGGCGCTCAGCTCGGTTTTGCTGCGCAAGGAAGCTGAGCCGTTGCGCCTGCTGAGCCCGGTGGAGTGGTTGCTTCAACGGTTGACTGCGGGCTACAGCTGGCTGATCGGCCGATTGCTCAAGCGCATGCTTGTCGTCGCCGGACTTTTTCTGGCTCTGCTCGGACTCCTGGGATACCTGGCGGCCACAACCCCGACCGGCTTTGTGCCAGAAGAGGATCAGGGGTTCCTGTTTGTCGATGTGCAGTTGCCGGATGCGGCGTCGGGCAGCCGAACCGCTGCGGTGATGGAACAGGTTGTTGATGAGGTGTTGCAGGATCCTGCGGTTAGCGACTTCATCAGCGTTAGCGGTTTCTCGCTGCTCAGTGGCAGTGGCTCGAACATGGGCTTTGGTGTGGTAGTGCTGAAGGACTGGTCTGAGCGCGAATCGGCATCCCTACAACCCGCCGCGGTCGTTCCACGACTCAATGCCCGACTATGGGCCATTCCGGCAGCTCGCGTCATGGCTTTCAACGTGCCTGCCATTCCAGGTCTGGGGGTGACGGCCGGGTTTGATCTCAGGTTGCTGGATTCTGCTGGCGTGCCGCCGGAAGATTTGGCGGCGACGGCTGATAACCTCGTATTCCAGGCCAACCAGCGCGAAGAGATGGTCGGCGTGCGACACAACCTTCGCGCCAATGTCCCCATGTTCGATCTGGAGGTCGACCGCGACAAGGCGCAGTTGCTCGGCGTTGATTTCGGCGATGTCTTTCTGACCTTGCAGGCACAGCTCGGCGGCCTTTATGTCAATGATTTCAATCAGTTCGGCCGAACCTACAGGGTCATGCTCGGATCGGAAGGCGCCTACCGTTCCCGACCAGAGGATTTGCGCCATTTCGAGGTTCGCAATAACCGCGGCGAGATGGTGCCCATTGCCGGGATCGCCCGTCTTGAGCCCTCTCAGGGCGCAACGCGTATCGAAGGGTTCAATTTGAATCGCAGCGTCACGATCAATGGTGAGCCTGCTCCTGGCCTCTCAACCATGGAAAGCGTCGGGGTAATGGAAGAGCTGCTGACGGAACTGCCGGATGGCTACACGTTTGCCTGGGCTGGCCAGACCTTGCAGGAGCTGGAAGCCGGGAATCTGATCGTTGTCCTCTTTTTGCTGGCCATCGTTGCCGTTTACCTGTTCCTGGTGGCCCTGTATGAAAGCTGGACCTTGCCACTTGCGGTCCTACTATCGGTTCCGCTGACTTTCCTGGGCTCCTTCCTGGCTTTTCGCGCTACCGGACAGGCGCTGGACATTTATGCCCAGATCGGACTGGTGCTCCTGGTCGCGATGTCGGCCAAGACGGCCATCCTGATTGTGGAGTTCGCAGCCCAGTTGCGACGCGAGGGCAGGCCCATCCGTACGGCGGCTGCCGACGCCGCGGTGCAACGGTTTCGTGCGGTGCTGATGACCGGGCTCTCGTTCATGCTCGGCGTTGTGCCACTGGTTATGGCCAGCGGGGCCGGCGCCGCCAGTCGGATCAGTCTCGGTATCACCGTGCTTTCCGGGACCACGGCTACGGTCATTCTCGTAACGCTGATGACGCCGGCCTTCTACGTCATGATCCAGAGCATGCGTGAGCGTTTATCCGGCCCCGCGGAGGGGCTTCCGGCGGAGCCCGAGCAATCGGTAGACGGGCAATCCGGGCAGCCGGTATGAGTCACCCGTTGCGACTCCTGTTTCTTGGCTTGCGCTCGGCGTCCCGCGACCGATATGTTCGGGGGCTGCTGGCCCTTGCCTTCACGATCATTGGCCTTGCCGCGTTGTTCTACGCAATTGTCGAAGACTGGCCCTATCTGGATGCCCTCTATTTTTCAGTCATGACCATTGCAACGGTTGGTTATGGTGATCTGGCGCCAGTGACAACCATCGGGCGTCTTTTTACTATTGCGTACGTGCTTGTAGGGCTGGGGATTTTCATTGCCGCCGCCAGTGCTTTAGCAGCCGCGATTCTTTCGCAAAGTGATGTGGAGCCTCAGGATCAGGACCGCGAGTGACATGCCGCCATCACAGTGGCAGGGTCAGACCCGCTAGGTTCAAGGGGTTGCGGTAGGCAACCTGTTCCCCTTGACTGGAATACGCACCGGCATCGTCTCTCGCGCCGTACGGGATCGAGGCTGTTCACCCGGACACGTTTGTGGAGCAACAGATCGATCTTCACGAGGGCGCGGTATAACCACGCCCAAACGACGCCGCGCTGCGCTCCGCAACCCTCCGAAATCCGTTGACGAATACCTCGGGACGCTCGCCGCCCAGGGGTTTGTCGTCACAGCCGACAGACTGCGCCAGTTCGCAGACGTCCTCTCACCTAAACCCACTTTGCCGCCAAAGGACGCTGACCGACCCGAAGCGGCCGGTCAGCCAATGCACGGGAAAGTCAACTTTCGGCGCAAACGAAATTGCCTAACAGTCTGCCGGAGTTGACCCGCTTGAGCGGCGCAGAGTCGTGTGCGGGGCGCGTGTCCGAGCTATCTTAAAGATGAGGTCCTAGACCGAGCGACGTTGCCTCACTTTGTACCGTCAAGCTCGTATCATCCGCCAGGCTGAAACGCGTCTGAGCCGTATCCTGTTGATCTGGGTTAAGGCGCCCGGCGGCCGGCGCCCGGATAATGACAGTGCGACGTCTGGGAACTCTCCAGAGTCGCTTTATGGAGTTACTCCGATGCCTAAATCATGGCGTCGGAGTGCCGACGACACCGCGGGAAGTCCATCAGGCAGAGGACCATGCCCGTCCAAGCAGGAGAACTGCAATGACCAGTACGTACACAAAGGCTAAACCGCGCACACGGCGCCAATTGCTGCCGATGCTTGCCATGCTGTTCGCGGCTTTGCTGTTCGCGGGGGTTGCCCAGGCTGGCAGCCACGGTGACGAGCAGCCGGAGATGGCAAAGGTAACGCCCAGCCCGATGTCCTTCCCGGACACCGTCGAGGCCTTCGAGGCGCAGGCGAAAGAAGCGGGCTGGAGCGTACTGAACAAGAACTATATGTCGGGTGTCCTGTCCGAGCGGGGTTTCACACTAGACCCCGTGGTAATCATCGACGTCTGTAGCGGGGAATACAGCGCCCGCATCCTTGAGGAAGACGAGTTTCGTCCGGTCTCGGCGTTCATGCCCTGTCGTGTGAGCATATACCAGGATAGCCAGGGGGATGTCTTCATCTCGCGGATGAATGTCTCGGCCTTCCTGCCGATGATGCCGGATGAGGTTGCGGAGGTGATGGAGCTTTCCAGCAATGAGGTCGAGGCCATCATCGAGCAAACTGTAGCGGAGTAAACTGCTGAAAAGCAGTTGGCGCAGGCCTGCGCTAATGCGTGCAGTGCAGTAGAAAAACCGATCTGCAGGTTACTGCCCATAATGTAGGACCCTGAGTGGTCACTGGTAACGACGAGTTCCGTTAACCGCTCAGGGTCGCTGCTGGCCTTCGAAGGCGGGGAAAGGAGGATGAATCACAGCCGAGTACCTCCGGGGAACCCGGTACGGTTCAGTTCAGACTGCCCAGCCGACTCAACGGTCATGTATCGAACGGCGACGCATACTTTAAGGGCACATGAACCGCTGACAATCTCGCGTTTATCGAATTCGTGGAGTGGTAAAGCATGATAGCAAACGGTCTGCATGCACTTGCCTTTGGTATCGGTACTGGTCTGCTGATCACAGTAGGAGCGGTTACCGCGTCGGTAGCAGAGGCGCCGGGCTCGGAGGGGGGCAAGGGGGCGGCCGCGGACACCTTCGCAGCCCTGGGGGCACTCACCGTAAAAGGGCGGCTCATGCGCGAAAGTGAGCTTGGGCATGAGGCTTATCGTCCAGACCTCGCCGGCGATCCCATGGGCGCCGTGGGACGCGCCTGGCTTGACCTGTTGCAGTACGCGGATGACAACCATCTCGACGAAGGTGAACTCAGGAATATCGACCAACCGAACCAGCCTGCGAACATGCGCGTGCATGCCGAGGCGGCTTACCTGTATCACATGCATCACAGCGCCGGACGCTTCGAGCGCCATGGATTGTTCGAGGCGTTAACGCATGAACCGTCCCCTTTCCTGAGTCAACTCGGACAGCACCTCCTTGATGAGCGTTACAGCGACGGCGTGTTCCATCAACCCGGGCAGGCCAAGCAGGCGCCGGACGCCCCGACGATGGCTCAGGGGCTGGATGCCTTCCATGCGACAGCGTACGCCTGGGTGCGTTGGCATAAGCCGGGCGGTGAATCCGATATGGGTCAGCTTGACGAAGCCACTATGGAAGCCTGGATGGGTCATGAACGAGACGAATTGCTGTCGGTTGCACGCGTTGTCGCGGAAACGCTTGAAGAACACTGGGACGAGCACGTCGGCGTATATCGCTTTGGTGAGGATGGTGCGACTTGGGCGATTGATGATCTCGGTGCATTAATACGCGGCCACAAGGGGATCTACGAAATTCTCTATGTCTTCGGTCAGGCGGATGACAAGCAAACGGCTGCTGGTCTCTTTGATCGTGCTATGAGTATGAGTGAGGCGCTTCTGGGAGAAGAGGGACCTGCGACGCCATGGGGCTTGCCGGCAGAGGTTCGTTTCGAAGAGGAAGCTGCCGTGGCCGCCACCGACGTCATCGATGTGGCTGCGCAGTGGCGTCTTGTGCATCAGATAACTGGTGGCTTCTCCATTCTGCGAGAGCGCGAGGGGACGAGCAGTTTCCTCGATGAGCGTGCTCCGGATCTGACGGCAAATGTCGGCAAAGGCATCGACAAGTTGCTGGTTAGTGCACTAGACCACCAGATTGTCGATGGATTCGTAGTGGCAAAGTTAGACGCTGACGATGGCTCAGTGCTTGACGACCGAACAACGACACAGGCCGTTAGCGCCTTCATCAGGGGCGTTGGAAACGGTTATCGGATAGGGACTGCTTTCGATCGACCAGGTTCATGGGATGAAGACAAGGAGCTCGCCGAGCGCAGCGAGCGACTTTACGACAGGTTTTTGGAACATGGTCGACTGCTTACCAACGAATTGCTGAGATAGCGGAGTCTCTGCCTACTTGGGCGAGTACTGTTACCTCGTGCCAACGATAGTGGAGGCTTCGCAACGTAGGTTGAGGCGAGAATTGGCTGATCTACTGGCATTTGAGACGTCTCCATCCAATCTGGATAGAGAAGGTCTTTTGAGGCAATTTCTTTGATAACTGACGCTGCCGTTCATTCGCTAACAGGCCGTCGGGGGAACCCGGTACGGTTCAGTTTCGCTGCGAGGCGTGGCGACAGAGCAAGCGGGCGCAGGGGGGGCTGGACCAAGCTTGACGGACGCCCCGCATCCTGAAACCGTCAACCCAGGAGCGTCGCTGAAGACGCCAACGTCCTGCGGACAAGCCGATGTCCCGTTCAGCTCATTCAGCGCTCGCCCCAAAGTCCTGCTCGCTTCTGGTCGCCTGGGTACTCCTCATCGGTACGCCGGGTGTCTCCCTGGCGGATCCGGACCATTGGGTCATCGACGAGGATCATTTCAGCGTCACGTTCATGGTATCCCACGCCGGGTTCGCGCAGCAGTTCGGCATGTTTCTCGAAGCAGAAGGGGCGTTTTACTACGACGAACAGGCGGATGAGCTGCACTCCGGCGAGGTCACGATTCGCAGCGACAGCGTCTTCACCGATCACGAGGAGCGGGACGGCCACGTGCGAAACGAGGACTTCCTGCATGTGGACGCGTACCCGGAAATGCACTTCCGGGCCACGGAGTACGATGCCGCGGGGGGTGTGCTCCGGGGTGAGTTCACGCTGCTGGGTACAACCCGGGAGATTGAACTGGACGTGAGCATCAATCGCATTGATGAATCCCCGTTCGACAGCGGGGGGTTGTTTTCGGACCCGCCGCGGGTTCTGGGTGCCTCGTTGCGGGGCACGATTCACCGAAGCGAGTACGGCATGACCTATGCGCTGGAGGATGAGCTGGTTGGTGACGAGGTGCAGATCATGCTGGAGTTCGAAGCCCACCGGCAGGACTGAAGGCTGCAGCTGGCTCTCAGCGTTGGCGCAGGACCGTCACGTGCGAGACGGTTTCGACGGACGATAGCCATCGGAGTTGAGAGGACCTCTCGCGTGAGCAGCAACGTTCTGGAGCCGCTGGGCAACAGCACCTTTCGCCGGTTGTATGCGGCGCAAGTCCTCGCGCTGTTCGGTACGGGATTGACCACGGTAGCCCTCGCGCTGCTCGCCTATGATCTGGCGGGTGGAAAGGCGGGCACCGTCCTGGCGACCGCCCTGACCATCAAGATGCTGACCTATGTGGTCATCGGTCCTGTCGCCGGGGCCCTGACGAGCCATGTCCCGAGAAAACCACTGCTTGTGACGCTGACGCTGGTACGGGCCGGGATCATCATCCTCCTTCCTTTTGTCACCGCCGTCTGGCAGATCTATCTCCTGGTGTTCACCCTGCAGGCAGCATCGGCGCTCTTCACACCCACGTTCCAGGCGACCATTCCGGATATCGTTCGCGACGAGAAGGCCTATACCAAGGCCTTGTCCCTTTCGCGGCTCGCCTATGACCTAGAGAACCTGCTCAGTCCTGCGCTCGCCGCTGCTCTGCTGCTCGTGGCCACCTTTCACTGGCTCTTTCTCGGAACCGTGATCGGGTTCGTCACGGCAGCCCTGCTGATTGCGCTGACCCGCGTGCCCGACGCTGTCACCGAGCAAGCGGACACGGGCATTCGGCGCCGCTCCATGCTGGGCCTGAGAATCTTCGCCCGTACGCCGAGGTTGCGTGGGTTGCTGGCGCTGAACATGGCCGTTGCCGCAGGTGGTGCGATGGCGCTCGTAAATACGGTGGTCTACGTGCGTGACCGCCTGGGCCTCGGCGAGACCGAGGTGGCGCTGGCCATGACGGCGCTCGGGGCAGGCAGCATGATCGTCGCTCTTACGCTTCCGGGGTTACTGCAGCACGTCCGCGAGCGGCCGACCATGATTGCCGGTGCCATCCTCATCAGCGGGGCCCTCGTTGCCGGTCTGGTTAGCCCCGGATTCCATCTCCTGTTGGGCCTATGGTTTCTGCTCGGGGTGGGCTCGTCACTGATCCTGACACCGACTGGCCGGCTGTTGCGGCGCTCTGCCAGAGACGATGACCGCCCGACGGTATTCGCGGCACAGTTCTCGCTGTCGCACGCGTGCTGGCTCGTCACCTACCCGCTCGCCGGTTGGCTGGGGTTTTACCTGGGTCTGAACGCCGTCTTCGCCGTGTTGTCGGTGTTCGCTGCTGTAGCCGCGATGGTTGCATGGCGTCTTTGGCCCCGCGAGGACCCGGTGGAGATCGAGCATTTTCATGATGATCTCCGGGCCGACCACCCGCACGTTGCTGACGCCGTGGCGGACGGGCACGGATTCCGCCACACGCATCCGTTCGCCATCGACGAATTGCACTGTCGTTGGCCTCTCGGCTGGAGTGGCCGCGTGGGAGAAACCAACGGGAACAACCATTGACGCGCCTGAGGGGTTAAAGAAGGATGGCATGACCGCAAAGCGCAGGTCGTGGATACAAGCTCGGGCGCTACTCCGTTCTGATGTCTGGCGGGTTCAGTGCTGGCCCTACCCTTGGTGGGGCGCAAGTTAATGAAAGCAGACCCTCGCAGAAATTCGGCGGCTGGCGGCTCAGGGTCGGACAGCGCCCCTCCGTGGACGCGGTCCGATGAGTCATCCCGCTAGACTTCAGTTTGCTCCGACATCTCGAGGGCGTCGTCCACCTCGATCCCGAGGTACCGGACGGTGCTTTCGAGTTTGGTATGGCCAAGAAGGAGCTGCACGGCGCGTAGATTCCGAGTGCGCCGGTACACCAGGGTCGCCTTGGTTCGGCGAAGTGAATGGGTGCCGTACTCGGCGGGATCGAGCCCGAGTTGGGTGACCCAGGATTTTACGATTCTTGCGTACTGCCGAGTGGAGATGTGCGGGGAACCGTGGATGCGGCTCGGGAACAGGTAATCGCTGGATTGCAATCCGGCCGCGTCGATCCATTCCTCGACAGCTCGTCGGGTATTGGGCGTGAGTTCGAACTGGACAGGTCGCCCCGTCTTTTGCTGGATGACAGCGGCTCGCTTAACTGCTTTCGCGCCATGCATGACATCTCGGACCTGGAGGCTGACGAGATCACAGCCTCGGAGCTTGCTGTCTATCGCGAGGTTAAACAGAGCAAGCTGCCGTGTGTTCTTGTCGAGCTGGAGTCGGATGCGGATTCCCCAGACTTCAGGGAGTTTCAGCGGTGGCTTCGGCCCGATCAGGTGGCCTTTGTTCCAAGGGGCGCGTTCGGTTGCCTGCTGGCGGGACGGGTTGGCGGTGGTCATGGCTCTGTATCTCCGCAGAGGGTGGGATGTTAAGCATCGACCATGACGGGCTCGCCCGCTCTCTTGACTTCTGGCGCTGCAGGCGGTGTTTCGTTTGTTGCGTGTGTCGATTATTGCGATTAGTATCGGATGAGCACACACGCACTCCGGAGTACCCAATGCAGACACCCAGTGGCGACAACCAGCTCCCCGATCATGAGGCTGCTGCCCTGGCCCGCGCCAGCGCGACGGAGCTGAGCAGACTGCTGGCTCAGCAGCCGGACTCCGACCGGGCCCGGGTTCAGCTCGACGGCACCGATCTGGTGCTACCGCGCCAGGCGCTCGCGCTGCTGCGTGACCTGCTTGGCGAGATGGCCCAGGGCAATGCGGTGACGATCGTGCCGACACATGCAGAACTCACGACGCAAGAAGCGGCAGACATCCTCAATGTCTCCCGGCCGCATCTCGTCAAACTTCTCGAGCGGGGCGAGCTTCCTTTCTCGAAGGTAGGTACCCATCGCCGGATTCGATACCAAGATCTGCTGGCGTACAAGGCTGAACGTGACCGCACCAGCCAGGAGGCTCTGGATGCACTGACCGAGCAGGCGCAGGACCTGGACATGGGGTACTGACGTGCGCTTCGTGGTGGTGTTTGATGCATGCGTGCTGTACCCGGCACCCATGAGGGATTTCCTGATCCGGCTGGCAACCGCCGGGCTGTTCGCAGCCAAATGGACCGACCGGATTCATGACGAGTGGACACGAAGCCTGTTAGCAACGCGTCCTGATTTGGCTGACGCGCTCAAGAGAACACGCTCGCTGATGGATCAAGCGGTCCCCGACTGCCTTGTGGAAGGCTATGAGCCGTTGATCGAGGGACTATCGTTGCCGGACCCCGATGACCGACACGTTCTTGCTGCCGCAATCCGTGCCGGTGCGCAGACAATCGTGACCATCAACCTGAGAGACTTTCCGGCACCGTCGCTCGCGCCCTACGGCATTGAGGCCGTTCACCCGGATAGTTTCGTGGAACAGCAGCTCGATCTGCATGAGGGGGCGGTTGTGACGACCGCGAAACGCCACCGGGCTGCGCTCCGCAACCCTCCGAAATCTGTCGATGCCTACCTCGAGACGCTCGCAGCTCAGGGGCTTGTTGTCACCGCAGACAGGCTACGGGAATTCGCAGACGTGCTCTGACCAAACGCGATCCCGTGACCAAGGGACGCTGTCCGACCCTGAGCTGACGGTGGCTCGTCACAAACGGAAGTCCGCTTTCGGTAAGGCGCGACACACACACACACACCAACGAGCCTCTGGGAAAGCCGGTACGGTTCACTGTCATCGATCGATGTATGCTTGAAAAGCATGAAATCAGAGAGCAAAAGAAGAGGGCACCAACTATATGCCGCGCTCAAGGAAGTCGGCCCATCGGCGCAACGTCACCGAAAGCCGCAAGTATCCCATGAACGCCATGTCCGGGTTGGAGGCCCGTGCCTCACTGAAGAGTCTCGGTACCCGCCCACGAAGTTCTGCTACCTGCGTATAGAGATCACGCACGTATCCCTGACCGTTCGGCGCGCAGCGGGCCCCCAGAACAAGATCATCTTCTCTGGCGAACTGACGCTCGACGATACGCTCGAGCTGATTCAATCCGTCATTCCACTCAGATGTTCCCGGCCGCGAGCCAAGCTGCAGATCAAGCAACCTGATAATACGACACCGCTCCAAGCGCATCTTGTCCGTTAGATCCGCCATAGACGCCTCGTCGTCGGTTGTCGGAGCGGCCCAGACGGTTGCAAGACGAATGTGGGCGTGCCTTTGGCCTGCGGCTCCTGTCAACGGAACTGTGCATCCATGGTTCGATCCTGCGCAATCTGTTTCTCGTACTTGTCACCGATGGCGAGGAGCTCGTCCTTCGTGACGATGTTCTCGCCCCGGTTCTCCATGTGGTACTCATAAATCCGCGTCTCGACGATGGAGTCCACCGGGCAGGACTCTTCGCAGAACCCGCAGTAGATACACTTGAACAGGTCGATGTCGTACCGGGTGGTGCGGCGCGTACCATCCTCGCGCTGTTCGGAATCGATGGTGATTGCCAGTGCCGGGCAGACGGCCTCGCAGAGCTTGCAGGCGATGCAGCGCTCTTCGCCATTCGGGTAGCGGCGCAGCGCGTGCAGCCCGCGGAAACGGGGCGAAACGGGCGCCTTCTCTTCCGGGTACTGAATGGTGAGTTTGCGCGCAAACAAGTTGCGCCCGGTGAGTTTCAGCCCCAGGAGCAGTTCCCAGAGCAAGAATGTACGGAAGAAGTCGCGTACTGCAGTCATGGGTACACCCATTCGTTTCCAAAGTGAGCACTGAGGCGCGCCCGCCCTATCGAGCGATGGTATTGGTGCGGTGGATCTTGTTCTGCAACTGCACAATGCCGTAGAGCAGCGCCTCCGCCGTGGGCGGACAGCCCGGCACATAGATATCCACCGGCACGATGCGATCGCATCCCCGGGTCACCGCATAGGAATAGTGGTAGTAGCCGCCGCCGTTGGCGCAGGAGCCCATGGAGATCACCCATTTCGGATCCGCCATCTGGTCGTAGACCTTGCGCAGCGCCGGCGCCATCTTGTTGCACAGGGTGCCGGCGACAATCATCACGTCTGACTGGCGGGGACTGGGGCGGAAGATCACGCCCAGCCGGTCCATGTCATAACGGGCGGCACCGCAGTGCATCATCTCCACGGCGCAGCAGGCCAGGCCGAAGGTCATGGGCCACATGGAGCCGGTGCGGGCCCAGTTGATGAGCTTGTCCGCCGAGGTGGTGACGTAGCCCTTCTCGAGAACGCCTTCTACTCCCATGTTCGAATACCGTCCGCAGATTGATGAATCTTTACTCACTCCACTTCAGACCACCTGATCACGTGCCAGATTCCGCAGAACATAGTGCAGGATGCCGCCGTTGCGGAAGTAATCCCACTCCTTCGGCGTATCCACGCGGACGTGGGCATCGAAGGTGGTTTCCTTGCCGTCCGGGCTGGTGGCGGTCACCGTCACCATCTTCGGCTCGCCTTCCAGCGATGAGATGGAGAAGGACTCGTCACCGGTCAGGCCCAGAGACTCCGCGCCGTCACCATCCTGGAACTGCAGCGGCACGACGCCGAAGCCCACCAGGTTGGAGCGGTGGATGCGCTCGTAGCTCTGGGCGATGACGGCGCGCACGCCGAGCAGATTGGTCCCCTTGGCGGCCCAGTCACGGCTGGAGCCGGTGCCGTACTCCTTGCCGGCGAGGACCACCAGCGGCGTACCGGCGTCGCGGTACTTCATGGCGGCGTCGAAGATGCTGGTGACTTCACCCGACGGGACGTGGGTGGTCCAGCCGCCCTCGGTGCCCGGGGCCATTTTGTTGCGCAGGCGCACGTTGGCGAAGGTGCCACGCATCATCACCTCGTGGTTGCCGCGCCGGGAGCCGTAGGAGTTGAACTCCTTGGGTTCCACGCCCTGCTCCTGCAGGTACTTGCCCGCCGGGCTGTCCGGCTTGATGGCACCCGCAGGCGAAATGTGGTCGGTGGTGATGGAGTCACCCACGTAGACCAGGCACTTGGCACCCTGGATCTCCGGTACGCCCGGTTCATCCATGGACATGCCTTCGAAGTAGGGCGGGTTGGCGATGTAGGTCGAGGGCGCCCAGTCGTAGCGCTCGCCCTCCGGTACCTCGATGCCCTGCCAGTTGCGGTCCCCGGCGAAGACGTCGGCGTAACGCTGTTGGAACATCTCCCGGTCGAGGCTGCCGCCGACCACGTCCGCGACCTCCTGCTGCGAGGGCCAGATGTCCTTGAGGTAGACGTCCTGGCCATTCATGTCCTTGCCCAGCGGTTCGCGCACCAGATCCACCGTCATGGTGCCGGCCAGGGCGTAGGCCACCACCAGGGGCGGCGAGGCCAGCCAGTTGGTCTGCACCTCGGGGTGCACGCGGCCTTCAAAGTTGCGGTTTCCGGAGAGCACCGAGGCCACCATCAGGTTGCCCTCGCGGATGCCTTCGCTGACCTCGTCGGGGAGTGGGCCGGAGTTGCCGATGCAGGTGGTGCAGCCGAACCCGGCCACCTGGAAGCCGAGCTCGTCCAGGTGGTGCTGCAGGCCAGCCCGCTGCAGGTACGCCGGCACTACCTGGGAGCCCGGGGCGAAGGACGTCTTCACCCAGGGCTGACTGCCCAGACCCCGCTCGCGGGCCTTCTTGGCCACGAGACCAGCGGCGACCAGAACATCCGGGTTGGAGGTGTTGGTGCAACTGGTGATGGCGGCAATCACCACGGAGCCGTGCTTGAGCAGCGTCTTCTGGCCGTTGATCTCGATCTGCACCGCGCCCTTGTCGTGATCCACCTGACCGCCCACCGCGGTATCGCCACCCTCGTTGAGGAAGCGTTCCTCGTCGGCTCCGTGATGCTGATCCAGGTGCGCCTCCAGGGTATCCAGGAAGGTGTTCTTGGCATCGGTCAGGGCAACCCGGTCCTGCGGCCGTTTGGGCCCGGCCAGGCTGGGCACCACGGTGGAGAGGTCCAGCTCCAGCACGTCGGTGTATTCGGCCTCGCGGGCACCGTTCTCGCGCCACATGCCCTGTTCCCGGGCGTAGGCTTCGACCAGCTTGATCTGCTCCTGGGAGCGGCCGGTGAGTTCCAGGTAGCGCAGTGTCTGCTCGTCGATGGGGAAAATGCCACAGGTGGCGCCGTACTCCGGGGCCATGTTGGCAATGGTGGCGCGATCAGCCAGGGGCATGTTGGCGAGACCATCGCCGAAGAATTCCACGAACTTGCCCACCACACCCTTTTTGCGCAGCTGCTGCGTGACCGTGAGCACCAGGTCGGTGGCGGTGGCGCCTTCGGGCAGCTTGCCGGTCATCTTGAAGCCCACCACCTGCGGAATCAGCATGCTGATGGGCTGACCCAGCATGGCGGCCTCTGCCTCGATGCCTCCCACACCCCAGCCAAGCACGCCCAGGCCATTGATCATGGTGGTGTGGGAGTCCGTGCCCACCAGGGTGTCGGGGTAGGCGCGGCGCACGCCGTCGACTTCCTTGGTGAACACCACTTCCGCCAGGTATTCCAGGTTCACCTGGTGCACAATGCCCGTGCCCGGAGGCACGACACGGAAGTTGGAGAAGGCGTTCTGGCCCCAGCGCAGGAACTTGTAGCGCTCATAGTTGCGGTGATACTCAATCTCGATATTGCGCTCAAGAGCGTCCCTGCTGCCGAAGACATCGACCATCACCGAGTGATCGATGACCAGATCCGCCTGCTCCAGCGGGTTGATGCGACTGGGATGTCCGCCCAGACGCTGCATGGCGTCGCGCATGGCAGCCAGATCCACCACGGCCGGCACGCCGGTGAAGTCCTGCATCAGAACGCGGGCCGGCGTGAAGCCGATCTCGGTGCTGGGCTTGGCGTTCGGATCCCACTGGGCCAGCGCTTCAATGTTCTCGCGGGTGATGTTGACCCCGTCTTCCTTGCGCAGGAGGTTCTCCAGCAGCACTTTCAGGGAAAAGGGAAGGCGACCCAGGTCGAACTTGTCTTCCAGGGCCTTGAGTCGGAAGATCTCGTAGGCGTTGCCCTCGACGTCCAGCGTCGCGCGCGCATTGAAACTGTCTGTCATGTTGCCTCCCAGTGTCTCACCATCTGTGCCTCCTTGAGCCCCTCGCCCAAAGCCGATCAGTTCTGTGGGTCAATCGCAGTCACTACGTTCACCTGGCTCGCGCAAGCATCCCCGGCTGGCTTCTCTGTCAGCCGGACTCGCTCCGCCGCATGCGCGCAACCGGGAGGACCACCCTGATGAGCGCCTGGAGCCGACGGCAGTTCGATCCGAACCTCCATTGCCCGAAGCGCATTACGCGCCCGCTTCAACGTCGCCAGCGCCTCTTCGCCGCAGCGGCCACAACAGGCACAAAGACCCAGAGACAGCCGCAGATCCCGCATGGTCCGTGCTCCGTTTCGGGCAACCGCTGTGCGGATGTCCTGATCCGTGATCGAATGGCAGAGACACACGTACATGGAGTGATCCTATGCGCGCCGCATTACGCCCGGCCCTCCATGCAACCGGCCCAGCGACGCAGGGTCGCGGCCAGCCTTAGATAGGCCATGAACGCGGTGTCCGGATTCGCTTCCCGTGCGTCGTGGAACAACTGGGGCAGAAGTCCGCGCAACTTCGGGATGTCAGCGCAAAGCCCCCTAACGCCCCCATCCGTCTCTCGGTACCCATTGAGTTGCTCTTCACGAAGAAGATCGTCCTCCAGTCGGAGCTGATGAGTCACCGCGAGTTCGAGGCGCTCCAACGCCTGTCGCCAGGACCGGGTTGACGGCTTTCGGGTGAGCTGCTCATCCAGCAGATGAATGATCCGAGCCCTGGCAGCCTGTAACTCACAAAGTGCATTTCTCTCCGCTTCGATGTGGTTGCAACCAAGGCGCATGTCGGCGGAACGCGCTTTCACCTTTTCCATGGATAACCTCCAGTCTTCGCCAGTTCATTTACCTGCGTGATCGTTGACGCGATGGCACTCGATCATCCTGCGCTATCACCCGAGTCAGGAACGTGTCACCGCGACCTTACGTACGCCTTCTCGATTTGTTCGCGGATCTCCTTGCCTTCGACACTGAGCGTCGCGGTGGGCCTGGCCTTCAATCGCTCCAGACCAATGGGTTCGCCAGTTTCCTCACACCACCCGTACTCGTCACGATCGATCCGCAGCAACGCGGCGCGAATCTTCTCCAGTTGACGCCGATCGCGATCACGTAATCGAAGCTCCAGGGCGCGCTGCTCGTTGATCTGAGCTTGATCCACTTCTTCCGGGAGACTTTCCTGTTCCCGCAGCGCCTGCACACTCCTGTCAATTCTTGCCATGATTTCGCGACGCTCGTGCTCCAGGATTGCCCGGAAGAACGCCTTGTGTTCCGGCCCCATGTACCCCGCGTCCGCGCTGGGCGGATCAGGCAGGCCAGTCTCGCTGTCACTCTGCTCTGAAGGACGCATGCTGTTCCCCCGTTAAACCTGGCTCGCGTTCAAGTGCCGCAGAAGGTGCGCAACACGCGCTCGCTCGCTCGCGGTGGGCGCGCACCGGGAGCGTTCTCCGGATGATCCGTGAACGGCTGAGTCACATTCGAGAGAAGCTCACGGAACGGCGCCAGGTCGCCGTGGCGCTCAGCCGCCCGGATGGCAGCATGCACCGCATGGTTTCGCGGAATGACAGCGGGATTGACCCGGTGCATGGCACGCATGCGCTCGGTGCTGCGCCCACGATCCTGCTGCAGGCGTTCCAGCCAGCGTGTGTACCACTGCTGCCAGCCATCCGGGTCACTGAACAGGGCCCGAACCGGCGAATCCAGGTTCGGCTCGACAGCAGTGTCACTCAGACGTCGGAAGAAACACGTGTAATCCACCTGCTGGCGCTCCAGAAGCGCGAGCAGTTCATCCACCAGTACAGCGTCGTCAGGATGCTCGCTGAAAAGGCCAAGCTTGCGGCGCATGCCCTGCAGGCGATCACGTTCATAGAGCGCTGGGAAAGAGCCGACGACGTCCTGCGCCTGTTCGATGGCTGCGTCCTGATCGTCATCGAGTAGCGGCAGCAGGGTCTCGGCAAGACGCATCAAATTCCATTGCGCCACGGCCGGCTGATTCTCGTAGCGATAGCGACCACCCTGATCGATGAAGCTGAAACAGGCGCCGGCCTCGTAGTGATCAAGAAACGCACAGGGGCCGTAGTCCAGCGTCTCGCCGATCAGCGTGGTGTTGTCGGTGTTCATCACGCCATGGATGAACCCGATATTCATCCACAGAGAGACCAACGCCGCCTGCCGGCGCACCACTTCACGCAGAAGCGCGACATACCTGTTTTCGCCGTCGTCTCCGACCAGCCCGTGCCGGTCAATCACGTAATCCGCCAGAATCCGTATGGCCTCGACATCCCCACGCACCGCGAAGTACTCGAAGGTGCCAACACGGACGTGGCTCTGTGCCACCCGGGTGATGACCGCACCGGGGAGGTGCGTCTCGCGCTGCACGCTCTCACCCGTGCTGACCAGCGCCAGGGCACGGCTGGTGGGCACGCCCATGGCATGCATGGCTTCGCTGACCAGGTACTCCCGCATCGCAGGCCCGATCGGACAGCGACCGTCGCCACCGCGGGAGAAAGGCGTGGTGCCCGAGCCCTTGAGCTGAATGTCCCGGCGAACACCGTTGCGATCGACGACTTCGCCGAGCAACAGGGCGCGCCCATCCCCTAGCTGAGGAACAAGGTTACAGAATTGGTGGCCGGCGTAGGCCAGCGCGATAGGCTCTGCACCCTGCGGGAGCTGCCAACCGCTGAAGATCCCGGTGATCCGGGCACGCTCCAGATCAGGCAGCCCCAGTTCCGTGGCCAGCCCACGATTGAACCGCACCGTTGCCGGCGCCGCCGGCGATGCCGGCTGACAGCGGGCGTAGAAGCGCTCGGGCAGCCGCGCATAGGTATTGTCGAACCGCAGCCGCACCGGCTCTTGCTCGGGAGCGGCGATCGAGGGTTCGTGTGCGCTCATGATGCATGGATCCTGTCTTTTGATTTCGTTTCGACATTACCAAAGGCATAGACTGGTTTCAATTCGGTAGTGTTTCGCTATCATATGGACATGAGCGACAACACGTCTGAACTCACAGCAGATCTGATCATCCACGCGGCCAATCTTGCCTCGGGCAGCCACCGCGCCCCGTCGCTTTCCGCTGCCCAATGGGCGGCGCTGCGCTTCTTCGCCCGCGCCAATGATTTCTCG
Organism: Aquisalimonas sp. 2447; assembly: GCF_012044895.1. Lineage (NCBI taxonomy): Bacteria > Pseudomonadati > Pseudomonadota > Gammaproteobacteria > Chromatiales > Ectothiorhodospiraceae > Aquisalimonas > Aquisalimonas sp. 2447. Next base: position 888,315 of record NZ_CP050695.1, read on the forward strand.
CGTACGCCGTCCGCGTTCGCGAGCTACCACGGCACCACCCGCGGCACTGCGTCACAGACCGTGAAATCCCTGGTGCAGAAAGGCTATCTGCGACGCGAACACAGCACCGCAGACGGACGAAGGAAGGAGCTGCACTTGACCACCGAGGGAGAGCAGGCGCTCATGGGAGACCCTGCCGACGCTCTGGTTCGCGCCATCGACATGCTTCCCCCGGCAAAGCGGCGAGCCCTAGAAGACGTGATGCGACGTATCACCGCGCATGTGGACACCCAGTGCGGCGAGCCGACGTTCGGTGTCTGCGCCGACTGTGGGTATCGTGATGACAGGGGAAGCCAAGGTGCTGTCTGCCGGGTGACGGGGGAACCCGTAGGCCGATCGGACGCGCAACAGTTGTGCTACGCCTTCACCCCAGACAGTGCCCTGCCAGACACGCAGGTCTAGCGCCGCTAGACGGGCTATCGATTAGTCTGGACCGTGGATTCGAACTTGCAGCGGCTCTTCGACAGGGGGCACCACGACGTGTTGATGGCGCGTTGCACCCGCCACCTGTCAGCGTAGATCACTCCTGGAAGGCATTCCGGGTTTCCTACCTCTTTCCTGCCTGCTCCCGGGCTGTATGCGAGTGTCGCGACAGGCCGACGTCCCGGATGGCGACGGACGCGCTCCGGGGGCGTCACGTATTGGCCGGAACAGCCGGCATTCGAGTACGTGACCCGGGGACGGCTGCGGTGCGGCGTCACGTCGAGGCCTTAGAACGTCTGCAGGACAACCTGAGTTCTCGGTATCCTCTGGCCCGAAAGCGGCAAGATAGCCCCTATACACCTTGGACGGGACACCGCGGAGCGATGTCGAGCAGAAAACGGATCATTGTCGTCGGGGCGGGGATCGCTGGCCTTGCCGCGGCCAAGGAGTTGCAGGCTCACGGTCATGAGGTCCTTGTGCTGGAAGCGCGTGATCGCATCGGCGGTCGAATATGGACGAGTCATTATTGGCCGGACATGCCCGTGGATCTGGGCGCGACATGGATCCATGGCATCGAAGGGAATGCCATCACTGCGCTCGCGGACGACCTCCAGGCAGAACGCTTGCGGACGAGTGCGGACAGAACAACGACGTTCAATGCGGCTGGCGCCGTGATCACCGACGCCGAGGAAGTACTGCTCGAGGAAATCACGATCGAGGTGGACCGTCTGGTGGAGCGCGCTCAGGACCGGGACCCGGACGTGTCAGTACGGGACGCGATTCGGCCGCTTGAGGAAAGGCTCGCGCCCTCGAGGGCATCGAGTCAGTTACTTGGTCTTTTGTTAAACAGTTCCATCGAGCACGAATATTGCCCGAGTCTGAACCAGCTGTCGGCACACTGGTTCGACACCGGCGGAGAGTTCGCCGGCGAAGACGCTTTTTTTGTCCATGGCCTTGAGGTGATTACGGAGTTCCTTCGCGTAACGTAGGAGGTTCTCTCCGCAATTCACCCGTAACATTACACTTCAAGGCATTAAGACGGTCGAGGTCCCGGGAAGAGCCTATCTCCCTGCGCAGCCATGAGCGCGACGCCCCAGCTCCGAGAATATCAACCAGCTGGGGCACGGCCCTTCGCACGGTGATGACTTTGACCCAAGTCAATATCGTCTGGTGATTCCACTGGTACTATAACTTAGGATATAGTAGACAGTCCTGTCTTGGCGTCCGTTTCATACCATAGGTGGCCATTATGGAACTTGATCCGCTGCTGCTCTCCCGTGTGCAGTTCGCGTTTGTAGTGTCCTTCCACGCAATCTTCCCGGTTTTTACTATTGGCTTGGCAGCCTACATCGCCACGCTTGAAGGGTTGTTCTACCGAACCTCGAATCCTGTCTACGCAACTCTGTCACGCTTCTGGACCAAGGTCTTCGCCGTAGTCTTCGGCATGGGCGTGGTGTCGGGCATCGTCATGGCCTTTCAGTTCGGCTCGAACTGGAGCGCGTTCTCTTATATTTCGGCCAACTTCCTCGGCCCGGTGCTCAGTTATGAGGTGGTGACCGCGTTCTTCCTGGAGGCCACCTTCCTCGGGGTGCTACTGTTCGGCCGCGATAAGGTGCCGAAGGGCGTTCACCTCTTCGCCGCCTGCATGGTGGCGGTGGGCACGTTCATCTCATCGTTCTGGATTCTATCGGCCAACAGCTGGATGCAGACGCCGGCCGGAGTTGAAATGCGCGACGGCTTGTTGCACGTCACGTCGTGGGCAGAGGCCATCTTCAACCCGTCACTCTGGCCGCGGTTCTTCCATATGGCACTGGCCTCATTCCTCACCGCGGGATTCGTTGTCGCCGGTGTCAGTGCCTGGTATCTGCTCCGGCGCCGCGCTCCTGAGCTGAATCGGAAGGCGCTTGGGATGACGGTTGTGCTCCTCGCCATCATTGCTCCGGCGCAGCTTCTGGTTGGGGACTGGCACGGACTCAACTCCTTCGAGCACCAGCCTGCCAAGGTCGCAGCCATGGAGGGAGCCTGGGAGACGAAGGAGGGCGCCCCGCTGATCCTGTTCGCGATCCCGGATGCGGCCAACGAGACCAACCACTGGGAAGTGGCTATTCCTAACATGGCCAGTCTTATCCTCACTCACGATCTCCAGGGAGAAGTCCCCGGGCTGAAGGAGTGGCCTGCCGAGGATCGACCGCCGGTAGGGATCGTGTTCTGGAGCTTCCGGGTGATGGTCGCCATCGGACTGTTGATGATCGCCGTCGCCGCCGTGGCGCTGGTGCAGAGGCTGCGCGGACGCCTGTTCGAGTCCACACGGCTGCTGCGCGTGTTCACCTGGATGATTCCGCTGCCGTTCGTTGCGGTGCTGGCGGGCTGGTTCGTCACTGATATTGGCCGTCAGCCATACATCGTCTATGGGGTCATGCGCACTGCCGAGGGTGTGACTCCCTCGCTCACCGGCGGCATGGCCCTGTTCACCTTGGTGGGGTTCATCCTGGTCTATGCGGTGATCTTCGCGGCGGGGCTTTACTACCTGGTGCGTCTTATCCAGGCCGGACCGGAGTCCCTGGAGGCCGCGCCAGTTCAGAGCGAGGGCCGGCCGAAGCGTCCGTTCTCGGCGGTGGGAACACCCCTCAATGACAACCCGGTCACCGGTGGCGAGCGAGGTTAATCGACATGGAACTGCTTGATCTGACGCTGATCTGGATTCTGATCATCGGCTTCGGCGTGTTCATGTACGTGCTCATGGACGGCTTCGATCTGGGCGTGGGGATTCTCTTCCCTTTCGCCCCCGATGAAGCCTCACGCGACGCGATGATGAACTCCGTGGCGCCGGTCTGGGACGGCAATGAAACCTGGCTGATCCTCGGTGGAGCGGGGCTTCTCGCAGCCTTTCCGCTGGTCTACGCCGTGTTCCTGCCTGCGCTCTACATCGGTGTATTCCTGCTTCTGGCGGGCCTGATCTTCCGCGGTGTCGCCTTCGAGTTTCGGTTCAAGGCCAACCGGTCACGCTACCTATGGAACTGGTCCTTCTTTGGTGGCTCGCTGGTAGCGACATTCGCCCAAGGTGCCGTGGTGGGCGCTTACATCCAGGGCTTCGAGACCTATGGCTTCACCTACGTCGGTGGGCCGCTAGACTGGCTGACCCCGTTCACCGTGATGACGGGCTTGGCCTTGGTGTGTGGGTATACGCTCCTCGGCGCCACCTGGCTGGTGCTCAAGACCGAAGGTCCGCTGCAGGACTGGGCCTATGCGGTGGCCAGGCGCATGTTGCTCGCTGTGATGGTGTTCTTCGTCATCATCAGTATCTGGACACCCTTGGCCGAGGTCCGAGTCATGGAGCGCTGGTTCGGGAATCTGGAGTGGCTCTGGGTATTCCCTCTCGTGACAGTGGGCGCGGCCTACTGGCTCTGGCAGGCCATCGAGCAACGTCGTGAAGGTGTGCCGTTCGTGGCCACGATGGTGTTGTTCATCATGTTCTACATCGGTCTGCTGATCAGCATGTGGCCTTTGGCTGTGCCGCCGGATCACACCTTCTGGGATGCGGCCTCTGCGCCTGCGAGCCAGCTATTCCTCCTGCTGGGCGTGCTATTCCTCACCCCTGTCGTGTTGGGCTACACGGCCTGGACCTACTGGGTGTTCCGCGGCAAGGTGTCCGCGCATTCCGGCGGGTACCATTAGTGGTCTGTATCAAGAAGAAAGCACTGCCCCATGTTACGAACGTTTGTAACGTCGGGGCAGTAGCCTCGCAGACTGGATGGCAACCCCGGCAAATGGGTGCGATCGCCGTCCCTGAACTAGTCTAAGCCAACCTCCGCTCTTCAGCGGGTTGGGACTACGGGAGTCTCAAATACACCCCTATAGGGTGACCGGGGTATACCGACCTGCCCGCTGCATTTATTACCATGAGGACAGGGTATTGCGCCGCAGCATCAATAATCCTTGCCAAACAGTTCACTGAAACTACAATACGAACCAGATCCTCGCCCCGAGAGGCCAAAAAAAACCCCCTCGGGCGAGGGGGCATAAAGGGCGACTTGGGAGTCGCCTGGAGGAGAAACAGACCGGTCATAAGAACCGGCGAATCCATGAGAGGTCAGCTACAGCATCTCGTTGAGGTGCTGCCACCCACTCCCAAGCAGAGCAGACAATGGCGACAGCATGGGAGGCTTAGGCTCTCCAGCTTGCTCATGTCTCAACCCTGTACAATTATTGTACACCCGCACATCCTTTCCGTCAATCCATTGCTTTAAGCTCCCTTCGCTAGCCGATCACTGGCCATAGGCTCAAGCACAGATTTGCTGCCAGCGCAGCAGATGGAAGATGACTCACTTGGCCTCCCTGAGTCACAGACCACTTTATGCTCCCCTGTCCACCCATGGCCTAAATGCTGTCAACACGCCCGGATGAATGAGCTTGTGATCTGAATGGCCCTCTCAGTCACTGAAGATGGGCTACTCGGGAGGGCATCTGACCTTGTGAGGGCGGTCCGCGTCCGCCGAAGACCGCGCACAAACGGTCCGCAGGGCAGGCGTTCCCATACTCGGGGTGGGTGTACAAAACGTGTAAAAGAATGGTATAAAGATAGCGAATCGCCAATACTTATTCGGCGGTGCCAAGCGAAGGTAAACCACAGCGGGAGAGATCGGTGCGTGCGACGCTGCACCGGCGCCGAAGGAGCAACGACCCCGGAAACTCTCAGGCTACCGGACCGCTGTGGTGTTGATGATTCCGTAGAGTGGCCGGCGAAAGCGTCCGCTGGCCCACCGAAGGAGCAAGCGGCCTCGTCATTGCGATCGCCCGTGAATCTCTCAGGTCCCATGACGGAAGGGGTGCTCGCGACCGCGTGGTGGCGAGGTCAACCCGACGCGTCTGGAGACAGAGCGATGCAGCGTGTTGCCATCATCGGCGGAGGGATCACGGGGGTCACCACGGCTTACTCTCTGCTCAAGCGTGGTTTCGACGTCACACTCTATGAGCGCAACCGGTACACGGCGATGGAGACCTCCTACGCGAATGGGGGCCAACTCTCGGCGTCTAACGCGGAGGTTTGGAATCACTGGCCCACGGTGTTCAAGGGGCTGCGCTGGATGCTTCGTGCGGACGCCCCCTTGTTGGTCAACCCGAAGCCCTCCTGGCACAAGTTGAGCTGGTTCGCCGAGTTCATGGCAGCCATCCCTCGTTACGCCCATAACACCTCGGAGACGGCGCGGCTCGCGATCGCGGCGCGTGATCACCTGTTCCAGTGGGCCGCAGACGAGGGAATCGAGTTTGATCTGCAGCGCCGCGGTATTCTCCATATCTACCGCACCAGGCAGGGGTTCGCCCATGCGCAACGCGTCTCCGCGCTGCTGGCCAAAGGCGGGTTGGAGCGTCGGCCCGTCACGCCAGAGGAGATGCGCACCCTTGAGCCGAACCTCGCTGGCGAGTATCACGGCGGTTTTTTCACGGAAACCGATGCCACCGGTGATATTCACAAGTTTACGCAAGGCCTTGCCTCCGCCATTCAACGGCGCGGTGCCACCATCCGCTACGGGGTCGAAGTGCATGATGTCGGAGCGAGCGCCAACAGCGCCTGGGTACGTCATGGGCAGGGCCGAGATGAATACGATGCACTCGTGGTCTGTGCCGGTGTCGGGAGTCGCAGTTTGGGAGCCAAGCTCGGAGATAGGGTCAACGTCTATCCTGTCAAGGGCTATTCGATTACCGTGCACCTGGACGATCCCGCCTCCCAGCAGGCGGCCCCATGGGTGAGTCTGCTCGACGATGAGGCCAAGCTGGTGACGAGTCGGCTGGGAGCAGACCGGTTCCGGGTCGCCGGGACGGCGGAGTTCAACGGTTTCAATCGCGATATCCGTCACGACCGCATTCGTCCGTTGATCCGTTGGGTCGAGCAGTGCTTCCCCGGAGTGGATACCCGCAGGGTCGTTCATTGGGCAGGCTTGCGCCCGATGCTCCCGGACATGATGCCGCGCATTGGCAGGGGCACGCAGCCAACCGTGTTCTACAACACGGGCCATGGCCACCTTGGCTGGACGCTGTCTGCCGTGACTGCCGAACTGGTCGCGGATGCTGTCATGACAACAGGTTCGGCTCAGTCGAACCTGAATCTTGTCTCCTATGGCTGACATGTCGGCGAGCCTATGGTCGATCTTGCCTTCTGCCGGAGGCGTTCTGCTCTCCGGGGGTGCGAAAGCCGCCTTAGTAATGTATGAGCGCTCGGTCGAGAGCGCCGAGGCTGCGCTGGTCGATCATTGGTTCAAGAGCCTTCCTTCGGAAGGTACGCAGCCAGTTCCAACTTCGCTAGTAACGTGGTGTTTTGGGGCAAAAGGGCGATGTCGAAAACTCTAACCCGTGACAGAAGACGGCCACCCCAACTTGATCCTCATTGGCACAGAGGTAGAAAACCTCCGTGAGCGTCTCATCGAAACAGAAAGTTGATTGACAAGCTGCCGGCCTGAGGTCAAAGAGACGGCAGCGCGAGAGGTCTGTGCTGTTGGCGTTACGCTAGCGATCGGGTCTACAGCTTTTAATTTCAGCAGCCTTTTAGAACAAGGTACCTCATACACTCAACTCTCACGATCAGGAGCAAACGTGGCAGAAAGTCCCTGCGTCAAGGTGTGCAAGATCGAAAACGGCGCGTGTGTCGGCTGCGGCCGCACGCTCGAGGAAATCGCGCAGTGGTCCAAAATGAGTAACGCAGAGCGTCAGCGAGTTCTGGACAGGCTCGCCGCGGCGAGTGCCGTTTCAGCCGCAGCAAAGCCGGTTTCACTTGACATCTGACGCCGGAATCAGGCCGCTGTGGCCACCCTCGAGGGCTAGCAGCGACCCGAAGCCGCCAGTCACTCAGTCTCTGCGACAGTCCGCTTTCAGAAGCTGTCGACCGCATCCGATGGAATCCACGGTTTAGCAGACTCGCTCGTAGCGGCGGGATAGAGCCCCGATTTCTCCTCCACCAGCCCAGGAGGGTGCCCTAGCAGCCTGTCGGATTTGAACTCGCTTGAGCGGCGCAGAGTCGTTTGCGGGGCGTGAGACGATCGGCCTTCCGGTCGATGGCTTTCACGTCCTCAACTCTGCTGTGCCGGCGCCCGAGAGGCGCATCTCGTCGGTCTTTGGGACTGCTGCCCCTCATGCCGCCATCAGGCGGTGCATCCGCTTGATGTTCCAGGCCATGGTCACCAGGCGCCACTCACCACGGGCTTGATCGAGCCCGCGCATGGATAACTGCCGAAAGCCCATCACCTGCTTGATGATGCCGAACACTGGCTCAACCGTGTGTTTGCGAAGCGCGTACAGCCTACGCCCGGCCTGGGTGGCGAGGCGATGGGCCATGATCGCAACCGGATCATCGGTGTCCGGTGTCGACGGGTCGGCGGCGAAGCGCTCGAACACCGGCCGGTGGTGCGCGTCACGTTTGATGGCCACCAGCGGCTCGATCCCGTGGGAGTGGCACTGGTGGACGTTCGCGGCACTGTAGTAGCCGGTGTCGCCAAGCAGGTGGCGCGGTGTCCCCAACCCCGGCGGCAAGGCCGCCAGCCCAGTGAGCAGCGGCGCGAGCTGCTGTTTGTCATTGGCCGCCTGGGTGACATGCACATAGGTGACCAGCACGGTGTCGGTATCAACCGCCGCCTGTGCGTTATAACACTGATCGAAGCCCTTGCCAGTTACCGGCATGATGCGCGATTGCTCATCGGTGAGGTTGACCTGGTCACTGCCCCGCGGGCCAGTCTCCGGGGGCTTGGGCTCGCGCCCCCGCGGCGGTGTCCCGGCCTGACGCTGCGCCTCGCGCTCGGCCTGCTTCGTCTCATAGGCCTGTTGCTCGGCGTCATCGCGCTCCTGGGCCCGCGCCTCGATCGTCGCCTTGGCCTCGGCGATGGCGGCCAGGCGCTGCTCACGCCGGGCGATCTCCTCGGGGATGTCCATACCATCACCCGCCTCATCGCGGTCGGCGGCCTCGGCACGTTCGGTCAGCGCTTTGACTTCGGCCTTGAGTTGCTCCTCCACCCGCGAAGCATGGCCATACGACAGCGCCTTGTGCTTGCTGGCGTTGGCCTTGACCTTGGTTCCGTCCAGGGCAATGGTGCCGAGCTTGAGCAGCTTCATCTCCCGTGCGAGCACCAGCACCTGCGTGAACAACCCCTCCAGCTCCGGGAGAAAGCGCCGGCGGAACGTCGCCAGCGTGTCATGATCCGGGTGGGTATTGGCCGCCAGATACCGGAAGGCCACCGAGTCGTAGGTCGCACGCTCGATCTTGCGGCTGGAGAACACGCCCGTGGCATACCCATAGACCAGCAGGCTCAGCAGCACCGAGGGGTGGTGCGCCTTGCGCCCACGGCCGGCGTACTGGCGCGTGAGCTCCGAGAGATCGAGCTGCTCGACCACATCGACCACAAACCGCGCCAGATGGTCCTCTGGCAACCAGTCATCCACCGACGGCGGCAGCAAGTAATCGGTCTGGCGGTCGACCGGGATGAAACGGTTCATGGCAACTTCCCCGTAGCACTGGCAGACCACACAATTATCCCATGGCGCGGTCGGAAATCCGACAGACTGCTAGCGATATGTTGTAACGTTTGGCGCAAAGTGTCAACGGCCAAGTAAATTGACCCCCTGCTGGCCAACAGTTTTGACCCACCTTCGGGTGGCCGTTGGGCCACAGACATGCGTAGCGTCCCGGCCTCGACTGAGGCGGCAGGGGCGCGGCAGTGAAGAGGTGGGTTGTGATACACAAGATCAAGGGGCTCTACGACGACGGCCGCGGGCTGTCCATCCGGGCGATCAGCCAGGAGCTGGGCATGTCGCGGAACACGGTGCGCAAGTACCTGCGCATGGACGAACAGACGGTGTGCGCGCTGCAGTCGGATCGCTCGCGCACCAAGCGGCTGGATCTCCAGCGCGACTACATCGCCTATCTGCTGGATCGCTATCCGCGGCTCACGGCGGTGAAGATCGCCCGCAAGCTGCGGGAGAAGCTCGGTGACCTGGACGTCTCCGAGCGCAGTCTGCGCCGGTATGTCCAGCAGATGAAGCGCACGGTGGCCACGGCGCAGCAGCGCTACTATGAGCCGGTTTTGGATCTGGTGCCGGGCGTGCAGTGCCAGGTCGACCCCGGCGAGCTGCGCGGGTGGTCATCGGCGGCGAGGGGCGCACGGTCTACTTCGTGGTCTTCGTGCTCGCCTATTCACGGCTGATGCACGTGGGGGTGTCGCTGCGACCCATCGACACGACGACGTTCATGCACATGCACGACGAGGCCTTCCGCGCCTTCGGCGGTGTGCCCGAGGAGTGCGTGTACGACCAGACGAAGATGGTGGTCATCAGCGAGCAGTTCCGGGAGCTCACCCTCAACGAGCGCTTCCATACCTACGCCACCGCCGCCGGTGTGCGCATCCACGCCTGCGAGGGCTATGACCCGGAGAGCAAGGGTAAGGTCGAGGCGGGGGTGAAATACGTTAAGGGCGACGGGCTCTACGGCGAGACCTTTGCCGATGAGCAGGCACTGCGCGGCCACCTGCAACACTGGCTCGACACGGTGGCCAACGAGCGCTGCCACGGCACCACCGGTCGGGCGCCACGGGAGCTGTTCGAGGCCGAGGAGCGGGCCCATCTGCGTGCCTATCTCACGCCCCGGTGTCTCACCGCCGTCGACCCGGCGGCCACGGTCCGCAAGGTCGACAAGACGGGGCTGATCGCCTGGCGGGCGAACAAGTACTCCGTGCCCATGCGCTACCAGCAGGGCCGCGTCGGGGTCGTTGATGACGGCAGCACGCTGCACGTCATGGATCTGGAGACCGGCGAAGTGGTCGCCACCCATGGACTGTGCGCCGGCAAGGGCGAGACGGTGCGCAACACCCACCACTACCGCGACCACGCGCAGCGCGTGGCGGATCTGGAGGCGAGCATCCAGACCCGTCTGGGCAGCGCCCTGGGGGAGCAACTCTGTGGCCAGCTCAAGGCCACCGACCCGCGGATCTACAAGGACCAACTGCGTGGCGTCCGGGAGCTGCTGCGCCGCTATCCGCAGGCCGACGCCGGGCTACTCGCGGAACTCGCCGACCGCCCCGGCACCAGCGCCAGCACCGTCAAGCACTACCTCGAGGCCAGCGAGCGCGCCGATGCCCGCGGACGGGACGATACCGCCGGGACCGCAGCCGCCTCGCGGCTGCCCGACACGGGGCTGGAGGCGTACGCCCGCCTTGGCCGCCCCAGCGGCCACCAGGAGGTGACCCATGAGCCGGCTTGAGGACACCGCAGGGCGCTACCGTAGCCTGCGCTGCAGTGCCGTGGCCACGGAGCTGCCGGATCTGCTCGCCCGGGCCGAGGACAACGCGCTGTCGTATCTCGCCTTCGCTGATCTGCTCGCTGAGCGCGAGCAGCACGCCCGCGAGGCCAAACGCCTGCAGGCCAACCAGCGCAAGGCACGGCTGCCTGGCGACAAACGTCTGGAGGCGTTCGACTACCGCCACCAGACCACGATCACCAAGCGCCAGGTCAACGCCTTGCTCGACTTCGGCTTCGTGGATAACCGCGAGAACCTGGTGTTCATCGGCCCGCCCGGGGTGGGCAAGACCCACCTGGCCATCGGCATCGCCCGGAAGGCCCTGGAGGCCGGTTACAAGGTGGCGTTCCGCAACGCCCTAGCCCTGGTCGAAGAACTCGAACTCGCCGAGATGAAAGGCGAGCTGAAGAAGAAGATCAGCCACCTGGCACGCTTCGATGTACTCATCATCGATGAGCTCGGCTACCTGCCCATGAGCCGCCAGGCACGCTACAACCTCTTCCAGCTCATCCACAGCCTCTACGAGTATCGCTCGGTGATCCTGACCACCAACAAGGACTTCACCGACTGGGGCGAGTTCTTCCACAACGACAACGTCGCGGTGCCGATCATCGACCGCGTCATCCACCACTCACACATCTTCATGCTGGGAGGCGAGAGCTACCGACTCAAACAGAAAACCGCCGGCTAGTCACCGGCACCCGGGTCAAAGTTGTTGGCCACGAACGGGTCAAAATAAATGGCCATTGACACGCAAAGGAAGCGCTGAATCTCATGGCTTCTCAGCGCTCAAATCGTGTCGCCGAAAGCGGATCTCGGTCGCAGCAGAACCGATCTCGGCTTGATTGTGCTTGTCGGGGCGGCTTTGCCGCCCTCATTTCCGCCCTCAGAACGGACTTCTCCCCTGGAGGGCTGGCACTCGTCGCTGCGCAAGCACCAGGTTCTTCAGCCCGAACAGCGCGTAGAGCTGCGCTTCGTTCTTGGCAATGCCGCGGTAGCGCACCTTGCGATGGCCGAAGAGGTTCTTGACCACATGGAAGGCATGCTCGCCACCCGCCCGCACTTTCGCCTTCGCCGTCTCAGTGGCTTCACGCATCCGATCCAGACTGCTTTTCGTGAGCGCCCGGCGCTGGCCCCGATTCATGGCAACGTGCCAGTCCACGTTAGTGCCAACCGTCTCGGCGGGCTTGTCCGCGCCCTGCTAACCCGAGTCGCCAAAGGCGTCTTCTTCGGCACCGTGGATCAGGTGATGCGCCTGGGTGACGTCGGCCACGTTGGCCGCCGTGCCCTTCAACGAGTGAACGAACCCTTGTGGGCATCGCGGCCCACATGCGTCTTCAAGCCGAAGTAATATTGATTCTCTTTTTTCGTCTGGTGCATCTCTGGCTCGCGGGCGTTGCCGTCCCGGTTCTTCGTCGACGGCGGCGCAGCAATCAGCGTGGCATCTACGATGACCTTGCGCAGCATCAGGCCCTGCTCAGCCAGGTGCGCGTTGATCACCTCGAAGATGTTGCGCGTCAGACCGTAGCGCTCCGACAACCGACGGAACTTCAAAAGCGTCTTGGCGTCCGGCGCGTCGCAAACTGATTCCCTCTACCCAGTAACTCGCCACGTCGTGGTGCAGACAACCCTCCGATCGCGCTAACCGGGTGCATCAACCTTTAAATCCCGACCCATTTTCCTCCTTTTTTCAAGATTTTAGCCTTCTGGCACGTTGTTTGCTTGATCCGTTCAACAGGTGCCTTGTCGGGGTGCCTGACTTTCTTCAGGAGGGCTTGATCCTCTCGTTGGGATCTAGCAGCCGGGCAGAAAATACAGTGAGAGGAGCCATCATGTCTGCAAATGACAGCTACGAATCAAACGTTTCTCGCCGCCAGTTCTTGACAGCGCTGGGTGCCGCCGGCGGCACAGGAGTAATGTACAAGGCAATGGCGAGTCTGGGGTTATTCGCGCCACCTCTCGGCGCTCAAACACCCAATTGGGTTCCACCTGCGAGCGGCCATGGCCGTGGATCGGAAGTCGTCGTTTTGGGGGCAGGAATTGCCGGCCTCACCGCCGCCTATGAACTCAATAAAGCCGGGTACAGTGTCACCCTTCTCGAGGGCCGTGAGCGGTCTGGCGGAAGAAACTGGACGGTACGCGGTGGCGATCGCTTTACTGAAACGGACGGCACCACACAGACATGCCAGTTCTCCGGCAATCAGTACATGAACATGGGTCCGGCGCGCATTCCGCAGCATCATACAACGATCGAATACTGTCGTGAGCTCGGTGTCCCCTTGGAGCCGTTCGTTAATCAGAATGCTGATGCTTATTACTTCAACGACAGTGGCGCGCTCTCCGGTCAACCCGTGCGACACCGGACTGCTAAATCTGACCTGTACGGATATATTTCGCAAATGCTTGCCAAGGCCACCGACCAGGCCGCCTTGGATCTGCCACTGACTGCCAATGAGAAAGAATTATTAGTTGACTTTCTCAGAAACTTCGGCGACCTCACGGAGGATAAGCTCTACACAGGAAGCACGCGTCGCGGTTACAGTAAGGAACCGTCTGCCGGGCTGCAGCCCGGCGAGATCGACCTGCCGCCGTTTAACTTCGGGGACTTGCTACGCTCAGAGTTCGGGTTGAATTTTTCGTTTGAATTCGGTTGGAATCAAGCCATGATGATGTTCCAGCCTGTAGGCGGAATGGACGCAATCCCCAATGCACTTGAAGAGGCCATACGGCCAAGAACACGGACGATATATGGCGCGAAGGTAAGTGGCATTTACAATACCGAGGATGGGGTCCAAGTGGTTTACAGTCGCTCCCTTGGCAGGGGCAGGGGGCGAGGTCAGCAGGGTCAAGAACGTGAAATCGATGCAAAATACTGCATTTGCACCATACCACCTCAAATACTCAAAAAAATTGATTCCAACTTTTCGAATGCGGTGAAGCAAGCGCTTGAAGTGCCCACTCCTCTCTCAACGGGCAAGATTGGCCTGGAATACAACAAACGTTTTTGGGAAGAAGATGAAAGGATTCTTGGAGGAATAACCAACACGAACATGGACGTAAATACGATCTGGTATCCGAGTAATGATTATCTATCTGACAGAGGTGTAGTTATAGGTTACTATAATTTCGGAGGCGCGCATGATGAATATTCTGCGCTGTCGCCGTTAGAAAGACAGGAAAGAGCCTTGAGCCGTGGAGAAAAAATCCATGGGCCAGCCTACCGGCGGTATTTGGCGAGTTCTGTGTCTGTCGCCTGGAACAAAACACCATTTAGTGAAGGTGGGTGGGTATTCTGGCCCACAACTGGAGGGGAGCGCGTTCCTGCTTATGAACTTTTGAATCAGCCCGCCGGGAATGTCCATTTCGCGGGAGACCACCTCAGTTACTACATTGCCTGGCAAGCCGGGGCGTTTGACTCGGCTAGAAAGGTAGTTATGGAAGTAGCAGAGAGGGATCGGGCATAACTCAATCAAGTAAATGATAAATGAACGGAGTAAACGCTATGATGAATAACCTCAATTCGGCCATCATTTTCTCTTCGATCTTCACTGTAATTATGGTGAGCACAGCTCCGGCAACCTCGCTCGCCGAGCAACCTCGGCCCAACGAGATCGAATTCTTCATTCCGCCACTTGATGATGGATCTCAGAACCCAGATCCATTTCTCGCGAGCGGCGTTTCTATAGGGAAAAACGTCGCGACGTACTACACGGCAGGTACTGGGCCAGCAGGAGGCAACAATCCCGGCACGGAGTTTCCGGATCCGGAATTTTTCGTAGATCCCGAAGTGATTGAGGGCTTCGCGGGCGGTGAGGAACTGCCGGCCGATATCACAGTCACAGAAGCACAAGGACTTAATGTGGTAAACAGAATCAAGGCGGACTTGGAGGAAAATGGGCTATCTCTTGAAGATGTCATTTTCCTCAGGATTTATCTCGAGGCTCCCGAGGGAGCAGATCGTGCGGATTACGCCGGCTGGAATCGTGCATATCGGAGGTACTTCGCAAACGTGGATCGCGATACTGGGCAGCCGATTGATGACTATGACCCGATCGTTGTGAACGAGACTCGGCCTGCCCGCTCCAACATTGAGGTGGCAACGCTGCCCGTTGAAGGTTGGCTTGTGGAGATCGAAGCCGTGGCGGCTTACGCACAGGAGGGTGATACAAGGCCCCGGGGACAGGGGAATCCCCAAGGGCATGGCGGCGGTGGCCGCTGATTCTCGCGAATGTGGCCGGGAAACCGCCGCCAGCAAGTGACTGGCGGCGGTTCTTGCTGGAGTTATACGAGTAATTCTTCATAAATCGAGCTCGGATCGGCCACAACAAAGACAAAGGATCAGGTCATAAGTTCCGGGCTTTTTTTACATCCGCTAAAACTGAGGAACAGGAACCGCCAGAACAGACTCCCCTCACTCGCCTTGGGATGTTTCACTCGCCGCCAAAAACTGAACCATACCGGTTTCGTCCGCGTCGACTAAGTGGTGTGAGTCGCGCCATACCGAAAGCGGACCTCCGTTTGTGGAGAGTCACCGGCGGCTTAGGGTCGGACAGTGACCCTTACGCCGCGGCTCAAGCCGCCGGGAGCATGGCTATCGATAGTCGACCCAGAGCTGACATCGGTTGACGCATCCCGAAGGTCTGCTCTCGGATGGGTTAAATTTGTCCAATTCGGCCGGGCAAGGTCAGCAGCAGGCCCACCAACGTGGCACTAAAAACCCAGAACATATAGGAAAACGAATACTTCCTTGCTCACTCGGTCTTGTGGTGTCACCCTGAAACCAGAACAAACATTTAGGGGCGGGAGGTAGGGGTGCCATGCGCGTTATTGTGCTCGGGGTTTTTCTGTATGCCTTTTCTCTACCAGTCGCTGCCGACCAGAACCGTGACTATTCCGGAGGGTACATAGGGGTAGGCGGGCTATTGTGGTCCTACGTAGACGAAACTGTGCGAGGAAGTGCGGAAGGATTTGGTGGCCAACTTCGCGGAGGGTACCGGTTCAATGACTTCGTCGGCTTTGAGGGGCGATTTAGTTCCGGTGGCTCGGGCACCCTTGGTGGCGTCGAAGTCCAGTTAAACAGCGCGGCGCAGTTCTTGGCGACCTTTTCTGTTCCGGTAACCCAAAAATTTCGTTTAGGCGCTTACGCCGGTTTTTCGATGGGTGAGATCGAGTTCAGCGCTTTCGGGTCCACTCGAACAGAATCAGATACAGGCGTCTCATTCGGTTCATTCCTAGAGTTAGGTGACCCGGACGGGTGGGCTTTCTATGGAGACTTGGGAATCCTCCAATGGGGCAGTGTGCAAGGGAACACCTACATGAGTGCCGGCCTGTCTGCTGGTGCACTATACCGATTCTAAAAGAGAAATGATGTGGTGACTGGCACCATGTGACACGCACGGATAAATGGCGAATGCCAACCAATCATTTGACGGCCTTCTTTGCACAATTTCACGACGAGCAGGCACTGCTGGCTCTGGAGCGAAGGTCCGCAAGGGGTCGGGGAATGCCAGTAATGCTGATCCGAGCGGCGCGGCTTCCTATCTTGCGCAAACCGCGCAACTGGAAGCGGCGGCGTACTCTCATATGGCTGACTGGCGAGCCTGGGCTCAGCCTTTGGCGCCGCTCGCAGGGGGCTGCGGAATAGACGGGTCTGTTACCCTTCCCGCATGTTACTGATCTTCATTGGTGGTGTAATCGGGCTCTTGGTTGGGGGCTTCCCGGGGCTTATTGTCGGTGTCGGAGTGGGATACCTGGCCCGGTGGATCCTCCGGCGCGCCCTGCGACGCGGCCTGGCCAAGGTGCAGTCCCAGTTCCTAGACTCCACCTTTGCCGTCATGGGGGCGCTGTGCAAGGCCGACGGGGCTGTCAGCCGCGACGAGATCAAGGCTGCCGAGGCGCTGTTCGAGCGCCTTCATCTTTCCCCCGAGCAGCGGGAGTCGGCGAAGGAAGCGTTCGAGCGCGGCAAGGCGCCAGACTTTGCCCTCGACGCAGAAGTGAGGAAGCTGGCCCGGCTCTGTCGTGGCCGCGGCCCGATGCTGCAGACCTTTCTCCAGCTCCAGTTGACGGCTATTGCCGCCAATGGCGACGTGGATCCGGCCGAGCATGAGATGCTCGTGCGCGTAGCCCGCGGTCTCGGGCTCTCCGAGAACGACGTGGCGCGGCTCGAATCGCTGCTCCGGGCATCCACCAGCGGCTCGTCCGGCAAGGAGCAGCTCGATGATGCGTATGCGG
Source organism: Aquisalimonas sp. 2447 (assembly GCF_012044895.1). Lineage (NCBI taxonomy): Bacteria > Pseudomonadati > Pseudomonadota > Gammaproteobacteria > Chromatiales > Ectothiorhodospiraceae > Aquisalimonas > Aquisalimonas sp. 2447. The sequence goes on from NZ_CP050695.1 coordinate 905,281, forward strand.
CGCTGGGTGTTTCCCCGTCGGCAAGCGATGCCCAGGTCAAGCGGGCCTATCGGCGTCTGATGAGTGAGAACCATCCGGACAAGCTGGCGAGCAAGGGCCTCCCGGAGACCATGCGGGAGGTGGCCGAGGAGAAGACACGCGAGATCGCCGCCGCCTATGAGCGCATCAAGGTAGCCCGCCAATTGGCGTAGGCCATAGGCAACCCAGCCGGGTTTGCCGGAGAACGCCTACGTGCTTGCTCCTGGCGAGCCCGGGTCGCTGGTCGACCCTGAGCTGCCGGTGGCTCGTCACAAACGGAAGTCCGCTTTCGGTATTGATGCGACTCACACCAACGAGCCTCTGGGAAAGCGGGTACGGTTCAGTGGTCCTGTGGGTTTGACGGTCGGAGTGGTGTCCCACCGAAATCTAACCCATCGGGCTACCGCCCCCTACTCAGCCGCGTTCACGCTAATCCGCGAAGAAGCAAGTATTTGTCGTTGGACCTGATTGCGACGTTACGGCTATTCGTCAGGATGCTGACGAGAGGCGTACTTCTTGAGTGCCTCGGCCGGTGTAGACGCCTCGGTTGTCGAGGCGGGTAACGCCTCCAAGACATCGAGCCAAGGGAGACGGCCCTCGCAACCCACTTGCTCCTCCGGCACGATGAGGTTTGGCCGATAAAGACAAGCCAGCGCGATGTCGATTCTGTCGCCTCCCACGTAGCGAAAATGAAGCGAGGTGCCGCAAGCCGAGCAAAAGCCGCGCTCAACCGCTTCTGAGGAGCGAAACCATGACGGCTGCAGGCGCGTCCATACAATATCGGTCAAAGGCAGTTCAGCGAAAGCCATGAACGGAGCGCCGGATGCCTTTTGGCACATTCGGCAATGGCAGACATGGGGCTTAGTTGGCCAACTGTGCAACTCGAATTTCACCGCCCCACATTGGCAACCACCCCGTAAAGGGAGGATCGATGTTGAACTCGTTGTCATACTAATGTTCCCGTAAAGGCGTTGTTTCACAAGAGATGTTCGAGGCCGCCCTCCTGACATTGCCCGGCTCAATCGGACGTTCTCGTGTGGTCTGGTAGCGAAAGCGGACCTTGAAAACAGCCAGGAGTGATAGCTCAGGCTTGGAATCTGCTACTTCTTATCGCTCGTCTTCCGTGCCTTGCCATGGCCAACGACCTTCGAGTTCGAGGTGCAACGTCAGACTTAGAAAAGTGCGTATGAGCACGATGGCGGCAAGCACCATGATATCGGACAGTTCGGAGCCTGAGATCACCACTGTCTTGATGATGTCACCAGCAATCAGCAGGTCCAGGCCAAGCAGGATGGAGCGCCCGATCGAGTGACGCAGGCGGACGTAGGCTTTATGGTCGCTGAATCGATTCGGCGTAGCGAAATAGTGCCCTCCCGCCACAAGAAAGCCCAATAGCATCACAGCGACGCCAAGGGCTTCAATCGCAAATGCGATAGTCTCGACAACCACGAAAAACGTCTGCATAAGAGTGATTCTCGACAGCGCCAGTGCCCCACCGACAGATGGACAGATTCTACAGCAGGACCTGTGGCGCGCCGACTAATTGTCCTGTAAAGCGCACTCGTCGGATTTTACCTTGCCTTAACCGCGACCTCTGAAATTGCGAGCTAAGTCAGCCAGACGCCTTTCCCTTTTCGCTGAATCAGCTCTTCACGTTCCAAGCGTGCCAGCGCCGGGTAGACAGCCTCATGGGACAGCGCGAGTTCTGTGGCAACGGCCTTCCAGCTGGAATCCCGCATAATTCATCGGCAGGGTAGAAAGAGGATGACGCAGCGCCGTAATCCCTTCAAAATCAGTGTTGTGACGACATTGATCAAGAGAGGGGACGCTGCGCCATGGGTGAAACGCTATCGCTGTTCGAGCCGTCGTTCAATGGCTCCGTGCGGGTGGAGACGCGCTCGGAGCGTCTCAGCGGCGATGCCGGTTTCCTGCTGTTGCGCGAAGTCCTCGATGAGACCGGCCTCATCGACCACCTCGTCGGGCGACTGCACGACCCGCGCTGCCCGGAGCGTGTCGTGCATTCACTCCCGGAGCTGCTGCGCGAGGCCGTTGCCATGATCGCCCAGGGCTGGGGTGATCAGAGTGACGCGCAACGGTTGCGCGACGACCCCTTGCTCGCCCTCGCCGGCAGTGACCGGCGTGGTATGGCTGCCGCCGGCAAGACGCTGGCTTCGCAGTCCACGTTCTCGCGGTTGCTGGACCTCCTCGCCCAGCCCGCCAACCAGGCGGTGATCGACACCGCGGCGCTGGAGCTTGCCTCGCGGCGGCGGGCCGCAGCCGGCGCACCGCCGGCGGCTGTGATGACCGTCGATGTCGACGGCCTCCCGCTCACTGCCCACGGTGAACAGCCAGGCAGTGAGCACAACGGCCATGTCGGTGACCGGATCCACTACCCGCTGATCGCCTCGTGCGCCGAGACGGGCGACATGCTGGGCGGTCTGCTGCGCCCCGGCAACGCCGCCCCTGGCGCGCAGGCCGCAGCGTGGATCCCGCAGCTTGTCGCCACTCTGCGCGAGCGCGGCCTGGCCCGGCAGGTGTGCTGCCGGCTCGATGCCGGGTTCACCGATGGCGCCACCCTCGAGGCGCTGGACCAGGCCGGGATCGGCTACCTGGGGCGGCTGCGCGATAATGCCGCGCTGGACCGCCACTTCGACCCGCACCGCCGGCGCGGACCGGGGCGCCCGGCCGAGCGGCCCCGGGAGTGGACCGAGGAGACCGTCTACGGGGCCGAGAGCTGGCAGCGCAAGCGCCGGGTGGTCATGGTCATCCAGGAGCACCCGGCGGAGCTCTTTCGCAGGTGTTTCTACATCGTCACCAACCTGCCCGCCTCGACCCACAGCGGCGAGCAGGTCCTGGCGCTGTACCGCCGCCGTGGCAAGGCCGAGGGGCACATGGGCGAGCTCAAGGACACCATCGGCACCTCGCTGCCGTGCACCTCGCGGGGACGGGCCAGTGAGGCCGAGGTCTTCGCCCGGGCGCAGGCGCTGCTGTCGCTGCGGCTGCTCGCCTATGAGCTGCTGCACGTGCTGCGCGCCCAGATGGAGGCGGCCACGGGACAGGGCTGGAGCCTGCGACGGCTGCGCGAGCGCGTGCTCAAGGCCGCAGCCCATGTGCAGTGTCATGCACGCCGGCTGCACATGATCCTGGAGCGTCGCGCCGCGACGCTGTGGCGCAAGCTCCTGGGGAGGCGTCACCGATGGCGACTGGCCGCATGACGACGCACCGAAGCTGCCGACGACAACCACAACACCCCACTGGGAATCCCCGGTGACGGGCAGGCTCGTCTGCATCTCGGGAAACGGGCTCTCATAACGGCTCATGTGGCCAATGAGCGGGGTCGGTCAGGCCACTTCGGCACTACCCTGACCGCTGCCTCCCCCATCAACCTGCCCAGCGGCACCATCTGGCACCGTGTGAGCATGACCTCACGCAGCCTCATGAATTACGCGGGGTCATGTCCGTGATGACGCAGATCAGGAACGGCAAACAAACTTGAGCGACGTCATCAGGCGGAATCGTGCGGTCACGCGGCTTGCAAGGAAGCCCTCCTCAAATTAGCTTTCCTGAGGCCGACCTTCACCGCCCCTGGGAGGGAATGAAGAGCCCCGGTGCACACACATCAAATGGGCTCGCGCTCACTATCCTCGGCGAGGTCGTCGCGCAGTTCCTCAATGGACGGGAAATCCTCTATGCAAGGTAGATCATCCCAGCCACCCCAAAGCGGTCGCGAAGAACCATGCCAGCCCTCCCCTAGCCTCTCGCGGATAACAGTAGCGATCCGTTCGCCTTCCGATAGGTTCTCGATTCGTGCCTTGGCACGGAGCTGTGAATCCAGCCCCTTCCCGCGCAAGGTGCCAGCTGCCGCATAACCGCTGTATGCTTGCCGACTTTGCATGGCTTCGTACGGACACCCCTGACGAGTAGTCGATCCATGACCCGAAATGACTTCAGCCAGCCACCCCCATTGCGGCTCGCATGGTTTATCTGGGCGCTTGGCGCAGCGCTCTATTTCGCTGGCTTTTTCCACCGGGTCGCTCCTGGGGTCATTACCGACGAACTGATGCGCGATTTCGGCCTGGGCGCAGCGGGATTGGGAGGCCTGTCGGCCTTCTACTTCTACACGTACGTTGCCATGCAGGTACCAACCGGCATCCTGGCAGATCGTCTAGGGCCGCGACCGCTACTGGGCTGGGGTGCCCTCATTGCTTCCGTTGGCGCGATTATGTTCGCTCTCGCGCCCGGTTTCGCGATGGCGGCTGCCGGCCGCGCTCTGATCGGTGCCTCCGTGGCGGTGGCGTTTGTATGCATGCTCAAGCTAGCGGCTCACTGGCTCGATGCGCGCCGCTTCGCTCTGGCCAGCGGCATGGCCCTTTGCGTAGGGATGATTGGGGCGGTATCCGCTGGTGTGCCCCTGCGCCTGGGGGTGGATGCATTCGGCTGGCGGCCAGTGATGATCGCCATTGCCGGGGCGACGCTGGTGATCGCCGTGCTCATCGCATGGTTCGTCCGTGAGGATCCGAATGCCTACGGCTATCAAAGCCACGCCCCCACCGATGCCCAGCCACCCAAGAGCGAAGGAATCCTGCGGGGGATTCTGAACGTCTTCCGTTACCGGAACTCCTGGCTCCTGGTCGTCATTCCCGGCGGCGTGGTCGGCCCCCTTCTCACATTCGCCGGCCTGTGGGGCGTTCCTTTCCTCACCAAGCACTACGGAATGTCGGCCAACGAGGCAGCCGTTTACACATCGGTATTGCTGCTGGCCTGGGCTGCAGGGGGGCCCGCATTCGGCGCCCTTGCCGACCACCTGCAACGACGCAAAAGCGTCTATCTGGCTGGCGTCATCACGCTACTGGCCGGTTGGCTGCTGGTCATCCATATCCCCGATCTGCCGCGTGCGCTGCTACTCGGCCTGTTGATCGTGATCGGGCTGGCGTCCGGGGCAATGATCGTCTCCTTCGCCTTCGGCAAGGAGTCGGTGCCTCCACACCTCGCCGGCACGAGCGCCGGGCTCATCAACATGGGCGTCATGGTCGGACCCATGATCCTGCAACCGTTGGTTGGCCGGATGCTGGAACGCGCCTGGGACGGCAGCAGGATCGACGGCACACCCGTCTACGCACTTGCCACCTACCAGTGGGCTTTCACCGCGATGCTGGTCTGGACGGCCGCTTCCGTCGTCCTGCTCGCATTCACCCGGGAAACCTACGGTCACCAGCAGCGCGCCGACGCGGTGTGAGCGGCGCCGGACTCACCCTGACTGCGATGACACTGTTGCTTGCGGACGAAGGTCTGCTATGTTGTCTGACAAATAACAGTGACTGGCACGACCTGAACCGGTGGCTCCGTGATCCTACCCCCGACAACACCGAAGAGCGAAAACCGCAGCGCTGCGCGGGTGTTTGCCGATGCGCTCCGGGAGGAGGCATTCACCGGTGAGATCTCAACCGAGGTCTCGTCACGCCTTCTTGCGGCCACCGACAACAGCATCTACCAGATCATGCCTGCGCTCGTGGTCTTCCCTCGGGACGGCGACGATCTTGACCGCATCGCTGCGGTGGCAGCGAGACCTGAACACCACACCATACGGTTTTCACCCCGCGGCGGCGGCACCGGCACCAATGGCCAATCACTGACCGAGCACGTCGTCATTGACACAAGTCGTCATACAAATCGGATTCTTTCGATCGAGCTAGAGCGTCTCAGAGCCACCGTTGAGCCCGGGGTGGTCCTCGCACAGCTCAACAGTGCACTGGAAGACGCTGACCTGTTCTTTCCTCCCTCTACTTCAACCGCCACCCGCGTCACCATCGGCGGCATGGTCGGCACTGACGCCTGTGGAAAAGGGTCTCGCGTCTACGGGCGCACTGGCGACTACATCGAATCCCTGGAATTGCTGCTACCCGATGGCCGCCAGATCACCTGTCGTCGCTACAGCGCCGAGGAACTCGATACCAGCCCAGACAACGCGAGCCTCGCCCTTGCTCGCGAGGTAAGGAACATTCTGCAAGGCGCAGAGACCGGCATTCGCACCCAGTTCCCGAAACTCAGCCGGTCTCTGACGGGTTACAACCTACGGGAAGCCCTCGGGCACGATGGCTCTATTGACCTCGCCCGTCTTGTTACCGGAGCAGAAGGAACGTTGGGGCTCGTGCGCTCGATCACGGTTCGCCTCGAGCACAGGCCACAGCACAAGGCGGTCGTTGTAATTCGGTACCACAATTTCGATGAGGCATTGCGCGATGCCCAGTGGCTTCTTGAATCGGATCCCACAGCGATCGAGACACTCGATCATCGGCTTTATGGGCTGGCAAAGCGAGACGAGGGCTGGCATCTGGTGGCCGATGCCATGCAGGCCGACGATGCCGACAACCACGCTGTGACAACGAACTTTGTCGAGATCAGTGCCAGCACCAGCGGCGAGCTGGAAACCCGCCTACAGGAACTCGCGGAGAGATTGCGCGAGCGCGGAAGCAGTCACTCCATTACACGTGACCCGGTGCAGATGGCAGAGCTGTGGAATATTCGCTCGCGCAGTGTGGGCATGCTTGGTCGCACCAGCGACACTCGCAAACCGATCCCTTTCGTCGAGGACACGGTTGTCCCGCCGGAGCATCTCGCAGACTACATCCGCGAATTTTGTGCGTTGCTGGATGATCATGGCGTCGACTACGCGATGTTCGGACACGTGGACGTGGGTTGCCTGCACGTCCGTCCCGCCCTGGACATGGCTTCCCCGGACGATGCCCGGCTGGTCCGCAGCATCAGTGACGAGGTTGTCGCCCTGGTAAAGCGTTACCGCGGGCTGCTGTGGGGCGAACACGGCAAGGGGTTCCGGGGCGAGTACACTCGGGAATTCTTCGGGGAATCCCTCTATCCCGTGCTCGGTCGGATCAAAGCCGCGTTTGACCCCAACAACAGAATGAACCCGGGCAAAATCGTCGACCCCATCGCCGGAGCCCAAGGGGTCATTGAGATCGACCAGGCACCGCTTCGCGGGGAACGTGATGCCCGCATCGGCGGAACCACGCGATTGGCGTGGAACGACGCCATCGCCTGCAACGGGAACGGGGTGTGTTTCGATTGGTCCTTTGCGAACACGATCTGCCCCAGCTACAAGGTGACACGCGACCGGGTCCACTCCCCGAAAGGCCGTGCGACGCTCCTGCGCGAGTGGCTCAAGCAACTCGCCGACAACGACCTGACCCCGTCGGCAATCCCCTCTCGCCGCCCGCGCCGTCGACGCGCATCGCACCAGGAAGATTTCTCGCATGAAGTGTTCGATGCCATGTCGGGTTGCCTGGGGTGCAAGGCCTGCGCAACCCAGTGTCCGGTCCATGTCGATATCCCGGAGATGCGATCGCGTTTCCTGGAGGCCTATCATCGCGTCTACCGGCGGCCGTTGCGCGACTATGCTCTCGCAGGGACGGAGCTCGCTGCCCCTTGGCTTGGTCGTGCGCCGGCGCTCGGTCGGGTCATGCTGCGCAACAGAGGTGTACAGCGCTGTCTGAAGGCCTTCGGAATCAGCGATGCTCCTGCGCCGGCTTCGCCCGGGGGACTTGTCGTCGCGAAGCAGCACGGCTATCAGGTAGCCAGGTCCTGGCAACAGGCCAAAGCACGACTCGCATCCTCCGGGAGTTGCGTTGCGCTGCTACCGGATGCCTTCACTGCCTACTACGAAAACGAGACACTGCCTGCGGTGTGCCGCCTCGTGGAGGCCAACGGGTATGAGCCTGTGGTGCTCCCCTATCGGCCGTCGGGGAAGGCCCTGCACGTCCACGGTTTCATGGACGGATTCCGAGGGACTGCCGGGAAACTGGTCAGCGCGCTGGAATCGGTGCTGGAGACTCACCGCCCCGTGGTGGCCATCGAAGCCAGTGTCGGGTTATTCCTGCGGGACGAGTGCCGCGGGGTAACCACCGGCAAACGCCCTCTGCCCATCTGGCTCTTACCGGAGTGGCTCGCCCGGCACAGTGCAGCGTCGGCGCCGACCACCACCGCCCTCAGCGACAGCCCTTATCACCTGTTCCTCCACTGCACGGAGAAAACGGCAGTGCCCGCCGTGGGCAACCTTTGGGCGGAGGCCTTCCAGCAGGCAGGGCTTCCGATGCAAACCGTGAACAGCGGCTGCTGCGGCATGGCCGGCGCGTACGGTCACCAGAGCGAACACTACGAGCGCTCACACGCGCTCTACAACGCCAGTTGGGCGCCAACCGTCAACCAGCAACACCCAGACCGGATTCTGGCCACAGGCTTTTCCTGCCGATCTCAAACCGAACGATTCGGGGGCATACGACCACGCCACCCGGCGGTTGCCCTCGCCGATGCTTTCAAGGAGAACGCGGGGCGCGCTCCCGCCGCGAATAAGCGAAATGCCAGGGACCATGCGGCCAGCGGCTGAAGTAGCCGCCGGACCGTGGCCGTTCAAAATACGATGACATAATCGAAAGTGAGGAGGCTCAATCATGCGGTTCACAACATCAATTCTTGCCAGCGCCACTGCAGCCGCTCTGCTTGCAGCAACGGCCGCGAATGCGCAGACCACGCTGCGGCTGGGATGGACGACGTCTGACAGCGAAACGGATCCCTACGCCATTGCCGCACGCTATTTTGCCGAAGAACTGGAGAACGAAGCCCCGGGCGCATTCGATGTGCGCTACTTCCCGAGCAATGAACTCGGAGACGAATCCGAAATGCTGCAAGGCATGCAACTCGGAACACTCGATGCTGGGGTCATTACCGGCACCCAGATTGCAACCGTCTCCTCTGCCTTTCAGTTGAACGATCTGCCGTTCCTCTATGAGGACAACGCCCAGGCACAGCGTGTTCTGGACGGTGAAGTCGGCGAGACGATGCTTGCCAGCCTCGAGCCCGAAGGCATCGTGGGCCTGGGGTTTGCCGAGGCCGGCTTCCGGCACACGATTAACAATCGTGGCCCGATATATAGCCCGGACGACATCAGCGGGCTGCGCATGCGGGTACAACCCAGCGATCTCTTCATCGACAGCTTCCGGGCCATCGGCGCAAACCCGGTGCCCATGGCGTGGAGCGATGTCTTTACCGCGGTACAGCAGGGAACCGTTGATGGGCTCGAGATCCCGCTTGCTGTGATCTATGCCAACAACTACCCGGACGTGACGGACTATCTCTCACTCACCAGCCACAGCTACAACGCGCTCGGGCTGCTCGTCTCCAAACAGACCTATGACGGGTTGAGCGAAGAGCATCAGGAAGCGATGCAGACCGCCGCACGAAGCGCCATTGAACGCCAGCGCCAGACAGTGGCGGAAAATAACGATCAAATCGCCCAGAACATCGAAGATGCGGGCATGGAAATCAACGAAATCGATGACGTCGAAGCCTTCCGCGCTCTGGTCGAGGGTGTCTACGACGAATACCGCGATGCAATCGGCGGTGACCTGCTCGATATGGCACTGGAACAGGTCTCCGAGTGATCATGCTCCCCACGGCTTCGGTGCGCCGGGGCCGTGGGAGTTTGTAGTCCGCCGCCGTGCAAAGGAGAGATCCTGACATGCTGCGCCGTGGCCTGGAAGCCATCAGCCGCTGGAGCGCCAACGTCACCGCTGTGGTCGCCTGCATAACGGGCATCACCATGGTGATCACGCTTCTCGTCGGAATCTTCTTTCGTTACGTCATGCAGGCCTCGCTCTCCTGGCCGGAAGAGGTCGCGCTGCTAACTTTCACATGGACAGTTTTCCTAACCGCCAGTCTCGGCGTGCGTGAGGATTTCCACGTGCGGGTCACGCTGTTGCGTGACGCCCTCCCCAACAACGCAGCCATCTGGCTTGAGCGCCTCCTGCTCGTTGGTATCGGCGGATTCGCGCTCGCCATGTTCTGGTACGGCTGGGAGTTTGCCGAGTTCACGCAACGCCAGGTTTCGCCGGCCATCCGCTACCCACTCTGGATCCGTAACGCCGCTGTCCCAGTAGCGGGAGCTCTAATGCTCCTTCATGTGGCCGCTCGACTCTCGAGGCCGGCCTGGCACCGCCCCGACGCGAACGTGGAGACGTCGCTATGAGCATGGTGGCCATCGTGATGGTCGTCGGCCTGCTATTGCTTCTCGCGATCGGAATGCCGATTGCTTTTACTCTGGGGATACTCGCACTGACAGGCCTCTTCCTGACAGATACGAATCCGCTCATCCTGGGCCAGCGCCTGGTCGCTGGAACCAACGTCAACAGCCTGCTCGCGATCCCGGGGTTCATCCTGGCCGGAGACCTAATGAGTTCCGGTGGGCTTTCACGACGGCTCGTCAAGATCGCATCGACCATCATCGGGCATCTGTCCGGCGGGCTGAGCATGGCAACCGTTGGTGCGGGCACATTCTTCGGGGCGATCTCGGGTTCGGCTCCGGCAACGACCGCGGCGATCGGCTCCGTCATGACCGACGAATTGGAGAAACGCGGCTATGAACGGGGCTATGCAGCAGCGCTCGCAACGGCCGTTGGACCACTGGGACAGATGATTCCTCCCTCGATTCCCATGATTATCTGGGGAGTTCTTTCGGAAGAATCCATCGCCAGACTTTTCCTTGCCGGCGTCGTTCCGGGCTTGATCGCGGCAAGCGGTTTTCTGGTCGTCAGCTACATCTATGCACGAGTCCATGGGGTGCCTCGTGTAGAACGCGCCACGGTTGGCGATATCGCCCTCGCGCTGCGGCAGGGTGTTTGGGCACTCCTTGCTCCCATCGTCATTCTCGGGGGCATTTACGGCGGCGTGTTTACGCCGACCGAGGCGGCTATGGTTGGCGCGCTGTACAGTTTCATCGTGGGTGTGTTCATCTACCGAGAGATCGGGTGGCGGGAACTCCCCGGGATTCTGCTTCGCTCCCTGCGCACAAGTGCCATGATCATGTTCATCATCGCGACTGCGTATGCCTTCGCGTGGGTCATCGCGAACGAGCAGATTCCCGCTCAACTGGCTGCCAGCATGCTCGCCATCACGGACAATCCGCTCCTTCTTCTGCTGCTTCTGAACATTATGTTGCTTCTGCTTGGGGCCGTGATGGACAACATCTCGGCGATGGTCATACTGAGCAGCGTGCTCATGGCCGTAGGCGCCCAAATCGGACTCGACCCGATCCAGCTCGGCGCGATGGTGGTCATTAACTTCGCCGTGGGTATGGTGACCCCTCCTCTCGGCTACTCCATCTTCGTCGGAGCGTCCATAAGTGGGTTGCGTATCGAGACCGTCGCCCGTCACCTTTGGCCATTTCTCCTCGTCCTCCTGGCGGTCATCGCCATCGTTGCATACGTGCCGTGGGTCACCCTGTGGCTACCGGGCTTGTGGGATTGAGTGAGGGTTACGCATGCATGCTCGAGAAATAGGACGACGTCTTCCTGCAGAACTGGCCAGCGTGCTTGAACGCGACATCCGGGAAGGGAAATTCGCTCCCGGAGCGAAACTGCCAACGGAGAGCGCGCTGGCAGAGCAGTTTGCCGTTAGTCGGCCGGCCGTGCGGGAGGCAATCGCACAGTTGCGGAGCGCAGGCCTTGTCCATACGCGCCAGGGCGCAGGCACCTTCGTGGCAGACGCCACCTCAGCCCGTTCCGCGTTCTCCTTGGCAGGCAGACAGCTGGATAAGGCAGAACTGTGCTACGTGTTCGAGATTCGTGAGGAAGTAGAAACGGGAGCCGCCGCATTGGCAGCACGCTACCGTTCCCTCGAGGATCTTGACGCAATGCGGGTATCGCTGAACCGGCTCAACGATGCGGTGGAACACGGGCAGCCGGCCGCGCAGCACGACATTGACTTCCATCATGCCATTGCCGCCGCTTCGGGGAACCGGTTCTTCCACGAACTTCTGGAGCTATTTGCGGAGCAAATCGTTGAGTCCATCGTCATCGCGCGATCCAACACGGCCAGGACAGGCCGGCTCACGCACAACGTCCAGCTCGAGCACCAGTCGATCTTTGAAGCCATCGAGGAGGGGAATCCGGAGGCGGCGCGAGCCGCCATGCACGTCCACCTCTCCAACGCGAAAAAACGCCTGGGTCTTCGACGCCCAGCAGAATCATCCCGAATCGAGGCCGCGGAATGACGACCGACACCAACATCCCCATGACACCCGCACCTGTCGCTCGGCCAAGCAAGCCGGATACGCCGCTTCCGTCGGGCTCGTGCGATAGCCATGCACACGTTTTCGACCCAGCAGGCCGGACACCGCTGGTCCCGACAAGCGAGTACGCTCCGGCTCCGGCGTCCCTCGTCGATTACGAGAACCTCCTCGCGACACTTGGTTTCGATCGAGGGGTCCTCGTCCAGCCCAGTGTCTACGGGACCGACAATCGGAACATGCTGGAATGCCTGGAGAAGAAGGGGCCTGGCGGCGAGGATGTATTCCGCGGCGTCGTAGTCGTGGACGATTCCGTGACGGACCGGGAGCTCGAAGCGATGCACGCGGTAGGTGTCCGCGGAATTCGCGTCAACGTGGTTTTCGGAGGCGGTGTCGACTTCGACGTCCTCGCCAACCTCGGCGAACGCATCGCGCCATTGGGCTGGCACGTGCAGTGCTTCGTCGATCTTTCAAGACTCCCGGACTTCGCGAAAAAGGCGGAGCGCCTTCCGGTTCCGGTTGTCGTGGATCACATGGGTCACTTTCCGGTTGCGCGCCACACGGACCGGTTACCAGCTTTTCAGGACCTGGTTGCCATGGTTCGAGAGGGTCAGGCCTGGGTGAAGCTGTCGGGGCCCAACCGAATCAGCGGCCACGACCACCCACCCTTCGATGACGTCAGGAGCCTAGTTGATGCCTTGGTGGCGGCCAACCCGCAGCAGCTCGTGTTCGGGACCGATTGGCCCCACGTAAAGCTGCCAACGCCCGTGCCCGACGACGGTGCTCTGATCAACGCGTTCCATCAGTGGATCTCAGACATCGAGATCCGCCACGACATTCTCGTTCGAAATCCTGGAAGGCTTTACGGTTTCAACCACCCGTGAAGAGGCTGCCTTCAAGCGTCTAACTCCAGAGCCTCAGATCACACTGGGGATTCTTGAATAACCGATGACAGACAACGGCTCATATGGCCAATGAGCGGGGCCGATCAAGCCACTTCAGCACTGACCTGATCGCTGCGTCCTCCTGTAACCTCGCGAGCAGCACCATCTGGCACCGTGGAAGCAGGGCCTCACGCGGTCTCACGAATTACGCGGGTGGGAAGAGAATACGGAACAGCGCCGAGCTTTCGCAGTGATGCGACGGTCCGCTCTTGGCCGACCGAGGTGACGGGGAGTCATGTTTCGGTGCCAGTCTAAATGGGGCGAATGCCGCGGCACGTCGGATACGCACTGCACCCCCAGAATGAATGGCCAGCCTTGGCCCCTTTTCGGATGGTCTTGCGCTCCATCGCCGCGGAGCATTTCGGACACGGTGGTGGCGCATCGGCTCCCTTTGGCTGCGGCTCTCCAGCGTGGAGGGCGCTAGGAAGGCCTTCCTCGTCCAGGCCAAGGACCGGCTCGACCCTGGAGGAAGTGGCTCCCTGTGGCTGCGGCAGTTGGTCTTCAAGGGCTTCGTAAGCGCTCCGCGAACCCCACCTACTCAGCGGGTTTGAGCGCGTATAGGCTCTCGTCCTGATGCCACGGCAGCAGTCGGTCGATGGCCTCGCCGGTTGTCGCGCCCGGCAGGTTCTTTAACACCTCGAGCAGGTACGCGTAGGGCTCCAGGCCGTTGATCTTGGCCGTCTCGATGACGCTGTAGATCGTGGCACTGGCGTGCGCACCCCGCGGCGTCTGACTGAACAGCCAGTTTTTGCGCCCCACCACGAACGGCCGAATGGCGTTCTCCGCGGGGTTGTTGTCCAGCGGGATGCGGCCATCCTCCAGGAAGCGGATGAGCCGGGGCCATTGGCTGTTGAGGTAGTGCACGGCCTTGCCGATGGCGCTCTTCGGCGGCACCTTCTCCAGGGACTGGTCAAGCCACTGGCGCAGATCCTCGATCAGCGGCCGGCTGTGCGTGGCGCGCAGGCGTTCACGCTTCTCAACGGGCAGGCCCTGGGCTTCGCGCTCCACCCGGTAGAGCTTGCCGATGGACGCCAGCGCCCGGTCGGCCTTGCCGGTCTTGCCCTTGGGCTGGACCTTCTGGGCCTCTTTGAACTTGCGGCGCGCATGCGCCCAGCACCCGGCATGGGTGATGGCATTATCGCGCACGACCTGGGCATAGCCCTCGTAGCCGTCGGTGAGCAGGATACCACCATAGTCATCCAGCAGGCGCCGCGGGACCTGGCCCGAGCGGCTGGGATCGTAGTCGAACAGCACCACCTCGGCTCCGGGCGGCCCGCCGCGTTGGACCCACATGTACGAGGTGCTGGAGGCGGCCCGCCCGGGCTCGGTGTTCACCTGCACGGTGGTCTCATCCATGTGGATGAGCTCCGCACTGTGCAAATGGGCGCGCATGCGCTCGGCCAGTGGCGCGAGCAACGCACCCAGGTCCACCATCCAGCGGGCGAGCGTGTTCCGTGGCAGCTCCAGGCCCAGTCGTTTGAAGACCTGCTCCTGGCGGTACAGCGGCAGCGCGTCCTGGTACTTGGCGGTGGCGATATAGGCAAGCAGTCCGGGGCTCGCGTTGCTCTTCGGCAGCGGCTGCGGCGGCAGATCGGCGATCTGGACACCGTCCTCGCAGGCCCGGCAGGCGTACTTGATGCGCACATGGCGCAGCACCTGGATCTGGGCCGGGATGATGTCGAGCTGCTCGGTGACCTCTTCGCCGATGCGGGTGAGCGCACCGCAGCCGCAGGCACACTGCTGTTCGTCCTCGGGGAGATCGTGGACGATGTCCACGCGAGGCAGCTCCGGCGGCAGTGGGGCGCGCCCACCCCGGCGACGCTTGCCGCCACTGGGGGCCGGCTGGTTTTCCTCTTCCGCCTCGGCAGTCTCACCTGACTCGGCGGGCTCTTCCACCAGGCTCTCGGCCTCGTCGAAGAACAGGTCCTGCTGCTTGATGCTGTACTTCTCGGTGGAGGGGCCGAAGCGGTTGTCCAGCAGCAGCCGGATTTGCTCGAACAGCGAGCGCTTCTCTGCCGCCCACGCGGCCTCCTTCTCGGCGAGTTGGGCCTGGAGGCGTTCGACCAGAGCGCGCTGCTCATCGAGCTCGCGCTGGAGATCGGAACTGGATGGCAACGTGTTGGTATCGGCCCGTTTCATGTGGGTAATTGTACCAAAACGCCACCGGTGCGGCGAGCAAAAATTTCATCCAACCGACTGAAAATGCAACGCTTTGTGCGGCTGCATACGGGTGATGTCGATGCCGTCGAGCAACCAGTTGAGCTCCTGGCCCGAGAGCGTGAGCCGCTCCCGCTCACCGCAAGCCGGCCACTTGAACCGCTCCTGCTCGAGGCGTTTGTACCAGACCACAAAGCCGTTGCGCTCCCAGAACAGGATCTTCACCTTATCCCGCGCCCGGTTGCAGAACACGAACACCGCCGCGGTGAACGGATCGCACGCCATGACCTCCTGGACGAGCAGCGACAAACCGTCAATCGACTTGCGCATGTCCACGGGCTCGCGGCACAGATACACCGCCACATCCGTCCCGGGCCGGATCATGCCACCACCTCCACGGCCACGAACCGTGCGGGACGGTGACGCTCCGGAACCGGAACTCCGGCCTCATGCAGCCGGCGCTCCCAGTCCATCAACTCGGCGAGCGAGACATCCTGGCGCCGCGCATACTCACTCAGCGACAACCCCAAGGCATGGGCGTGATACAAATGACCCAGCCAGCGGGCGCGTACCGGGGATAACCACATGCTCCAAGCCTCCCATCAATCTGGAAGGCTCAGTGTCGCGGAACTGGAATCGACTCAACAGATGGGGTTCGTGGAGCGCTTACAGGGCTTCCAGGATCTGACTGCGGACTTGGGAGACGGTGTAAGCCTGTTTTGCCGGAAACCGCAGCAGGGGAATTCCCGCCACCTGGCAAGCACGCTCGACGAACTGGTCACGCTGCCGGCTTGCCTTCCTCTGATGGGAGCCGTCGTCGAGTTCGATGGCGCCCACGACCGACAAATCGTCTGCGCGGCACAGCACGAAGTCGACATGTTTCGACGAGATTTTGTTGAAGGCGCTGCTGTGCTTCGATCGGTTGGATACGCCGTGAACCTCGATGACGTCGGCGAGTCGCACTTTGCCGAAGACCCGATAGGACGGTCCCGCCGCCTGGTCGAGCACACCAAGGAACGACCGCTCCGCCGGCGTAAACAGCGCGGTGCACTTCCGGTACGGGAAGTCGGCGGTGCGCAAGGCCCGGCGTGACATCAACAACGCGGTCGTCACCAGGATGAGGATCAGAACGACAACCGTAGCGATGGATGCCATGAGAAACTCCTATCGGTTCGAGCGAGCACATTCGCATATGGCGAGGACCTTATTCCTGGTCAGCCATCACATCTCCTGGATCGGCGCCGCGCGACAACATCGACCCGAAGCCGCCGGCCACGCCTCAGCCCTTGGGCGTCCGCTTTGATCCCAGTAATGCTGCGCTTTTGGAGCGAAGCGGAAAACCTGTCCGGCAGCAGCGCAATGTAAGGTCAATTGTGCCGCCTGAAATGCTCCATTCGACAACCCCCTTCACCTAGCGCACAACCCATCCATATGTGAGAAGTCAAAGTAACTTATCGAAAAGCGCTTTCCACCTTTCTATATCGTCATCCTCAACGTATCGGCTCGTGTTCGCTAGAAGTTTATCTTTGACGCCCAGAGCTAGCTTAACCTTCCACCCATCCTCCATGGCGAAGCCTTCTGTTTCAGCCCAATTCTTTATTTGAGGAACTATTGGTTTCTTTGGATCATGCACGTCTTCAAACTCTTCTTCGGCACGTCGCTCCATTCGGTCGAGCACTTGAATCATCAGACTGGTAGGTAGGAGGTCCTCGATTTCCGTACCTTTAAGGTCGGAAAACACTGCGTCAGTTTCAATTATCTTGTCCTTGTCATTAGAATAGAGATCCCCTTGAAGGGATTTGATAGTCTGCTTTCCAGCCGCGTCACTGTCTAGCAACACCTTCGGCAGGTCGTCATCTCTTCCAGACAAGATAGATGCGATAATCTTTGCGGTTTTGGCGCCACCGGACGGGGGAAAAACTAATTCGAACTTGGGTGCGATCTTTTCCTTGCCTATCAAAATACTTTTGATCGCGGTAAGGTAATGTTGATCTGATGGGCCTTCAACGATGATTGGCTGGCAGCCTAGAAGCAAACTTTCTGAAACAGTCAAGTTCAAGGCAGAATGAACCGCGTAGGTTGCCCCATTCTCTTTCAATCCTTTGGCTCCTCTCGTGACTCGTAGATCACTTGACGCCTCTGTGCAGCCATCATCTCCCACGAATACTTTTCGGACCCGATCCAGACGGTCGGCGTCGATCATAAATGGCGAGTGCGTTGTAAAAATTAACTGGTTAGTTTCGGCTAGATTGTTGAAGAACGCTGTTAAATCTCGCTGTGCGAGTGGATGCAACGAATGCCCTGGCTCATCAAGAAGAACGACTGCCTCTTCATGTGCATCCTCGCTTTCATAGGTAAAGACTAGAAAGAAGCTCAGAAACCATTGAAGTCCAGCGCTCCTGTTCTCAAGTTCGATTTCCTCAGATCGGCGATCATCCGCGACCAAGATTCGAAAGTAGTTTCCATCAGCAACCAGCCGAAACCGATAGTTACCTTGTTTCCACCAGTCCGAGAAGGCTGTCGTCAGCTTAGATGATGCTGATTGCAACAATGCCAAACGCTCACGAAGTTTCGCGTCGTCTTCTTTTATCTCATCGTCGGTCTTGTTTGTAACGCTTCCGACCTTCTCTCCCTTTTGATTTACTCTCTCTACAACACCTGTTGAACGCGCTAGCTCTAACATTTCGTCAGCACTCAGGCTCACGAGGTCAAACAACACTTTAAGAGTCCGAGTCTTTGCAGCTTCTCGCGCCCCCAGATCATCGCGTTCCATGTTATCAACAACATGTGGTAAATAAATTTGATCGTCTAGATTTCCATAATTTGAATAATATACGAAATATGGCAACCGACCCTTGAAACGTTGCCAAAGGCTCGGCCCCTTCTTCGGCTCTTCCCCTTCAGTTTCGGCCGGCTTTTCCAGTTCTGGGTTAAATGTATTTTTAAGGTCTACGTCTGGGAAATCAGGGAATTCGAAGCCGTACTGCCCCGCGAAATTTCGACGAGCAATGATGGTCGCTCCCACTTTAGCTTCGATACCGTAGCTGTTAGCAACTTCAATATCGGATTCATCCATTTCAAACTTGCAGTAAATGAATCGATGTGAACTTGGCTCATTGCGCATTTCCGCGTATCGACTTCGTGGCATGTCATCAAGAAGATTAATTCTACCGGATGCAGTTGGGTTAAATTTCCAAAGAGGCAGTAACAGATTTGTTTTTCCAGCTTCGTTTTCACCAATCAGGGCGGTTACATCGGAGACATCAATCCAACCACTGTCAGCGATGGATCGGAAATTGGTTACGCGGAATTGTATTAATTTCATAATTGACCTTTATGAGAAAGTTGGGCGCCGCTCGCGGCAGTAAGATAGCCTAGACCTCAATGGCTCGGCTTCGACCTAACGGCCAGCGTAACCGGCGCCCAACGGAACGCAGCGGAGTTGGGCGTCCGAGGTGACGCTGTTGTTAGACAAGTCTTGCCAACTCCTCTGGTGTAAGGAACTGGACGCCATATCGCTGTTCCAGCCAGGTTCTGTTCGCGGCCGAGAACACAGAGTTATTGCCAGCAGCTTTGGCGATATCTCGCGTACACACATAATCATTGCCATACGCATAATGTGCAGATATGGCATCACCATCCGCCCACTCAGCGACGGCTTTCGCTATGGGACCCTCTTCTGAGTCGGGGGCCGCCGAGATACCAGCGTGCCATGGCTCATGGGAAGAGGCGTACTCCTGTCCGATTGCTTTCAATTGGCTAATCCCGCAATCCTGCGCTTCGATATCCCTTCCGATTGTCCCGAACCGTTCGGCAATATCGTGGGTCACAGGGATAAACCACTCGGATTTAAGGTCCGGATTCTTGGCCGTTGCTAACCTCGTGCAGTGAAGAATCTTGAATCCGATCTTTTCAGCATCTGCCCAATGCTTCGAAAGGTAATGATTATTGCCGGGATGGGCATTTGGATCAGGGCCGATACCTATCGAAAAGGCTAGCGAACCGTCTGGTTGCTCTTTTTCTTCAAAGTTGACCTTAGCTTTGTACTCGGCCAGAAACTGGTGTCGCCCAGATTTCTTAACAGCTTCCAGCGTAAACACCGTTTCGGCAAGATACGCCTCAATAGTTCCTTGAGCTATCGCGTCATGGATCCGACGGAACTCAGCGATCGCGCTTTCGTTTGGAAAGGAATCGGGCGACGAGACGATCCGCCACACATTGGAATCAAACGTAACCTTCACTGCCCCTCCCAATTTGTCTAACAGTGAATGGATCGCCGTCACGATGATTCGATCACCGTGAAGGCGACATATCCACCGTGACGGGCCTCGGCCCTTCGATTTTTGCTCGTTCTTTCGGGAGGTTACCGCAGGAGGGTCATGCGGGGCCACCAATCACTTGACGGCGCGTTTTCGCGCCGTAATCATGCTGTATATGCACACAGTTGGCACGGAGGCCACAAAAGCAATGAACACGCCGGAGCGCCCGCTTCGACTGCGGGATGTCGTTAGGGATGTTCATGCGCACGCGGCGCTACAGCCCGAGAACCGAGAAGACCTACTGGTACTGGATCCGGTATTTCATTCGGTTCCACAACATGTCCCACCCGCGTGAACTCGGCGAGGCCGACGTACAGGCGTTCTTGACCTGGCTTGCTGTAGAGCGAGGGGTTGCCGCCTCGACACAGAACCAGGCGTTGAACGCCTTGGTTTTCCTGTATGGGAAGGTTCTGGAGAGTCCGCTTGGCGATATCGGTAACGTTGTCCGCGCTCAACGCCCACGCCGATTACCAACCGTATTGAGCCACGGAGAGGCCATGGCCGTGATTGGGCAACTCCAGGCTCCCTACGATCTCATGGCGTCCCTGATGTGCGGTGCAGGCCTCCGGGTGAGCGAGGTGGCACGCCTCCGGGTGAAGGACCTCGACTTTGATCAGCGCATGATCACGGTGCGCAATGGCAAGGGTGGCAAGGATCGGACGACGCTATTACCAGCAACGTTGGTCGAACCATTGCGAACCCGTGTTTCCGGGATTCGTGCGCGTCATCCGTGTGAGGCCGATAGGGATTCGGTGCCCGTGAGCCTCCCGGACGCGTTGATGCGAAAGTATCCCAACGCCGGCAGGTCGGTGCAGTGGAAGTGGCTTTTCCCCTCGGACGCGCTGTGCCAAGACCAGTGGGGCAACATCGTTCGTCATCACGTCCACGTCAGCGCCGTGCAGAAGGCGGTTAGCAAGGCCGTGAAACTCTCTGGATGTTCGAAGCCAGCCGGGTGCCATACCTTTCGGCATAGCTTCGCAACGGAACTCCTCAAGCGGGACACGGACATCCGAACTGTCCAGGAGTTGCTCCGTCACAAGGACGTCAAGACGACACAGATCTATACGCATGTCGTCGGTCAGGCGTTCGCAGGCGTCGGCAGCCCCCTTTCTGAACCTCGTGCTACACGATTGCCGAGCCGAGAGCGGTCATTGATGTACATAGCGCGACCGTCCGCTCCGGGTCGACTCCCGCCCTTCAATTTCACGATGTCGTTAACGCCAGAACGTAGCGCTCCTGCCCGGTCGTCTCCACAGCCCCGGGCCGTGCGGCACGAACCTCTTTCAGGGCCTGCTGAGGCGGCATGCCTCGCTCGACCAGGATGCGGCAGGCAGCAAGCCCCGTGCGCCCGAGCCCGCCCAGGCAGTGGATGACGATGCGCTCGCCCCGGTCGAGGCGGTCATAGAGCGGGTCACGCCATATTTGCCACTGCGCCTCCCAGACAGCATCCGGGGTGCTGCAATCCATGATCGGCAGATGCAGCCAGCCGGCCTCACCGTAGCGGGCGCGGGCCCGCTCCCCCAAATCCTGGGCCTGGTAGTCGATCAACTCGTGGAGTTCCATGAGCGTGATCAGACACCGGGTACCCCAGGCATCCAGAGCCTGGAGATCGTGCTCCAGGTTACGCACCCAGGGATGCCGGTTCCCCGGACCGATCTTGCCAGGGCACAGCGTCATGCCGATGACGACACCGCCGGGTGCGTCCACTGTAGCAATCCGCAGTGGCGAAGAGTGGCTGGTGGCAACGCCCTGGTCGAGGTGGTTCGTGGACATACTGCTCCCTCCCTTGATCACGCGGCGCGAGCAGCCGCTTCCTGGTAGAACCGCTCAATCAATTGGACTTGCTGAGGGTCGAGTCGCTCCATCACCGCCTCGCGGATCCACGCCGGGACCCCGAAGCGTGCCTCGGCAATACCGCCAGCAATGCACGCCAGGGTGTCGGTGTCCGCATCGAGCCCGATGCACACCTCCATGACCTCCTCGAACGAGGTCGCCTCGCAGGCGATACGGATCGCAGGCGGCACCGTGCCCTGGCAGATCTCGTTGTGGCGCAAGGTGCGCTGGATGACCGGGATCGACTCATCCAGGGCGTAGCTGTGGTGCTCGCGCACTGCCTCCAGGATCGCCTCGCCGGTGGCCCCGGTGCGGGCGAGCACGATGGCGTGCGCGGTCGCCTGCGCACCGCGGATGCCCTCCGGATGGTCATGGGTGACAGCGGCGGAACGCTCGGCCTCCCGGAGTGCGTCCTCCAGCGAGCCGGTCCAGAACCCGATGGGGCTCACCCGCATGGCGGAGCCGTTGCCGAAGCTGTTGTACGGGCCCCTATCCGGGTCATCCCCCCACTGCATGAACCGAAGCCCCCAGGAATGGTTGCGGTTCGCCTGGTAGGCGTCGCGGTAGGCCGTCGCGTAGTCGACGCCGTCGAGCAGACAGCGGGCGGTGGCCGAGGTCAGTACCGTGTCGTCGGTGTAGTGGCTGTGGGGCTTGATGAGCGGCGTCCCCGGCACCGCCGGCGGGCCGAACTCGTGGATGGATCCGATGATGTCGCCGGCAATCGCTCCGAGCATGACCTTCTCCTGTTGCTGGGGGTCCAGTGTGGCATCCCGCTGCGACGCATCGTGTCGCAGGGCGACACCCTCGGGGTTGTCTGCGTCCTCAGTGGTTCGTCAGAATACTATATATAATTACAGTATTCACGGTGAGCGCCATGATCGAGGACATCGCCTTCGACCCGGTCCAGGTCCACAGCCCCGGCTGGCAGGAGCTTGCTCGTGCGGGAGCGGCCTCCCTGGGGGAGGCCCGCAGCGTGGTGATCCGCGAGCGGCCCGGGCAGCTCGTGGTCCACTGCGACGTCACCGGTTTGGCCGTTGCCCAGCGCAAGGCCTGTGTCCGGGTGATCACCTGGCTGCAGGCAACAGCCGCGCAGACCTGCCAGACCTGTGGCAGCCAGAGCGAGGCGATTGCCTCGCCTGATGGGCGCAGTCCGCTTCGGTTGTGTCGTACGTGTATCAGTCGTAGCGGTCAGCCGCCCGTCGCAGCGTCGCTGCAATGGTCTGCCGCAGAGACCGCGGGCTGAGCACCTCCACCTGATCGCCGAGGCCGAGCAGCCACCAGCGCACCTGGGCCGTATCCACCACAGTGGCGGTGAGCCGGACACGGCGGTCCGCGGTGTCCTCCATGACTTGATCGTGGCTCAACGGCGTCTCACGCAGATGGAACGCGGTCTCGGCTTCCAGTAATAGCTCCAAGGCGAGCGGGGTATCGCTGAGTTTAAAGTTGAGCCCGCCGTCATCGACATAGCGCCCAAGATCGAAGCCCTCTGGACGATGCACGGGCGTGTCCAGGGGCTCGGCGGCGAGCACCCGGTGGAGGGCAAGTTGGAGCACGTCGTCGTAGTCGTAGAGCGTACAGACGAGATAGACCACGCCGTCGCGGAAGACGACGCCGAGCGGGTTCACCACATAGTCCTTCACCGCGCCATCGTGGCGGCGGTGATAGCGGGCCTGGAACTGGCGATCGTTGAACAGCGCATCGTAGACGGCTTCAAACATCTCGGGATCAACCGTGGGCGCGATCAGCGCCTGGCCGCGGGTGATGGCCTGGACCTTGTCCGGCCAGGCGCGCACGGGGCTCGAGGTGTCCGCAAGCACCTGCTCGGCGCGGCGGAAGTAGGGTGAGAGCGCCTGGAGCGTAGCCGGTGCCATGAGGGGACCAGCGAAGTGTTCGGCAAGTTTGAACGCGAGCGCCGTTTGCGGCTCCATGCCGGGGATGTCGAACTGCGCGGCATCCCGGTCCCAGTACCAGCCATGTGGCCGAGAGCGATCATCTACCGCCAGGCCGAAGAGCTGTCCCGAGAGTTCCTGGAGATCGCGCTGGATGGTGCGCTCGGTGGTCGGGTAGCCCTGCTCGCGCAGGCGCTCGTGCAGGGTGCTGACCGTGATCTTGCGCGGGTGCCTGGGGATGTGGCGGAGCATGGTCCATTGGCGTAGCAGGGTGTCCGACATGGGTGATCCGGCTCTGTTGTTGTCGTGGCGTCCGTGGACAGGGTATCGATGGGGTCAGGAGCAGTACGCCCCGGCGGCGCGGAGATCCTCCAGGCGCTTGGGGCCGATGCCATCGACTGCCTGGAGTGCGCCGAGATCCTGCACCGGGCGCAGCGCGATCACCGCCTGGGCGCGCTCCGGCCCCAAATGCGGCAGTGTCTGGAGTTCTTCGAGGCCGGCGGTGTTGATATCAATACCGGAGGAGACAGGTCTCGCGCCCTGGTCCGGAGCCGCCGGTTCCGGTGCAGCCTCCGGCTCGGCCTCGACTTCCTGCAGTCGCACGCCGGCGAAGTCGGCAAAGACCTCGAGCAGCTCTTCCTGCAGCACGGAGCGTGGCCCGTCCTGCAGGGCCAGGTCATCGGCCTGCAGCAGCACCTCGGCGAGTTCCTCAGCGGGCAGCGCACGCAGGTGCCGGGCGAGGACGGCGACGACGGCGTGTGAGCCCGGCTGGTCTTCCGTTGCACCGCCGCGGGCCGCCTCCAGGCTAGACGTCGTGTCGTCCAGTTCCTGAGTGGTCGGCGCCAGGACAGGGAAGCCCGCATCGTCGGTCGACAGACGCTGCCGCAACGCGTCCTTGATCTCCGTCGCCGCATGCCCAGGCCCCCAGCCCAGGTAGGCCAGGAGCCAGCCGGCGAGGTGCGCATCGGCACGCCACTGCTGTATCGGGGGCTGGAAGGCGAGGTCCGTGTCCGGTAGCTCCCGCTCGAGACCGCGGTTGCGACGGCGCCGCTGCCAGTTGTTCCAGGCATAAGGGGCGGCCAGGACCAGCCTGTACGCGAACCCGCCTACCTCAAGGACCAGCCGGACGGCACCGATGAGGACGGCTGCGACCAACTGCACCACGGCCAAGACCGCGGCGAAGAGCATGTAGACGATCTGGATCTGTGCCGCCGTCTTGCCGCGGACCTGGACGCCGGCGAGCTTGGCCGAGGAGCGGTTGGGCCGGAACCAGTTGAATGAGCCCAGGCGGTTGCGCGTTGAGACTGTTGCGCCAGTCTTCGAGAGGTTCAAGTGAAACGGCCCGGAGCGGTAGCGCCCCCGCAGGATGAAGCGCCCGTTCTGGAACGCTACCTGGGTGTTCCTGGCCGGTGTGCCGGAGACCCGGAACCCGTGCGACGTGTTGGCCGTCACGTTCACGCCGGCCGCCTTGGCCTGGGCGCGCAGGGCGACACCGCCGGTGCGGCTGGCGCGCAGATACCGCCCCCGATGCTCGATGCGGCGCTGTTTGCCGTAGGCGTCCTTCTTGCCGAGGTTGAGAAATGCCATGGGTGCTCCGGCCCTGATTGCCAGCTACTGTGCCATGGGACCCGCGCTCACCGACAGATTGTGTCGTAGTCGCATCGTACCGGTGATGATTGCTCTGAAATGCTGCCGGAGTTCGGGTTACGACGTCAGATAGGAGCGGTAGTGGCGTGTGCCGCATATGGGGACCCGATGATAGGACATCTGGGGTGGGGAACTCGTCGGGCAGGGTGCGTATTCCGGTGAACGTGACCGCTGATTCCGCTGTTCGTGACCGGTTCGCGGCGCGGTGTGCGCTGGGCCGTGTTCATTGAGCGTGATCGGTCACGATGGGTCAAGCGCGACCGGTGGTGGAGGCGTGCCGTCGAGGAGCCAGTTGGCGTAGTGGGTGGATAGTTTTGTATCCGCCACGACGGTGAGGACCTCGCGCTGGAGCCACTGGCTAACGGCAACGCGGCCGGGGTCGTTGTGCTCATCGAGGCGGTGCTGCAGCCAGCGCCGCACGGCCTGATGCGCCTGGGGTGTTTCGGGCTCAAGACCCAGGCGGATGGCGAGGTAGCTGGATAGCAGTGTATCCAGGGTGACGGTGGTGCGCCGTTCACCAAGGCGCAGATGGAAGCGCGTGTTGCGCGACAGGCCGGGTTCCCAGGTGTTCATTGGTCGGCCTCCGCGATGGTTGTGGTCTGGCGCATGGACGCGCCTTTCATGGGCAGGCGGTGGGCGTTGTGCAGCAGCCGGTCGAGGATGGCGTCGGCGAGCGTGGGCTCGCCGAGGTAGTCGTGCCAGTGCTCGACGGGGAGCTGGCTGGCGATGAGTGTCGATCGCAGGCCGTGGCGGTCCTCGATGAGCTCCATGAGGTCCTGGCGCTGGCTGGCGGTCAGCGGCGCGATGGCCCAGTCGTCAAGGATGAGCAGATCCGTGCGTGCGAGCTGCTGCATCAGCCGCGGGTAGGAGCCGTCGGCGTGGGCGATGTGGATGGCCTCGAGCAGCCGCGGGAGGCGGACGTAGCGCGTGGACAGGCCCTGACGACAGGCCTGGTTGCCGAGCGCGCAGGCGAGGTAGGTCTTGCCGGTGCCGGTGGGGCCGGTGAGCAGCAGGTTCTGCTTGTGGTGGATCCACTGGCAGGAGCCGAGCTGGGCCATCTGCGGGCGCTGCAGCCCGCGGGCGTGGCGGTAGTCGACGTCCTCCAGGCAGGCGCCGGGGATACGCAGCCGGGCGGCCTTGAGCAGCCGCGTCAGTCGGCGGTTGTCACGGGCGAGGATCTCGCGGTCGAGCAGCAGCGCAAGGCGTTCCTCGAAGGCGAGCTCCTGCGTGGCCGGTTGGGCGATCTGGTCTTCGAGGGCCTCGCGCATGCCGGTGAGCTTCAGCGCCTGGAGTTTCTCCAGAGTCGGTTCGTTGAGCATGATCGGTGTCTCTTGGTGCGAGGTCAGTGGTAGTAGCCGGGGCCGCGGACGTTGGCGTGCAGCGGCAGGGCCTGGGTCTCAGTGGTCGCCTCCACAGTGGCGCGATCGAGGCCGCTTTTGAGGATCGACTTGATGCTGCGGTAGCCCGGCGAGCCGATGTGCACCGCCCTGGCACATGCGGCCTCCAGGCGGGCGTTGCCGTAGTGGCGAGCGAGGTTGAGCAGCCCGAGGCAGGCGCGGTAGCCGTGCTCGGGATGGGGGCGGCCTTCGAGCTGGGCGCGGATGACCTGGCGTGTTGCCGGGCCGATGGCCTGCGCCCAGTTGAGGAACCGCCCCGGGGTCCACTGCTGGTGCTTGCGGTGGGCGGCGGGCATGTGCTCGGCCAGGGTGCTGTGGGCCCCCGTGCCGTGGCGGGCGTGAACGGCGACGCGCTGACCCTTGTGGTAGACCTCCACCGTGGTGGCGGTGACCCTCGCCTCGATCCGGTGGCCGACCAGGGCGTGGGGGACGGAGTAGAACCGGCGATCGATCTCGATGTGGTAGTCGATGCCGGGTTTGACGTACTTCCACTCGGCGTAGACGTAGGGCTCTGCGGGCAGGGGCTGCATGGCGGGGCGGTCGAGGCGCTCGAACAGCTCCCGGCGGCTGTGGGGCTGGCGCTGGAGGCGGCGTTCGTTGAGTTCGACGAGCAGATCCTTGATGGCGGCGTTGAGCGCGGCCAGGGAGTGGAACGTGTGGTGGCGCAGCCGCGCCAGGATCCAGCGCTCGACCACCTGCACGGCCACCTCGACCTTGGCCTTGTCCCGGGGCTTGTAGGGCCGTGCCGGCAGCACCGCCATCCCGTAGTGCCGGGCCATCTCCATATAGGTGTCGTTGACCTCCGGGGTGTAACGCGAGGCCCGGGTGACGGCGGCTTTGAGGTTGTCGGGGACCAGCAGCATGGGACAGCCCCCGAAGTACGTGAGCGCCCGCTGATGGGAGGCGATCCAGTCGGGCAGCGACTGGGTGCGTGTGGCCTCGGCATAGGTGTAGCTCGACGCGCCCCACACGGCGACGAAGATCGCCGCGGGGTGGATCTCCCCGGTACCCGGGTCGATCACTGGGACCGTGGGGCCGCAGTAGTCGATGAACAGCTTCTCCCCGGCCCGGTGCTGCTGGCGCATGGACCGCCGCTGCAGGGCGCGCCAGCGCCGGTAGCGCTCGCAGAACTGGCTGTAGCGAAGCGCCCCCGCCCCGTGGGCGGCCGCGTACTCCGCCCAGAGCAACTGCAGCGTCACCTCCTTGCGCTTGAGCTCCTGATGGATGGTGTTGTGGTCCGGCTCCGCCCCCCGCCCGGGCAGCACTGGGGCGGGGAACAGCAGCCGCTCCAGCGCGGCCTCGTCCATGCCCTCGGGCAGGGGCCAGCCCACGCCCTTGGCACGGGCGAGGCTGACGTACTTGTTGACCACGCCCTTGGAGAGATCCAGGACGGCGGCGATGCGGGCGTGGCTGAGTCCGGCCTGGTGTTTGAGACGCAGAATCTCGCTGAGTTGTCGCATGGTAATCCTCGGTGCCGGCATGCCCTCTCCCCGGGAACAGTGAAAAGAGAGCTATATGCCTGCAGTCAAAGGGAATTACCAGCGCACACCACGCCGATTCCGGCATCGTGACCAGCGATTCCGGGACCGTGACCAATGATTCCGGCGCCAGGGCCAAAATCGGTCACGCTCCGGCCGGAATCGCCGGTCACGATGCGCCGGAAACAGCGGTCACGATCAATCGGAATGAGCGGTCACGATGGGCCGGAATACGCACAGGGCAAACATACGCTCCAGCGGCTCGCCCACTTCCATGTCGATGAGAACGTTGGCGTTACTGATGAGCAGCGGCATCCGTCTCGGTCTACGTCAGCGATCGGTTTTGCTGGAATTGACTTGCCGACACGCCGAGAAGCTCTGCAGCTTTGGACTGGCCAATGAACTCCTCCGCCAGGGCGCGATAGACCAGATGCTCGAACAAGAGAGAGTGTTCAGGCTCCACAGGGTCACCGGGCTCCTCTTTGTGCCAGCCGCGCTTCCGCAGTTCGACAAACGCCTGCTTCTTGCGTCGCCCATCGATAATGCCCGCTTGAGCAGCACGGGAAAGGCACGCTGCCATACTGATCCCGAACTCGTGCTTGAGTAGATACAACTCGCGCCATTCCAGGGCGGTACGGTGATCCCCAACGCGGTCACGAACCGCTCGCCGAGGCAGCAGGAATGCGCCGCCCAGCCGGTTGCAGGCGGTCTCCTCGTCAAGGTCTGCAGCGAGGCGGCCGGCCAGCAGCCGATGCCCAAGCTCGCGCGCCAGCGTCAGACGTTGCCGATCCCCAGGAACACACTTGGAGACAACGAGGACCTGTTGCTCCCCGACCTCTCCGGCTAAACCATCGAAGCGCGTTCCATCCGGCACAGTGACAAGGATGACCAGCAGTCCTAGACCCTCAAGCGTGTCGAAGAGGTCCAGGGTGGGCTTCTCGCCAAGGCCCCAATCCTGTCGAACGCCCTGGGCGATCCCTTCCAGCTGCTCGTAGTCCGTGATCAGGGGAGGAACAGAAGCTGGCACTTCAAACCGTTTGATCGGGAACTCCGGGTACAAGTCCAGCAACTCCATCCAACGCTCGGCCTGATCCAGCACGTCCGCGGTGATGCGGTCCAGGACTTTCTTGGGAGTCTTGTAGTGCGTGTGGTATTCGACCTCCTCCAGATCCACTTCGGCCCGCTCCGGTCGAAGCAAGTATTCGGTCCGCACGCCAAGGGCGCGGCTCAGCTTGATGAGCTGCTCGGACGAGGGGGTAAGCGTCCCGTGCTCGAACTTGTTGAGGGTGGTAAGGCTGAGCCCCGTCTGTTCGGCGAGGGCACGGAGTGACATGCCGGCTGCCTTGCGAGCCCGCGAGATGCGGATGGCGACCATGGAGATGCTCCTGAAGTTTAAGATGATCTTATTCTTCTACTGAAAGAAAACTAGATGGCCGCCGTTGAACAGAGCGTAGTGGCTGCACAGCGGGATCTCTCGTCTCGCGGGAGAGGCAGGCCGATATCTGCCGGAAGCAAAGGTAGAAGAGTTCCGTCATGCCCGAGACACGCCGACCACAGTCCTTCTCGGGAAGCCTGGGCCGAACCGTACCGGTGTCGCCAAAGGGCGGGTGGCTGCCCTTGCCGTTGTCAGTCGCTGGTTAGTGACTGAAGTTCGGGAGCCAGAGGTGACCGGATCGTGCCGTCCAGTACCTCCTGGGGAGGCCAGCCTAATGCCCGGGCTACTTCAGCTGCCTTCTCCGCTTTACTACGCACGCTGGCCCGGGTCAGGCCCCGGAATCGCCAGGCGGCCGGAATGTGGAAGACACTGCGCACGAGGTGACCGCCCTTGTGCAGGTCGCGCTCGGCTGAGGCTTTCGTGATCAGTCCCACATGGCGAGCCGTCAGCAGGGCGCGAGCGTAGTTGTCGAATTCGCCGACCAGGTAGGCGCCCATGTAGCCGTAGGGGGTCGAGAAGTCGAGAGGGATCTGGATCGGCTCCAGGCTCTCTGCGACGTCGATCTCGACGTTCGGCATTACCTCCAGACGCGCCTCCGCCTGCTGTCGCAGGACGGCAAGAGTCTCCCGGTTTTCGTTGATGGCGTGGTAGGCCCGTAGCAGCAGCCAGTCCGCCCAGGGGTCATCCCTTTCTGCGGCGCGCCAGGCCCAGCGCATGAGTGTGGCGAACCGCGCGAGGCCGATGATCTCGGGCTTGCCTTCGCCTTCCCGACGGGTGCGGCCACGCATCACGCGTTGCGCCTGGCGGGTTTGTATGGTCATCCGAGCGCGCCCGCGCAGGCCACCGGGTTGTTCTTGGGCTGCGGACCAGGTCGCAATCACGTTGTCGGACTTCTCGGCTTGGGCCTCAGTCATGGCCGCCTCCTCCACGGGTTTGCCCGTTCGATGCGTTCCTGGATGGTTGCCTTTACGCTGGTTGGTTGGCGGATGCCCGCGAGCCGGACCTCGCCAGTCTCTCCGCCGCCGGCGGACGAGACTGCAACGGTTCCTATCCCGAGAACGCGCTCCAGCAGGCCCTGCGTCCAGGGTGGGAATTCGGGCATTGCGGTAATACATCTGGCGCACTCGGCGGGCGAGGATGCCCTCCTGAACGCAGATGGCCTCCGCGCCGAGCTCGTAGCGGTAGTAGAAAATCGCGACAATCAAGCGAACGGACGCGATGGCCAGGATCAGCGCCGCTACCGTGGCCAGGGCGACCTGTGCGGCGCTCATGGCGCCGGCGATCGGCACCGTCACCGGTTGGGCGGCCGTCGCGCCCAAAGCCGCGGGAAGCCCGACGAGTGTGTCGACCAGTGCCGGTGTGGCGAACAACAGAGCGAGGCCCGTGAGCCACCAGGTAAGCAAACCCACGTGGCCGCGCACGGCTGGCCGCAGGACAATCGGCGACCCCTCGTCTGTCTCACAGTGGGTGGCCACTCCGGCGGTGCCGGCGGTGGTATCGGTACCGCGCCGTCTGACAACGTAACCGTCGGTCTCCTGCATGGCCTCGAAGGTATGACCGGTGTATTGGCCGAGTGCATCACGAACCGCCTCGGCCTGGTCGAGCGTGGGGTACGGGGTTCCATTGCGTTGTCGGATCGCTGTCATGACTGACCTCCGTTCATCTCCTTCAGACTGCTGGCGCCGGACGAGTGTCGAGCCGGGAAAGGTTTCCCGGGGGCGCCGCACTTTCCTCGTCTACCGACATTACTTCCATCGCGGTTCACGATTGCCCTCCGGTACTCGCTGGGTCATCCCGTTCGAGCTGTGCGCCCAACTCCGGCGGGATAGGCTTGCCGGCGGCCTGGAGCAGTTGCGCGAGTTCCTCGGCGCCGCGTCGGCGGCTGAGCCGATCCTGTTCATTCACAGGCTGGCTCCGCCTGGCTGGGGGCGGGGGAGATTCCGGGCCTGTGCTCGGCGGCGAAGCAGACCGACGTTGCTGCGAGTAAGTGGGAACGAATGTGCCGCTGCGGGCCGCTCGTGCGAGTTTCGACAGGTAGCGGATGGGGTTGCGAATCGGAGCGCGCTCTCTGTCCTCCAGGCATCCGGCAAGCTCATCGAGAACCTGCTGGGCCATTCCTGGCTCGAGCTCACCGAGGCAGAGGTGGGCCAGTTCACGCTGATCCTTGGTGAGTTGCCGCGGGTACTCCAGGGGCGCCTGTGGTTCCTCGGCAGTGCCACTCCCCCCAGACCCCCCTGTAGTTGTTGTGTTGTTACTACTACTACTACCACTACTACCCGTGCGCGCGCGTGAGCGGTTAAGTTGCTTAACATGGGTGGAAGTTGTTGATTTTTCGGGGCTGTCATCCGGGTTAAGTTGCTTAACCCGGTGCTCGTTGCCCGAGTTAAGCTCGTTAACCCGGGTGTCCGGGTTAATCTGGTGAACCTGGGTGCGAGTCGTTTCGGCCTTTCCTGCAGCCTCATTCCGGTTCGGTTCGCGTGGTCCGTGGTGTGCACGGAGTGCGTCGCCGAAGGCGCCGGTCGCGAAAGCGTCCGAGTTCGCCTGGTGGGCGGAGAGCCGGAGTTCGAATCGGGTCGTGATGTCCTGCGCCTCCACGGGTTCAGTGCCGTCCATCAGACCGGCCTGGATGGTGGCGAGGACTGCTTCGGCAACCATCCGCACGCGGGAGTGATAGTGGTTGCACATCTCCCGGACGAAGCCCACGTACCCCTCGTCGAGTTCCATGGCCTCGGCGAGGCAGACCGGTTCGTCGTGGAGCGCGTAGATGTTGCCGCGATACCGTCCCTTCTCGTCGCGTACCTGGCGGCATAGCGAGATCCAGCGCGTGACACGGAGCAGGGCGATGGAAGCGGCGATGGTTGGCTTGCTGCCGACGCCGGCGGCAGCGAAGTCGTCGTACGACGGGAAGGCAGCCGGTGTCCGTGGGTCGCTGTGTGCCTTGATGACCATCCAGGCGATCTTGTCCCTGGCCTCAAGGGCCGGGTCGTACAGCAGGCGTCGGGGATGTGTGTCCTGCCAGTTGCCGGCATAGAGGACGGCGCCGCCTTCGCTGACGGCTGTCTCCGCAGAGGTCGGTATCTCGCACAGCTGACGCGCCGCTTCGGCCATTGCTCCCTGAAAGTTCGTGCCACGGGCGGAGGAGGGTGATTCGCTCATCATGACCTACTCCTCCTGCGCCGCGTGGTGTGTGACCAGGGGGACCACGTCCGGCGGTCCGGCACCATTGCCGCTTGCCGCCTGGATGGCCCGGCTTTCCTGGACGAGGCGCCAGACCGCCTGGGCCGAGACGTCGCAGTCGCGCGCGACCCGGAGATGGCGCTCGGGCTCATCCAGATCCGCGTGCGCCTGCCACAGCCGCCAGATACGGTCCTCTTTGGTGGGCGGCAGCCGTGGTGGCCGCCCCTGGGGACGTTGAACGCCGAGCATCCGTCGACGGCGGCACACTTCGCCCGGGGTAAGGCCGCACAGGGCATGCAGCATTTCGGTGCCGGCGCCCTGGCGAATCAGGTCGTCCTGGGTGCACTCGGTGCGGGCTTCGTCCCGGGCATGAGTGAGTGCGTGGTTCAGACAGCGGTGATCCACGGCCACGTCCAGGAAGTGCGTACCCATACGCGCGAGATGGTGAAGCTCGCCGACGGTCATCTGCTCCATGGCCCGGATCTCGTCGGGCTCGAAACCAAGGTCGGAGACGGCGTTGAGATCTCCGGTTTTCAGTTTGTCCACGGCGAAGCGAATCACTTGGTAAGCCAGTTCCGTGCTCATGTCCGATCCCTCCAGATGTCCATGCCCTGCCGCTGGGCGCTCCGTGCGATTTGGCGGCAGATGCGCATGAGGGTCATCAGGTCGTCGAAGTCCGTGTCGGGGGTCTCCGGGTGCGAGAAGAACTCCGTGGCCGCCGTGGTGAGGTACGGGTAACCGACGCGATAGTGGACGGCACGGTGGTTGTTCTCTTGCAGCATCCGGCCCAGCTCGAACCGCTCCGGGAAACTCCCGCGGGCCTTGCTGTCGTCCATGGCCTCGGACCACACGACCAGCAGCCACCACACCCAGCCGCGGCGTGCCCCCTGGGGATCCTGCGGCTCCCGGAGCACGTCCTCCGGGGGCGGCAGATCCATGAGGAACCCCATGCCGCGGTCCCAGGAGTTCATGTAGATGTCCAGCCGGTATCGGCGGGCGACGCGTTCGGCCACCGCACGGGCGCGCTTGCGTAGTTCGCCGACGTCCGTGCCGGTTCCCGAGTCTTCGTGTTCGACAGGTGTCGGTTCTGGCTCGCTAGTGGATTCCGACAGTGCGGGGCCGGAAGGTGTGGGCGCCGTATGCGGCGTTTCCGTGTTTTCATGAACTGGAGGTGGTTCATTGTCGGAATCCGGTGATGCTGCGGACTTGTCGCCCGTGGATACCGGGGACTGAGTGGTAGCGTCGTTCTGGGAAGCACCTGATGAAACAGCTTCTGTTTCGGGGCCCGAAGCCTTTGGCGGCCGCGAGTCACCAGTAGGCGGGACGTCGCGACTGTTGTCCGCCCGCGTCCGCTGGAGACGCGTCTCAAACTCCATGCGAACCCGCCTCAACGGAAGGTCCAGGGCAGTGGCCAGTTCCCGCTCCAGTTCTTCGCGACCAATGCTCACGTCCCAGTCCGGGCCGTCGGTCGCCTGCAGGGCCTGGGTCCAGAGCGGCTCCAGGAGCTCCTCGTCGTAACCGTGCTCTGTCCAGAGTTCAGAGGTGACCTGGTGCAGTCGGCGAAGTTCTTCGACCGCCGGCCCTCCAAGCCCAGCCCCTAGCGCCTCAGGGATCGCCGGGAGGAGTTGGGTCGCGGCGTATTCGAATCGGGAGAGCAGGCGGCGGGAGACCGTGTAGCCCACTTGCTCCAGCCGCCGCTGGAACTCGGAGCGATTCAGGCGTTCGCCCGCCTCACGCTCGAACTCCGCCCGCAGTTCTTCCAGGCCCACGGCCTTGTCGATCAGGGTCATTTCCCCGCGCAGCTCGTTCTCGACAAGGTGGCCGACGAGAACTTGGGCATCGTCCTGCCAGGGATGATAAAGGCAGTGGATGCGGCGGAAGGCCTCATCCCCCGTTTCTTCGTGGAGTTTTTGAAGGATTTTCAGGCGCGTGTTCCCGCCGGCGCGAATCATGTAGAGCTCATCACCCGGCCTCCGCGTGATTTCGAGCGCGTTGTTGAGGCCGCGCTGAGCCCGTATTGACGCCTTGATCTCCGAGTAGCGGGGGTTCAGTTTCCTTCGCGGGTTTCGGTCGTACGGTTTCACCTGGTCGATATCGAGGACCATCTGCGTGACGGTGACCGGCTCACCGGGGGCAAGTTCGCGGGCGGATTGCCCGAAATGCCCCTGGTAGAGGGTCTGTCGCAGCTTGCCGCGGTCGATTTCCTTAGCCATGGCTCTCGACCTCCCTGTCATCATCGACCAGATGGGGGAGGCACTCGGCGGCGAGCGCACGCATGGTCTCGGCCGCTGCGGGTGTCGGACCGGAGCGTCGCGTCTCCCAGCGATGCACGGGGATCTGATGGGTAGCCGCTTCCCGGTACGCCACCGTGGCGGGTACCGCTGTATCCAGAACGGTGATCTGCCCCCGGCTCGGGCCGTAGGATTCTCGACGCAGTTCGTCGGCGATGACCCGAGCGTCGGCCGTCCGGTCCATCCGGTAGAGCATGCCGCGGAGCGGGCCGATGGGCGCGCCGAGGGCGGCCATCGGCCGCAGTCGTTCCAGCATGGTCACCGTGCCGCGCGCGAACTCCCGAGCTGACAGGATCTCCGGTGGAATCGGTGAGAGCAGGAGGTCGGCGGCGAGAACAGCCGCATCCTGGAGTGGGCCGACTGCGCCCTGGGTATCGATCAGGATGGCGTCATAGATCTCGTCGTAATCCGAGAGGATATGCCGGAGCCGCACGCGACCATCCGGTGTATGCAGAATCCAGTTCTGGAGTGCGCCGTCGGGGTCGTTGGAGAGCACGACGTCCAGCGTGCCTCGGCCTTCGGCCTCAAGCGCCGTGGTGCTCACCGTGGAGCCGGTTTCGCCGGCCGTGATGAGTTCCGTGAGCCCGTAATCGGATTGTTGCGCCAGCGGGAAGTAGCTGGACAGCGTTGGTTGGATATCGGCGTCGATCAGAAGCACCCGGTAGCCCAGGTCCGCGATGTACGCGCCGAGGTTGGCCGTGACGGTCGTCTTCCCGACGCCGCCCTTGGTCGAAGTGACGGTCAGCTTGATTGCCATATCAGCCTCCACAGAGCTAGTTGCTTGCCTAGCTCCGGGGAGGAGATACCGTGGTTTCTCGTTACGAGAATTCGTAAGCTATTGATTTAGCTTCGTAATCAGTAGGTCGGCGGTTCGATTCCGTCCACCGGCACCATAAAATCAACAATATAGGTCGGGCACTGCCATCCACGAACGTCTACGGGGCTCTAGCCGAAAAGACTCGGCATGGGAGCCTGGCCTTCCCGGCGAAGTGGTAGAGAATGAGCCTGGCGGCCCCCAGATCGGCCCTTGGGGCGGCTCGGTGGAGGGCTTCTTCGCCGTTGGCCAACGGTCCGTCTGCTTCTGCGTACTGCCCCGACATTAAAAGCGTTTTGCTATTGGGACTGTCGGTCCAAATGTGGATACCCGGAGATTGGGCCGTGCAGGTTACGTCCCCGAGGGCGGACAGGCGTCGATCCCGTACAGAACCAGCGCAAATGGCCCGGCCTGCTTGCCGGAGATGAACAGACTGAGCGACGCGATACGTGCAGGATCCAGCGCCGGGGCGTCGGGCAGAGTGCGGCCCCGGAAGGATGGAACGAACCCGGCGAACGGCAGCATGATCGGCTCCCGGCAATCGGCCGTGGTCGCAAACGCGTGCTGATACACCGGGGCGTTGCGGTCCCACGTCATGCGCAGGCCCAGCTTGTACTCCTTGCCGTCGCCGCGGACGTCCAGCACCACGCCGTCGTGGCCCGACAGATCCAGGGTGGGAACGTCGCATTTGACCGAGGCAAAGCCGCCGCCATTCGCCAGGCTGACCTCACCCCGGAAGACACTGCTCTCGGCGTCCAGCGGCTCCACGGCCCCGGTGGACTGGCCCCCCATGACCGGGTCGCCCACGGACACCCATTGGGCGGGCCCCGCCTGCAGACCGAAGCGTGCAACTGCGACCATGCATCCTCCTCGGGCGTGCCCGGTTGCCAGGCTGTTCGCGGAGCAGTGTATTCTGCGCGCTTGCCGGAATCGATCCATCCTGCTCACCGGGAGCCGCCATGGGGTTAGCAACCGTCCACCATCCGGGCTACACCATCGATCTGCCCGACACGCATCCGTTCCCCATGCGCAAGTTCCGGGTTCTGCGGGAACAGCTCGCGGCCGCGCCGTATGCGCGTGTGGCGGAGTGGCTGCAACCGGAGCCGGTGGATCTGGCCCTGCTCACCCGTGTGCACACGCCGGAGTACATCGATGCGTTCCTGAATGGTCGGACCGAGCGCGCCGCCCAGCGGCGGACGGGGTTCCAGTGGTCAGAGGACCTGGTGGCCCGGGTGCGTCTGGAGACCGGTGGCACGGTGCGCACGGTGCAGGCGGCCCTGGAGTGCGGAATGGCCCTGAATACGGCCGGCGGCACCCACCATGCGCACGCCGATGCCGGCAGCGGTTACTGCCTCATCAACGACATCGCCGTAGCCGCCGTCCATGCCCTGGCGAGTGGCTGGGCGCGGCGCATCCTGGTGGTGGATCTGGACGTGCACCAGGGTGATGGCACCGCCGGGTTGCTCCGGGATGAGTCCGCGGTGTTCACGTTCTCCATGCATGCCCGCACCAACTTCCCGGCACGCAAACGCGCAAGCGATCTGGACATCGCGCTGGATAAAGGGGTCGCGGACGGCGAGTACATGGA
The DNA here is from genome assembly GCF_012044895.1 of Aquisalimonas sp. 2447. Classification (NCBI taxonomy): domain Bacteria; kingdom Pseudomonadati; phylum Pseudomonadota; class Gammaproteobacteria; order Chromatiales; family Ectothiorhodospiraceae; genus Aquisalimonas; species Aquisalimonas sp. 2447. The sequence goes on from NZ_CP050695.1 coordinate 942,341, forward strand.
CACGCTGGAACGCACGCTGCCTCGGCTGCTGTCGCAGGTGCGCCCGGAGCTGGTGATCTACGACGCGGGGGTGGATGTGCATGCGCAGGACCGCCTGGGCCACCTGAACCTCTCCGACGCGGGCATCACCCGGCGCGATACCTATGTGCTGCAGACGTGCCGCGAGAGCGGCATTCCCGTGGCGGGGGTCATCGGCGGCGGTTACGACCGCGACATCGACGCACTGGCACATCGCCATGCGCTGCTGTTTCACGCCGCACAGGGGGTGTGGCACGCCTCCTAGCCGTGAGAAGCGGGCGGCAACTGGATCTAGTTCCGACGCCGGTCCCACGCTCGTTCGGCGGCTGCCGGGCCAGTGGCAGCTCGGGGTCGGTGGCCTGCATGTACCGCGGGGGATGAGTTTGACGCAGTCGGTGACTTGGCCCGTATCAGCGCTGGCTACAGCATCGCCCGCGCCTCAGTCCAGATTTGGGTGACAAGCTCGCCAGCGGGTTTCGCAGCAGCCATGGCCGCCGACTGTCCTGCCCACGCTTGCATGCGACGAATATCGTTAGCGGCTGCGCCGGCTTGCTTCATGGCCCCGATCAGGCCTCGCTGGATGGGGTAGGGGGCCGGCGCTTGTGCCTCGGGGGCCGCCATGGCGCGCACGAAATCGGTGTCAATGGAGCGGCCCGCCCGGCCGGTGAAAGCGCGGGTGAGCACCGTGTTCTCCGGTTCCAGGTGCTTCAGCGCATTGGCCCAGCTGGCGTGCGTTTCCGCCTCCGGGCAACGCAGGAAACCCGTTCCCATGATGGCGGCGCTTGCGCCGAGGGTGAGCGCCGCGGCGACCCCTCGGCCGTCCGCAATGCCGCCGGCGGCGATAACGGGGATGTCCACGTGATCGGTAATCCGCGGCAGCAGGGCGAAAAGCCCGACTGACTGGCGTTCGCCGCGGGCCGGATCAAAGGAACCGCGATGGCCGCCGGCCTCGGCACCCTGGGCAATAATTGCATCGGCACCAGCCTCCTGCGCCTGCTGCGCCTCTTCGAGGGTGGTGGCTGTTGCAAACCAGCGAATGCCTGCCTGCTTGAAGCGCTCCACGAACTGCGGCGGGAACAGCCCCATGATGGAAGAGACGACGGGCGGCTGTGCCTCCAGGAATGCTTCGCACTGCGCCTCGAAGCCCGGGAGCGGAAGGTCCGCCGCGGATTCGGGGACCTCGGGTCCCCAGTTTGCGAGGAAAGCGCGCATGCGCGCTTCCGCGGCTGTGTCACGGTGTGCCGGCGGATCGGGAATCCAGACATTGAGCTGGAACGGACCGCGACTGTCGGCGCGGAATCCGTTCACCCACTCGTGTATGCCCTCAGGGGACGTCAGTAGCGCGCCCATCGCTCCCATGCTGCCGGCGTTGGCGACGGCGACCGAGAGGCTCACCGGGCAGGCGCCGGCCATGGGTGCGAGGAGGACGGGGACATCGAGCCCGTACGCGTCACAGAATTGTTCGGCGCGCTCGAGCGGGCTGATAGCAGGCGTTGGATGTCGTGACGGGCGCATTGGTAGTTCCTTGTGGCGCGGGCGGCCGACGGTGGCCCTCGTAAGCGACTTGATCCGGTACATCCACCGTGATGTGATTCAGGACTTCCTTGGGATGAGCTGTTTAGACGAGCGGTGAGCGTCCCATGTTCGAACTGGATGAGGGTAGCATGGCGGAGTCCGATCTGTTCCGCGAGGGAGTGGCGTTACATGCCGGCGGCCTTGCAACCCCGATTACTCCTTCAGCAGCGCCCTGTATCCATACGCCATGCCCAGAGCTGACGACCTGAAGCCTCATGTTGCCCCGTACTCCGAGCGGGCCCGAGAGTTCTTCCAGCAGTACGAGTCGATCCGGTTCGAGGAAGCGCATGCGCCGTGGTTGCAGTGCATGCCGGAGTCGCCGGGATTGGCCCTGGATGTCGGTTCGGGCAGTGGTCGTGATGCCCGCGCGCTTGCTGCACGGGGGTGGCGCGTAACCGCCGTAGAGCCGGCGGCTGGTCTGCGCGACCTGGCCGTTGCCGCAACTCGCGATGTATCCGGTGTGGAGTGGGTCGACAGCGCACTCCCGGAGCTTGCAGGCGTTGCTCCCGAAGGAGATGGGTTCGGTCTGATCCTCCTTTCCGCAGTGTGGATGCACTTGGTCCCGGAGGCCGGTCCGCGCGCGATGCTGCGGCTTGCCGAGCTGTTGGCACCACAGGGCGTGGTTGTGATGACTCTGCGCCATGGGCCGTCGCCGGATGAACGACAATTCCACCCCTGTGATCGAGAGGTACTGGAAGAGCTTGCCCGGAAGTGCGGACTTGCCGTGCGGTTTGAAAACCGTGCCGACGACCAGTTGGGCCGCGACGGCGTGCGCTGGGAGACGGTTGTTCTCGGCTGGTCCTGAGTCTATCCCTGCAGCCGCAGCGTGACACTCATGGGCGCTGTGCCGGTGTGGGACTCGTAGTCCACCGGGCCCAGGTACTGGAACGGGGCTGCCTTGCCGTCGGGGCCAAGCTTGTTCTCGCGCACGAACAGGTGAATGGTGATGCCGCGACGGGTATGTTCGATGATTACCCGGCCCCGTTTGCTCTGCGGGGTGGTGCTGTTCTGCGTCTGCCAGTGGAAGGTGCGTTCGTCGATGAAGTAGTCCTGGTAGCGGTGGTCTTCGCCCTTGCCCTGTTTGTTCAGGGTGACCAGTAGCACGTGCGCCTTTTGCTCCGGGAGCACGATATGGCCGCTGTTCCAGCTCCCGGGGTTGAATGTGGTACCGAAAAGCTCCGGGATGTCCTCGCGCATGAGCCACTGCCCCACCGCCAGTTCCAGTGGATCAAGTACGGCGCGCAATCGCGCACGGCTGCGCATGCTGTCGTCGGCGATGACGTCGTCGTAATCGGGATTGGTTGCCTTGAGGACGTAACGGCCATCGGCTGCTTTGGTGACGACACGCAGCAGATACTGGCTGTCGCCAGTTTCGTCCTGGCGCTCGATGACCACGGTGTCGCCGGTGATGGATCCTGCACTGCCGGGGGTGACGTGCTCCAGCAGGAGGTAATCGCCGTCATGAACGGGGTTGCGACCGCCGTTCATGGACTCCCCGGACGCCCGGGCGATGAAGTGTCGTTCGGGGTCGATGCGACCGTGACCGGGGCCGACGGTACGGTACTCCTCGGCATCGGCGCGTCCGCTCTTGAAGTGGCCGCAGGCCACGCGGATGTTGGGAAAGTAGGGGAGTTCCGGCCGCGACGATGCTCCTGGGAACGGCACGACGGTTCCGGAGCCCTCTGGGGTGTGCGGTAGCCGCTGCTCCCGATAGCGGGCCAGCCGGTAGTCCACGATCTCCTGCAGCATGGCGGCGAATGCATCCAGCTGCTCGGATGCGACGACTCGCGCAGGAGTGAACCGGCCCTCACGCAGCGTGAACCAGGACTGCTTCTGCTTGCCCTGATTGCCCCCGGTCCAGGCGTTGATGGGGTTCCTTTGCCAGTACGCGCGCCAGGCCTCCGGGTCGATGCTGTCCAGCGCGTCGAACTGGCCCTCCAGGTCGGCAGCCAGATCGGGTCGCCGGCGCAGAACGTCCAGGGACGCCGTCGCCAGCGCATCCACCGTCGGCGGGTCCTGGAAGCCATCGATCTCCAGCAGCGCCTCCAGCAGCACCATCTTGAACGACTTGGTCATGGCGGTGGTTTCAACTTCCCGGAAGAAGTCGCCGTGGGCGGCCAGGCAGGCCTGCTCCGTGGAGTCGAGATCGCCGCACTCGTCCACGAATGCCCACCAACTTCCGTACTGGCGTCGAAGCTGCTCCATGGCGATGCCGGAGCGGTAGAACTCCAGCAGAGTCGGACGCCGGCCCATGCTTGCCTTGAGGCCGTCGTACTCGTCGGCGATGCCGGATGGATTCAGCGACTTCAGAAACTCGATGAGCTGCAGGTCGTAGTTCACATAGCAACCCGGCGGGAGCTCGATGGTCTGCTTCTCTGCGCGTTCGGCGAATGCAGCAAGGGCACTGCGTGTGCCGGCGACCTCGAACAGTGCCTGCGGCTTGTTGAGAAACCCGCGGTGGTTGCCGATGAAGTCGAGAATGGTCAGGCGCTCCTTGTTCGGAGCGGGGCGCAGCCCACGGCCGATCTGCTGCAGGAACAGGACCTTGGAGTCCGTGGGGCGCAGCATCATGACGGTGTCGATGTCCGGCACGTCCACGCCTTCGTTGAACAGGTCCACGGAGAAGATGACCTGCGTGGCGCCGTTGCGGAGCTGGTCCACTGCCTCATGCCGGTTGATTGCCGAGCGCGAATGGACGGCAACGGCACTGACGCCCGCTCCGGCGAACTGCTCCGCCATGAAGTCGGCATGGCTCGTGGATACGCAGAACGCGAGTGTGCGATGGCCCGCCTTGTCGCGCCACTCGCGCAGGGCGTGGCGGGCTCGGGCCAGGGTCGCGAGCCGGGTGCTCAGGGTCGCCGGGTCGAAGCGCCCGTTGCGCCACGGGATCTCTTCGTAGTCCACGTTCTCATCGAAGATCCCGTAGTAGGAGAACGGGCACAGCAGGTTCGAGCGGACGCCGTCGAACAGGTTGCGTGTGTAGACCAGGTTGTCGTCGCACAGCGCCAGAATGTCGGCCTGGTCGGAGCGGTCCGGTGTGGCCGTAAGCCCGAGCAGAAAGCTGGGTGCGAAGTGCTGCAGCAAGCGGCGGTAGGTGCCGGCCGCGGCGTGGTGAAACTCGTCCACGACGATGTAATCGAAGTGATCCCGCGGGAACCGGCGTAGATGCGCCTGGCGGTGCAGTGTCTGCACCGAGGCGAAGACCATGTCCGCCTCTTCCTCCCGTTGCTCGGCATAGTACCGCCCGACCCGGGCCCGGGGGAGAACCCGCTGGAAGGTGGCTTCAGCCTGCATCAGGATCTCTTCACGGTGGGCCACGAACAGCACGCGCTTGGCCCCCATCTGCCGTGCATCGAAGGCGGCGAGAAAGGTCTTGCCGAGGCCGGTGGCCATGACCACCAGACCGCGCTGAAACCCGGCCTGCCGTGTGGTCGCCAGTGCGCCCAGGGCCTGTTGCTGCTCGCTGTTGGGTTGCGCCGGGGCGGGCTCGGGCTCGTCGCTGCCGGGCGCCACGCTGGGCGTATTCGGCCGCCGGCGACGTTCATACGCCTCGATCCAGCTGTGGCTCAGCGGCGTCGCCGCCGGGTCGTGGAACAGCCGCTGGAATGCCTGGCGGATCTCGGCGAAGCCGCGGCGTCCGGAGTCGTCGGCGGCGCCGGGATCCGTTACGCGGTAGTTCCACTCCAGCCCGCTGGTCAGCGCGGTCTGACTGATGTTGCTCGACCCCACAAAGGCATCACCGCAGAGCACGCCCTGATCCGTGCGCACGAAGATGTACGCCTTCAGGTGGAAGCTTTGGCCCGCGCTTTCATAGACGCGGACATCGGCACCGGCGTCCGCCAACAACATCAGTCGCCGCAGGGCGGCCGGGTCAGTGACGTCCAGGTAATCGCTGGTGAGGATGCGCACGCGTGCGTACGGCTGCTCTTCCAGTCGGCGGGCGAGTGCCTGGAACAGCAGCTCCAGGCCGCTTGCCTTGATGAAGGCCACGGCGAGGTCGATTTCGTCCGCGCGGTGAATCGCGTCCAGAAGTTCGCGGATCAGCGGTTGATCCGCGCCCCCGGTGATGAGGTGCGGCTGCTCGGACTGCATCGCGGGTCCCTGACGCCCAAGGTGATTGTTTTTCTCGGTCGGAAACCGAGCGCAGTCCGTGTGCTCCGTGTTCCGCGCGCCCAGGATAACCGAATGATCAGGGGGTCACGAAAACGAGCATATTCTTGCGGTCGCTGTGCGGGTCGACTGGCTGACGGGCAGCGTGTAAGGCCACTTTTCGGGGCTGTATGCTGTTGCGCTCCCTTGATGTGGAACCACCACGCCTGCGCTCGCGCGCCTTGTCGGCAAGGCGCACAACGTGAGCTCTGACACTATGTCCTGAAATGTTGGTAACTTCGTATTCAGGCCGCCGTCGCCGGGGGAGGCGATGTACCTGGCTGCCTGGAAATCAGCTGCATGTGGCGTGCAGGCGCCAAGGAGTTTCCCGTGTGCGGCCGTTACGCGTTCTACGATTCCCGTCGACGCATCGCCGAATTGCTCCACTTGGACTCTGACGAGCCGGAGTTCACTCCGCACTACAACATCACCCCGGGAACTCATCCGCCCGTGGTCTGGCAGGACGATGATGGTCTCCAGCTTCGGCAGTGCCTGTGGGGGTTCCGCCCTCCCTGGGCCGGCGACGACGCACCGCGCCCCATCAACGCCCGCGCCGAGAAGGTTGCCACGTCCCCTTTCTTCCGTCATGCGTTTGCGCGCCACCGGTGCCTGGTGCCGGCCAACGGTTGGTTCGAATGGCAAACCCGGGAAGGTAAGGGCAAGGTCCCTCACTACATCACGCACGCCGAGAATGGCGAACTGCTGATGTTCGCCGGAATCTATGATCCTCAGCGCGAAGACAAGGAGGCCAACTTCGCCATCATCACCCAGCCCGCCGCGACGCCGATCGCCCACATCCATCCGCGAATGCCGCTTGTGCTTGACCCCGGGTCATATGGCGCCTGGCTCGACCCTTCACTGACCGAGCGCGATGCCATCAAGGCGGCGGTCCGGTCGCGCAACGCGGGGGAACTGCTCCACTGGGCTGTGAGCACCCGGGTGAACAAGCCCGATAACGATGATGCGGGTATTATCTCGAACGAGGAGTGATCCCCGTCTCTTCGGAACATGAACGATCCGAAGACGGTGAGAAGCACATGCTGTCCCGTCGCGTTAGCGCAGGGTGCTGGTGCCCATGGCCCGGATGCCCGCTGACCACTGTGCTGTGCGCCGATCGTCGGCGGGTGGCTCAGGGCTCGTCAGGGTACTGCAACGCCCACTGGGTTCGCAGTTCATCCATGGTTGCAGCGATGGCGACGGATTCGGCCAGGGGCATGGTCGGGTGCTCCTTGCGCCCGCGTCGCACCATGTCGGCAACCTCCCGGGCCTCGTGGCCGTAGCCGTTTCCGGTCACCGGGTGGTATTGGTGGTTCGTCTCGCCATTGTTGCGAGTGAGCGAAACGCACTCCGGTCGGAAGAAAGGTGCTTGCAGCGTGAGACGTCCTTGAGTTCCGCAAAGGACCGCCTGCTGTGGGGTGTTCAGTTCCAGTGCACCGAAGAGTTGGGCAACAGCTCCGCTGCCGTATGCCAGGGTGTAGGCGCTGTGCCCGTCGACGCCGGTCTCCGTCCAGCGTGCCCTCCCGTACACATTGGTGGGGCGGCCGAGGGCCTTATGAGCCAGGGCGATGGTGTACACGCCCACGTCCAGTAGTGCGCCCCCGCCCAGCGCGGGGTTGAACAGTCGACTGTCCGGTGCCAACGGGACATCGATACCGAAATCCGCAAACAGCGCTCGGGGTTCGCCGATGGCTCCCTGGCGCAGAAGTGTCATGAAGGCGTTCATGGCCGGCAGGAAGCGGCTCCACATCGCCTCCATGAGAAAGACGCCACGCTTCTGGGCGAGGTCGGCGAGAGCGGTGACCTGAGCCACGTTCAGACCCATGGGTTTCTCGCAGAGCACCGGGTATTCGCTCTGCAGCGCGGCCATGGTTGCGGGGAGGTGATCGCTGTGCGGGGTTGCGATGTAGATTGCGTCGATGTTGCCGCTGGACGTCAGCGCATTGATGCTGTCCGTGACGGTGGCCCGCAATCGTTGTGACTGCGCGAACGCGTGTCCGCGGTCACGGCTTCGTGATACGACCGCCGTGACCTCCATGCCCGGCTCTTGCTGAATGTCTTCGGCGAAGATAGTTGCGATTCTCCCGGTGCCCACGATTCCCCAGCAGAATGTGTCCTCACGCATGAATCGCTCCTGTCTGGCGTCTGCCGGCGATGAGCGTTGCCTGCGCTCGCCGAGAAAGGGATAGAACACCGAGCTCACGCGCGTCGGCAGCCTGTACCGGGAGATGATGAAGGCGAACGTCAGGCCTGGGAGGGTGCAGATCGCCCAGGTGTGCAGGCCCAGATGATAGAGCGAGAAGTCCGTGGCTTCGCGTGTTGCCTATACGGTATAGGGCTTGGTGTCTGCGTAGGGGGGCTTGCGAGGTGCAGGGTCGGCTTGGCCTCGCCCTAGGACATCAACACCGTGCCGATGCCGCCGGCGAAGAGCATGGTGAACCAGGACAGCAGGGAAATATTCGGGACGGTCGTCCAGCTCACCGAGGCGTAGCGCGCCGAAAGGGCTGAAGGCAAGCCAGAGCAGGAACAACAGTCAGCTGGTTGCGCCGAAGATGAAGAGCCAGCCGAGATAGGTCACGATCCAGCCGCGCCCATCCAGTGCAACCGCACCAACGAGGTGCCGACCCAACATCTGTCATGTAGACCGTTTGGGGCCGTGAACAACTGTTACTTGACCTGGGTGACCAGCGTGACAACCGAAGACCGTGACCAGCCGCAGCCGAAGTTCGGGACCACATCCGGATATTCCCTGTGCGCTATCTCAGTGCGTCCTGCACGCTCCCGCGTCAGGCAGGAGTGCGCAGGAAACCTCGTGAAAGGGTGGGCATGACACGCTTTTCGGTCAGCATGGCACGAGGTCTGCAAAGGTCAGATCGCCCACTGGATCCGAATGAGGAGCCAGGGTGTCGATCAAACATCTGGAGCAGAGCATGAATGACCTCGCCTATCGCATCATTGCCGGTGCCCCGAGCCCGGTCGCACCGTTCAGCCATGCTGTCGAAACCGGCGACTGGGTTTTTCTCACGGGGCAGATACCCCAGGACCCGACCAATGATGCCGCAAGCTTCCCCGTGGACATCGCGGCCCAGACCCGACAGACCATGGAGAACCTGAAAACGGTTTTGAAAGGACTTGATCTCGGGCTTGGGAACGTGGTCGCCGTCCGCGTCTTTCTCACCGACTTTTACCGCGACTACGCGGAAATGAACGCTATCTACGAAAGCTATTTCCCGAAGGATCAGCGCCCAGCAAGGACTTGCATCGGAGTCACCGGGCTCGCCAGAGAGGCGCTCGTTGAGATCGATCTGATCGCCCGGCGAACCTGAACGACCATGACCTTCCAAAGTGTCGACATACTAACGAGGTAAACCACCATGAAATCAGCCGTCAACGCAATTGGAGTGACGCTCTCCGCCATAGCAATTTTCCTTGCCGGAACGGCGCAGGCCGATCGGTTGCAGGATATTCTGAGTGATCGGGAGCCTTGGATTCAAGAATCAAGTGCAACGGATTTTGAGAACGCATGAAGCTCTTCGTTCATGGCCTCTTCGGGTGTTTTCCAGCCGAGCGTTTTGCGGGGGCGCTGGTTGAGCAGCCGCGCAATGTCGTTGAGCTGGGTCTGGCTGGCTTCGCTGAGATCTGCACCTTTGGGCAGGAACTGGCGCAGCAGGCCATTGGTGTTCTCGTTGCTGCCGCGCTGCCACGGCGCGTGCGGATCGGCGAACCAGATATCGAGTCTCAAGCGCCGAGCCAGTTCGGCATGACAGGCCATTTCGCTGCCCCGGTCGTAGGTCATGCTCTGGCGCAGGATGGCGGGCAGATAACCCATCTGCCGGGAGAAGCCCTCCAGGGCGGCTTCAGCGGTCGTTGCGTTCATTTTGCTGAGCACCACGAAGCGCGTCTTGCGCTCGACAACGGTGCCCACCGCCGAGCGGTTGTACGCGCCCTTGATAAAGTCGCCTTCCCAGTGGCCCGGCATCAGGCGCTGTTCGATCTCTTCGGGTCGGTGGCGGATGCGCAGCGATTCGGGAACCATGGAGCCGCCCGCCGGCGTTGTTCGCCGCTGGCCGCGTTGGCCCTTGGCTCGGCGCAGAGCATCGATCATCGCCTTGCGCAGCGTCCCTTTCGGGTGGGCATAGATGGCCGCGTAAATGGTCTCGTGGCTGACGTACTTGTCGGGATCATCGGGGTCCATGGCCTTAAGTCTGCCGGCGATCTGCTCCGGCGACCAAGCCCTGTGGATCAACCGATCGCGCACCCAGGCATGAAGCCATGTGCCGGCCACCAATTTCTGGCCCCGCCCGCAGCGGCTGCGCCGCGCCCTGTATGCCTGCGAGGCGTGCGTCGGGCAATACGCGCCTGTGGCTGGCGAGTGCCCGCGCCGCAGTTCACGACTCACAGTCGCTGGGCAGCGACCAATCCGATGAGCCGTCTCTCGAATGCTCATGCCCCGTTGGTGTTCACAGAAGATCACGGCGCGCTCTTCACTGCTGAGGTGTCGGTATCCGGTATTCATCGCAACAGCCTACCTCCCAAGGGGGCAGGTGTTGCACTTGAAGGTTGAGCCTAAGAGCTTACCGTGGGGTACATAACCTATGATGAACTTACGTATCGGGATTCCGATACCAATGAGATCAAGGGATTTTTCCCGGAGCTTCTGGAACTCATCGCTGAGGAGATGGGCATTGACAGCGGTGATATCGAGTATGTTGCGACGGATTGGTCCGATTTCGCCACCGGCCTTCAGACCGGCCGCTACGACTTCGCTATCGCGGGTCTTTTCTCAACCATACCACGTGCCACGTCTGCAGCGTTTACTGATCCGATTTTCTACCTTGGCAATTCCGCAATGGTGCTGGACGGCGATGATCGCTTCGACGATATCGAGAACGTCATGGATCTCGATCAGGAGGATCTCACCATCGCGGTGGTCTCCGGGGAGCAAAGCCACGATTTCGTGCGCAACAACTTCGAGAACGCCGAAATCGAAGTGGTTCGTTCGAGTGATCTCACGTCCGCGATGCTGCAGGTCATGTCCCGGCGGGCGGACGTCGCCATGTCCGACCATTTCGTGGTGCGCAAGTTTGTCGCCCAGCAGGATGGGACACGCGACCTGTTTCCTGACAACCCCTGGAATATTCAGCCCATTACATGGGCCGTCCGGCACGAAGACCAACAGCTGCTCACGTTCCTGAACAACGCCATTGAGTACATGGTGAGCACCGGCCAGTTGCAGGAACTCATGCGTGATCCGCGCTACGAGGACGTGCCGTTCATTCGCCCGGTTCGCGAGCTCGAACCCATCAACTGAAGTGATCACTGGAGGCGTCCATGGACTACCAGTTCAATTTCGCCGTTGTATGGGAGTACCGGTGGGTTCTCGGTCAGAGCATCTGGATTACGTTACAGATCTCTCTGGCCGCCATTCTCCTGGGTACGGCCATGGGCGTTCTCCTCGGGTCTGTACGTCACTATGCGGCCAGAAGTCTACTGGCATTTCCGGCGTGGGCATTGGCAACAGGCTATGTCTACCTATTCCTGTCCATCCCCGCGCTGGTTTTCATGCTCTGGCTGTACTACTGCCTGCCGCTGTTCGGCATCAATATCAGCGCCTATTACACGGCGATTCTGGCTTTGGCTCTGAACCTCTCGCCCTTTGCCGCGGAAATCTTCCGGTCCGGACTGGCGAATATTCCGAAGGGAGAACTGAACGCCGCCCAGGCCATTGGCTACACACGCCTGCAAACACTGGCGTTGTTCATGGTGCCGCAAATCTTCCGCAACTCGGTTCCACCGATGATGAATCAGTACTACACCACGATTAAGCTTTCGTCGCTGGCCTCGGTGATTGGCGTCTTCGAGATCGTGAATACGTCCCAGGAAGTCATTAATCAGACTTATCGGACCCTCGAGGTCTACACAGCGGTGGCGCTTTGTTATGCCGTGATTATCGTGCCGCTGGCCGTGCTCAGCAAGAAGTACGAGGACCGGGTTCTCATCAAGCGGGTATGAAGCCATGAAGACAGGAATCGAAGTACGGGACCTCGCCGCATCCTACGGCGAGGGGCGCAAGCAGGTCTCCGTTTTCACAGATCTCACGTTCAAGATCGGTCTGGGCGAGATCGCTATGGTCATCGGCCCCAGTGGTGCGGGAAAGAGTACGCTTCTTAATGCTGTCGCCGGGATGCACCCTCTAGACTCCGGGTCAGTCGTGTTGGCGGTGGATCATCCCAACGGCGGTATTCAACACACTCCCGATCAAGGTCTGAAACCACGCGACCGCAGAAGGGTTGGAATCGCGTACCAGAAGCCGAATCTGTGGTCGCACCTCAATGTGCGCGAAAACCTGCTGCATCCCCAGCGTTGGTTGTTGGGCCGGCCCCGCCGAGAGGCGCGCGAACGCGCTGACGCGTTGCTGGAGGCTATGGGTGTCTCCGAGTACGCCAATGCACCGGTGACGGATCTCTCAGGCGGCCAGGCCCAGCGCGTCGGAATTCTTCGTTCCCTGGCTCTGGAGCCCGACGTATTGCTGTTGGATGAGGTGACCGCCAGCCAGGATCCTCAGAACGCGCAGCTTGTTTTCGAACTGCTACGGGACTATGTGCAGCGGACTCAGTGCACGGTGCTCACCATTTCCCATGACATGGGATTCGTGGAGCGCATCGCCGATCAAGTTTTGTTTCTGGCTGACGGGAGGCTCCGCAATGGCGGGCCCCCGAAGTCCGTATTCCGCGGGGAAACGGATCCGGAAATAGCGGCATTTGTCCAGGGCGAGAATGCGGCGTAGTGGCGATCAAAGCGATGGAGCCAACACGTTCCACGGACGGGCAACGTGATCTCCTCGGTACGTGCATCCGGGTGCTTGAGGGTGATACCTCCGACGAGGTGCTGGACAGCCTCGCGCCGGGGGAGGTAATCACTCGGAGGCACCTTGGTATGATTACCGTGGTGCCGTTGATGGTTCAAGTCTGCCACCTGTTCGTGGAGGCGTTGAGACCATGGGTGACGAGGTCCGATCAGCGCGGCGGCAATGGCAACTCCCACCTGAGTGTGTTCATACAAAAATTGTACTAATATCGTAGGATCTTTGAGCAAGTGATGGCAGTCTCCGTGGCGGAACAGGGAACCAACAGCCAGTCTTTCTCATCCCGGGAATCAGAGGTGCATGAATGGTGCTCGGCAATCAACCGGTCGTTGGTGAGGCAGCGACCACCATCCATCGGCCGGTGGAATCGGTTTTCCGCTTCATTGCCGATGAGTTCGAGACCAATTACCCGCGCTGGTCACCGGAAGTGATCGAATTGAAGGTCCTCAGTGCCGGTGCGCTGGACTGCGACTGGTTCGCGCGTCAAACCCGCGTGGATCACGGACACAAGACCACCTCGACGTTTCGGGTCGTCGATATTCAACGACCCAACTGGATCGTCTTCTCCGGGGTGTCGGCCGAGTTCATGTGCACATACGCGCTCGACCATATCGGGGCGAGCAGCGAGAACGCCCGGCTACGATTTCGCTTCGAATTCCCGCGGCTGGAGCTGCGCATGCGCCCGTTCCGTAAACTGATCCAGACCTCCGTTCAGGAGGGAGCAGAACGAACGGTCTATAATCTCAAGGGGCTGGTCGAGCAAGCCGACGCATCGGCAGCACCCTGAGCACGTTTGAGGACGGAGCTAATGACCTTTGTTGTCGAGAAGGATCCGGGCGTGATCCCGACAGTGCTCACCGAGCTGCTGGATCACTGTGCCACGGGTATCACGTTGGCCGATCCCGACGAACCGGATATGCCCATCGTGTACGCCAATGCCGTTTTCGAGCAGCTGACCGGTTACAGCCAGAACGAAACCATCGGGCGCAACTGCCGGTTTCTGCAGGGCGACGACTCGGCGCAGCCCGAGATCGAGCAGCTGCGGCGTGCGATTGCTGCGGGAGAGCCGATCACGGTAACCCTCCGGAATTACCGCAAGGATGGCAGCAGGTTCCACAACCGCCTGTCATTGACACCGTTGCGGGATCCGCGTGATGTATTGGTGTACTACTTGGGGGTGCAGTACGACATCACCGCCCAGGTGGAAGCGGAAGCGGAGAACAAGCGCCTGCGGAGCCTTCTCGGGCAGAAGGGCGTCGATTAGCCGGATGAGGTCAGCACGGGAGAAGTTCGCTGACGCAGGGCACACCGGCATGGTGACGTCCGTTCGCAGACACGATCGCACCGAACGGGAATTGAGACCCTATGCTGCACGAGGGATGGCATGTTCACACCCTGGCGGAGCTGGCTGCCAAGTATCCGGTGACCAATCATCCCGGGTATGTCCCACCGGCCGGCGAGCGCCAGTTCATCTTCGATTACAGCGGTGTCGGCGGTACGCCGCACCAGGGCGCATGTTTCGTGCACATCCGCCGCTTCGGCGACGATGGCTCGGCGATCATCATGCTGGTCGACATCGACCGGGCCGGCGTGTGTGTCTCCGAAGTCGCCGGCGAGATCTCCATCGCCCTGCACCGTTTCTGCTTGCGGGACATGGTGCCGCAGTACACGCCCGACCTGCTGACCTTCCTGGAGCGTGACCGGCTTGGCGACTGGGCCCATATCGAACTGGAATGGAAGACCTTCCGGGAGCGGCTGCACACGCGGGTAGTGAAATGGCGCCCCCTGCCCTTGATGCACGGGGAAGGGCCGATTTGCGGGGCCCACCTCGACTGGTGCCGGAACAATCTCCCGGATGTCGCGTTCTCCCCGAACCCGGAGTGGTAGGTGCGCAGCAGCAGGTACGAATGACAATAGGGCCAGGGCCTTGATGGAGACGGCGTGTCGCAGGGCAGCGGCGTTGATCTGAGCGATATTGTCCAGGTCGTCTACGCATACCAGCACCCGCGCCTGGCGGGCGAGGGCGGTCAGGCGGTCGATCATGTGCGGGTTGATCACCTGGTTGGAGACCATCACGTCGCGCACCCCGCCGTCGACCATGGCTTCGGCCTCGCTGACCTTCTGGCAGCAGACGCCCACGGCGCCGTTGGCGATCTGGTGCAGGGCGATGTCCGGCGACTTGTGTGTCTTGGCGTGTGCGCGGTGGCGCAGCCCCTGGCTTTTCGCGTAGTGCGCCATGCGTCCCACGTTGCGCTCGTAGGCGTCCAGGTCCAGAAGCAGGCAGGGGGTGAGCACATCGTTCAGGGGCGTGTTCACGGAAGAAGGCGGTACCAGTCGGCCAGCGCCTCGCCGATGGCCTGTGGTGCGTCCTCCTGGATGAAGTGGCTGCCGGGCACGGTGACTTCCGCCTGATTGTGCCAGCTCCGGCAGGTCTCCCGAGCGGGGCCGATCAGAATGGCGCCGGGGTCGGCGTTGATGAACAGCTTCGGTATGGCATTGCCGCCCATCCACGCGGCGTACTCGGCAACAATGTCGTGGACGTCGGCGGGTTCAGCGTCCAGCGGGATCTCCCGCGGCCATGTGAGCGTTGGTCGTCGCGCTTCGCCGGTGTCGGAAAACGGGCGTCGGTACTCTGCCATCTCCGCCGGCTCCAGCTCCCGCAGGATCGAGCCCGGCAGGATGCGCTCCACGAAGACGTTCTTTTCCAGGATCATCTGTTCCCCGGCGTCCGAGCGAAGTCCCTGGAACACCGGTTTGATGGCGTCGGGCCATTCCTCCCACTGCAGGGGGCGCACGATGGCCTCCATGTAGGCAATGCCCTTGATCCGGTCCTGGTGCCGGCACGCCCAGTCGAAGCCCAGGGCCGAGCCCCAGTCGTGGAGTACGAGCGTGACGCGATCACCGAGATCCAGCTGCTCAAGCAGGGCATCGAGGTACTCCCGGTGCTCCACGAAGCGGTAACGGCCGGGGCCCGACTCGGCCAGCTTGGCGGAATCACCCATGCCGATGAGATCGGGTGCAATGCAGCGGGCGTGGCCCTCCATGTAGGGGATGATGTTGCGCCACAGGTAGGACGACGTCGGATTCCCGTGGAGAAAGACGACCGTGTCGCCTCGCCCCCGGTCGACGTACGCCATGCTGTGGCCGTTCACGTTCAGCGTGTTCTTTGCGGGCACGTCCGTGGACAGCATAGGGCGCCTCTCGGTAGCGACATCTCGAACAACGTCCTTGGGCTTGAGTCAGGGTTCCGTGCCCCGAGTATTGCACCGAAGGACGCACGCTGCCGAGGACGGAGGTGTTTGTCACCACCGCCCGTCGCTGTCCCGCGATGCGCGTCAGAAGCGCCCGTATACCTCGGGATCCTCGGCATCGGCGGTGATGCGGTAGACGGTGAAGGGTTCCTGCTTCTCGCCGGGCATGCCGGGTGAGCCGGTGGGCATGCCGGGCAGGGTAATGCCGCGGATCATCGGCCGCTCCTCGAGCAGTTGCTCGATGACCTCCACGGGCATGTGACCGATCACCGTGTAGGGGCCCACTTCCGTGGTATGGCAGCTTGCCATGGTGCGGTCGATCCCGGCCTCCCGGAAAAGCGGCACCATGCTGTCATGATCGACAACGTCCACATCGAAGCCCTGGGCCTCCAGGTACTCCACGTAGAAATCGCAGCAGCCGCAGGTGGGCGTCTTGTGCACGGTGGCGGCCGTGGCCAGGGCCGTGCCGGGCACGGCCAGGGCCGCGGCCATGAGCAGGCGTCGCAGAGTGTACTGATTCATCGCTGGTTCCTCGTGTTGCATTCGTGTCGTCAGGCGGACCTGCGGGCCAGGCGCGGCGCCGCCGCGTAACAGCGGGCATCAGGAGCGCAACGCCGACGCGCCTGCGTCGATCCAGCTGGTGGCACCATAACCGGGATCGGCACGATCACAATTGATCCGGGTCAAGCCCGGAGAGAAACCGTTGTTGCGCGCGCACCTCTTTCCGGAATATTGAGTGATATGTTATAACGTCATGCACTGGACTCGGTAACTAAAGGGCGCTCCCGCCAATGGAAACGGTGACAACTTCGGGTAGTGCGGCTGTCCGTCCGGGTGGCGGAACATCGGTCGAGGGGGCCGGATGCGACGTGCTGGACAACGCCACTGCCCAGGGCGTGAACATGGCGATCTGGCGTCGCGGGCCCATGCCCGAACTCGGTCGGGAGGTGGCCGGCATTGGTCCGGACTGGTGTGAGGCCCTCCGCCTGAATACCGCCGTCACGAGTGCCGATGTGGCACTGGCCCGGGCGCTCGACGGCGCTGACCTTGATCCGCAGGCCCTCAAGCACTGGATCATGGACATGGCCGGTCTTGCAGCCGTCTTCGCCAGGCTCCTGGGCAAGTCGTCCGTGCAGATCCGCATCGAAGCCATGCGCGCCACCATGTGCCCGCGGTTCCACGTCGATCACAATGATCTTCGGCTGCTGTGTACCTATCGTGGCCCGGCGACCGAATGGTTGACCAATGACCAGGTCGACCGTCACGCCCTGGCCAACGGGCGCCCGAACGAGGAGTTGATGCGCTTCGGGCCGGCGCAGTGCATGGAGCCGCTGTGGGTCGGCATCATGAAAGGGGGCCGCTTCCCCGGCAACGAAGGCAATGGTCTCGTCCACCGTTCCCCGCCGGTGGAGAACCCGGACCGGACCCGCATCCTGTTCTGTGTCGACGCCTGAACTGCCATCGCCGTAACGCTTGCTCATTCATCACAAGGAGCGTCTTCCATGTCCGTGTATGGATCTCCGGTGACGGGACGCCTTCCCGTCACCGTACTGTCCGGTTTCCTCGGTGCCGGCAAGACCACGCTGTTGAACCACGTGTTGCATAACCGCGCAGGGCAGCGGGTTGCGGTCATCGTCAACGACATGTCCGAAGTCAACATCGACGCCAACGAGGTGCGGAACAGCACGGCGTCGCTGTCGCGTGCGGACGAGCAGCTGGTGGAGATGAGCAACGGCTGCATCTGCTGCACGCTGCGTGACGACCTGCTGCAGGAAGTCAGGCGCCTGGCCGGCGAAGGGCGGTTCGATTACCTGCTCATCGAGTCCACGGGGATCTCGGAGCCCATGCCGGTGGCGGAGACCTTCACCTTCCGCGACGAAAACGGGGTGAGTCTGGGCGACCAGGCGCGCCTCGATACCCTGGTCACGGCGGTGGACGCGCGCAACTTTCTGGCCGACTACAGCTCGCAGGACCAGTTGACCGCGCGCGGCGAGTCCGCCGGCGCGGAGGACGAGCGCACCGTCGTCGACCTGCTGGTGGACCAGGTGGAATTCGCGGACGTCCTGGTGCTGAACAAGACGGATCTGGTCGCCCCGGAGGAACTGGAGCGTCTGGAAGCCATCCTGAGCAGCCTGAACACACGCGCGCGGATCATCCGTAGCGAATTCGGGCAGGTCCCGCTGGAGCAGATCCTCAATACCGGCCTGTTCGACTTCGATGCGGCCATGAACGCGCCCGGTTGGCTCGCAAGCCTGCACGAGGAGGTGGTGCCGGAAACCGAAGAGTACGGCATTGGCCACTTCGTCTATCGGGCCCGGCGCCCGTTTCACCCGCAGCGGTTCTGGGACTGGATCCAGTGCGAATGGCCGGGCGTGATTCGCTCCAAGGGGCTGTTCTGGCTCGCATCCCGGCCGGACATGGTGGGCAACTGGTCGCAGGCGGGCGCGGTTGCCCGGCACGGCCTGGCCGGCATCTGGTGGGCTGACATCGACCCTGCCGACTGGCCCGTGGACCCGGAACTGCTGGCGACCATTCGCGGACGTTGGCAGGAGCCCTACGGCGACCGGCAGCAGGAACTGGTGCTGATCGGCATGAACATGGACGAGGCCATGCTCCGCGGCCGGCTGGACGCTTGCCTGCTAACGGATGAGGAACTTGCGCTGGGCCCGAGTGGCTGGCGGTCCCTGCCGGACCCGTTCCCGCGATGGGCATTCGCCGGCGAGGAGGAGGAAGCCCCGGCATGAGCGTGCCATCCGGTCGATCGGGAGGCATCAGCCAGGCCGAACTGCTGAGCATGCCCGAGCACGAGTACATGAATCGCGAGCAGCTGGAATTCTTCCGGGAGCTCCTCCTGGCCCAGCGCCGGGAACTCCTGGAAGCCGCCGAGGCCAGCATCACTGAACTCAGGGAGCGGCCCGTGTTCCCGGATGAGGCGGACCGTGCCAGCTCCGAGGAAGAGTTCACGCTGTTACTGCGGCTGCGCGACCGGGAGCGCAAGCTCCTACCCAAGATTGACCAGGCTCTCAATCGCATCGATCAGGGCACCTACGGCTGGTGCGAGCAGACGGGCGAACCCATCGGCCTCCGGCGTCTGCTCGCGCGCCCCACGGCGACGCTGAGTGTCGAGGGGCAGGAGTACAAGGAAGCCAGGGAGCGGCACTACAGCAAGTAACTCTGTGGCAATCACCCGTTTGTCGGGCGTTGCGTTCCGCAGTGATTCATCCCGCCATCCCGATCTCCCGGCATCTGCCACACGAAATAAAATGATATAACGTCCTTTTATTATATAGCATGACCTTTCAGGAGGGCAGTCATGAGATACCTTAGAGGCGCTCTGCCGACCACGATGGCCGGCTCGCTTCTGCTCGTCTTCGCGTCCGGACTCCAGGCCGTTCGTGCCGGTGAGCGGCGGCCCGGCCATGACGGATGTGGTGGCGCCCGACGGGGAGTCGGCGATCGATGCACTGCTGTTCTACCGTGTCACCCTCAACCCGGAAGGGCGGCGCGCGGATTTCCTGGCCCTCGACGTGCCGGTGCTCCAGGGCATGATCTACCGCGACGGCCCGGAGTCGGCCTGGCGGGCCGATGATGTCGGCTTTCCCCGGGGCAGTACGCCGTTCTACTTCGCCATGGCGGAGATGGCGGGCATCACGGACCCCACGGTGGTCGCCGCGGAACGCCAGGGCGATGACCAGGTGGTTGCCGTCCGCCCGGAACTGGACATGCTGGTACAGCGGGCATTCAACGCCGTGGAACTGCGGCGCACGCCCAACGCCGACAAGCGGTTCGGCATCTATATCTACAACTACCCGTCAGGCGAAACGAACTTCTCCGCATCCAACCTGAATGTCCCCGAGAGCCTGGCGGCGACCGTGCAGGACCTGGCCGACGCCGGCTACAGCGTCGACCTCGTCGATGCCGACGCCATGACCGACGCCGGCAAGCGGCTGGTGGGCGCGTATTACCGGGATGCGGAGCTGGACGCCCTGATCGAGGATGACCTGGCCGTGCGCTACCCGGTGAGCGCGTACCGCGAGTGGTTCGACAGCCGGAGTGACGCCCTGCGCGAGCGGGTCAGCGAGGAGTGGGGTGACCCGGAGGGAGCACGTACCGTGGTCGAGCATGAGGGCGAGCCCCATTTCGTGATCCCGCGCCTGCGGCTCGGGCACGTGGCGTTGCTGCCGCAACCGCCTCGCGCCATGCCGGACGACCCGGAGCGGGAAGGGGAGTACCACGACACTGATCTGCCCTTCAGCCATGATTACCTGGCCAGCTACGCCTGGCTCCACCAGCAGCATCGGGCCGATGCCCTGGTACACTTCGGGACGCACGGCTCGGCAGAGTTCGGCGTCGGCAAGACCCGCGGCCTGGCCGCCGATGACGACCCCCAGGCCGTGGTCGGCGAGCTCCCTCACATCTACCCGTACATCGTGGACAACCTTGCCGAGGCCACCATCGCCAAGCGGCGCACGCGGGCGACGATGGTCTCTCACCAGACTCCGCCCTTCGCCCCCGCGGCGCTCTACCACGAGCTGGTCGATCTCCACGACCTGATCCACGACTGGGAGGAACTGGAGGACGGCCGGACCCGCGAGCGTGTCGAAGACCAGATCATCGAGACCAGCCGGGCGCTGGATATCCACGCCGATCTGGGCTTCAGTGACGAGGACCTGGACAGCGCCTTCCACGACTACGCCCACGCCGTCCACCACTACATCCACGATCTGGCGCAGGAGAGCGAGCCCATCGGCCTGCACACCTTCGGGCGTCCGGCGGACGACGAACACCTGCTGGCCACGGTCATGCAGATGCTGGGTGATGCGTACTACGAGGCCACCGCGACCGACCGGCACGAGCTGTTCGTGGGCGATTTCGAGACCGCCGTCGTGGAATCCGAACCCTATCGCCTCCTGGAAGACCATCTGCTCGGCGACCCCCCCGAAGCCGACGTGGAAACCGCCATCGCGGCTCATCTGGAACAGGGACGCGGCCATCTGGATGCCCTGCGCAACGCCTGGAACGAAACCGATGCGTTCATCCATGCGCTGGACGGCGGCTTCGTGGAGCCTTCCGTGGGGGGCGACCCCATGCGCAACCCGGATTCCCTGCCCACCGGGCGCAACCTGTACGGTTTCGATCCCTCCCGTGTGCCCACCCGCGCCGCCTACGAGACCGGCGCCGAGCTCATGGAGGGCCTGATCCGGGATCACCGGGACGACCATGGCGAGCCACCGGAGCGGCTGGCGTTTACGCTCTGGGCCATGGAGGTCATGCGCCACCACGGTGTCATGGAAGGGCAGGTGATGACGGCACTGGGGGTGGAGCCGGTGTGGAACGACCGCGGGCGCCTGGAGGGCTACGAGGTCATCCCCCGGGATGAACTCGATCGACCGCGGGTGGACGTGGTGCTGCAGCCCAGCGGGCTCTACCGCGACGCCTTTGCCGGCACCCTGGAGCTGCTGGCCGGGGCGGCTGCCGAGGTGGCGGATCTGAACGAACCCGACAACCCGGTGCGTGCCATGACGCGCCACCTGGCCCGGCAACTGGAAACCACCGACCTGGACGCGGACGCCGTGGCGCGGTTGAGCCGCACCCGCGCCTTCTCCTCGGACATCGGCCAGTACGGTACCGGACTCGACGGCGCCGTGGCGGACGTGGACGCCTGGGCCGACGGCGATGCCCTGAACGAGGACTACATGGGCGAGGTCTTCCTGGACCGCCTCCAGCACGCCTATGGTCCCGATCCGGAGTACTGGGGCGAGACTGTTCCGGACATCAACCTGTTCGCGCAGCAGCTGGCCACCGTGGACGCCGCCGTGTTCGCCCGCAGCTCCAACGTCTTTGGCCTGCTGTCCTCCGACGACCCGTTCCAGTACCTGGGCGGTTTGTCGCTGGGTGCGCAGACGGCCGGCGGTGAACGGCCGGATCTCTACATCAGCACCCTGCGCGATACCGCCAATGCGCGCATGGAGCGGGCCGACCGCTTCCTCTCCCGGGAGATACGCTCCCGCTACCACCACCCGCGCTGGCTGCAGAACATGGTGGACGAAGGGTACTCCGGCACTACCATGCTGCAGGACACCGTGGAGAACCTCTGGGGCTGGCAGGCCACCGCGCCGGAGATAGTGCGCGACGACCAGTGGGAGCGCTTCTTCGACATCTACGTGGAAGACGCCTACGACCTGGGGCTGGACGAGTGGTTCCAGCAGCACAACCCGGAGGCGCGCACCCGCATCACCGAACGCATGCTGGATGCCGTGCGCACCGGTCACTGGTCCCCGGACGACGCCGTTCTGGAGGCCCTGGTGGAGCAGCACCAGGCCTGGACCAACGACCACGGCGAAACCGGCACCAGCGATGAGCGCGAGGCCTTCGTTGCCGACACCGCAGCGGGTTTCGGCACGAACGCCGCCGCACCGGCGGACACCGGCGGCATGGCCGAGCCGGTGACCGTCGCCGGCGAGGTGATGGAGCCGGTCGCCGAGCCGGAGCCGGCGGCCGACGCCGGCGCACCCCGCTGGCAGATCCTGGCCTACATCGGTGCCCTGATCCTGCTCTTTCTGGCGGGAATGCTCCATCAGGCCGTACGCGGGCGCCGCCAATGGGCTCTCACCATGCAACAGGAGGGGAACTGAACCATGACCGCACTGGAAATGGGCATGTACGAACTGGGGCGGCTCTTTCTCGTCCCGGTGCTGGTGATCATCATGGCGTCGTTCGCCTACGCCTTCTACGCCCTGGGCGCCTTCGCGCTGGAGGCATGGCAGCGGCGCCGGGCCACGGCGCCGTGCCCGTTGCAGCACTATCAGGCCCGGGCGGGCAAGGCCGACAGTGAGGAACTGGAG
The DNA here is from genome assembly GCF_012044895.1 of Aquisalimonas sp. 2447. NCBI lineage: Bacteria > Pseudomonadati > Pseudomonadota > Gammaproteobacteria > Chromatiales > Ectothiorhodospiraceae > Aquisalimonas > Aquisalimonas sp. 2447. The sequence continues at coordinate 965,041 of NZ_CP050695.1, forward strand.
CTGGTCATCCTGCGCCAGCTGGAGCCCCTGCGGGTGGTCTCGCGCACGGCGCCCATGCTCGGCCTGGTCGCCACCATGATCCCTCTGGGCCCGGCGCTGCTGGCGCTGGGTGACGGTGACCTGGCCACCGTGGGCGAGCAGCTCGTGGTCGCCTTTGCCGCCGTCATTCTGGCGCTCATCACCGCCTCCATCACGTTCTGGGTGCTGACCGTGCGCCGCCGCTGGCTCCTCGCCGCCCTCAAGCGACTCGAGCAACAGGGGGCCACTGCATGAGCCGGTTTCTGGATGCCGACGACGCGGACGATCCGATTCTGTCCGTGGTCAACGTCATCGACGTGTTCCTGGTGATCATTGTCGTACTGTTCATCATGGTGGCCCAGAGCACGGCCAGTGAACTGAGCGAGACCGACGAGGTGGCGGAGGACGGCGAGATCGTGCCCGAAACCATGGAGACCCTTGAGCGCTACGAAACCAGCGGCGAGATCGGCGAAGGGCAGGGCGTACGCGCCGGGACCACCTACCAGCTCGACGATGGCACCATGGTGTTTGTACCCGACGGCGACGATTGACGGCTGCCGCCCCGGAGCCTGTCAGCGTTCAATTTCTTCTGGAGGCGCGGCTTCTTCGGCGAGGGATTGCATGGTATGGTGCGGCGCATCATTCGCGCAGGAGGTGATGCCTTGGCGAAGCGCAGACGCAAGCTCATTGATCTGGCATTGCAGGGCGGCGGCTCTCACGGGGCGCTGACCTGGGGTGTCCTGGACCGGCTTCTGGAAGAGGAACGCCTGGAGATCGACGGCGTCAGCGGTACCAGCGCGGGGGCGATGAACGCGGTCGTGCTTGCGGACGGCCTGGAGCGCGGCGGTCGGGACGGTGCCCGCGAGGCGCTGGGGATATTCTGGCGCGCCGTCAGCCGGGCGGCGGCATTCTCGCCTTTCAAGCGCACGCCCCTGGACTGGCTCACGGGGAACTACGGGCTGGACCGTTCGCCCGGCTATCTGCTGTTCGAGCAGATGACGCAGATGGTGCCGCCGTCCGTGCTGAATCCGCTGGGCATCAACCCGCTCCGCGATCTGGTCACCCGCCAGGTGGACTTCGAGCGGGTTAACAACTGCAGCAAGACCAAGGTCTACGTCACCGCCACCAACGTGCGCACGGGGCGCCCGCACATCTTCCGCCAGCCCGGGCTGAGCGTCGACACGGTAATGGCCTCGGCGTGCCTGCCGTTCATGTACGAAGCGGTGACCATCGACGGTGAGCCGTACTGGGATGGCGGCTATACCGGGAATCCCGCGCTGTACCCGCTGGTGGAGGATCAGGGCTGCCGTGACCTGGTGGTGGTGCAGATCAACCCACTGGTGCGCGAGACCCTGCCGCTGGGCGGGCGCGACATTCTCAACCGGATCAACGAGATCACCTTCAATTCCAGCCTGATCAAGGAACTGCGCTCCATCCACCTGCTGCAGCAACTCATCGAGGCGGAAGGGCTGGATCTCGAGAGTTACCGGGCCATGCGGCTCCACCTGATCCATGCCGAGCGGGAGGTGGAGTCCCTGGGCGCGTCGAGCAAGCTCAACGCCGAGTGGCCGTTCCTCGAGCGCCTGTTCCACAAGGGCCGTGCCTGGGCCGATGACTGGCTGGATCGGCATTTCGATGACATTGGCAAGCGGGCCACGTTCGACCTGGACGAGGTGTTCAAGGACTCCTTCCAGCCGGTGCGGCACAGCCCGGACGGCGGCTCCGCAGGCTCCGCCTGATGATCGGTGTCCTGGTCATCGTCGTTGCCCTGGCGCTGCTCATCGTGCTCGCCTATCGGGGGCTCAGCCTGTTGATCCTGGCACCGGCGCTGGCTGCGCTGGTGGCGCTGGTGTCCGTGGAGGCCCCGCTGCTTGCCAGCTACACCCAGGTGTTCATGGGGGCGGCGGGCGATTTCATCGTGCGCTTCTTCCCGTTGTTCCTGCTGGGGGCGATCTTCGGCAAGCTCATGGAGGACTCCGGCAGCGCCGAGTCTCTGGCGCGGGCGCTGGTGGCGCGCCTGGGCGACGGACGGGCCATTCTCGCGGTGGTGCTTGCCTGTGCCGTCATGACCTATGGCGGCGTCTCCCTGTTCGTGGTGGCGTTCGCCGTCTATCCCATCGCCGCCGCGCTGTTCCGCCAGGCCGATCTGCCCAAGCGCCTGATTCCCGGGACCATTGCCCTCGGCGCATTCACCTTCACCATGACGGCACTTCCGGGAACACCCGCAATCCAGAATGCCATCCCCATGCCGTATTTCGGCACCTCGCCCTTCGCCGCGCCCGGACTGGGCATCCTGACCGGGCTGCTTATGCTGGTGCTGGGACAGGCGTGGCTCAACTACCGCGCACGCCAGGCCCGGCACGCCGGTGAGGGGTATGGCGAGCATGCCGGCGAGACGGGCCCGGTGTTGGACCCAGCCATGCGTGAGCACGCCGCTGGCGAGGGCTTCGACGTCAATGAGCTCCCCCGTGAAGCATCGCCGCCGAATCTGCCGCCATTGCCCCTGGCCGTGCTGCCCATTGTCCTGGTGATTGTGCTGAACCTGCTGTTCACGGCCATCATCATCCCGGCCATGGATACCGATTACCTGGCGGAGCCCGTGTACGGCGCGACCACCATTGAATCAGTGCGCGGGCTCTGGTCCGTGATCTCGGCCCTGGTGGTCGCCAGTGCCGTGCTGGTGGCCGTGAACTGGCGTCGCCTGAGTACACTGACGCGCAGTCTCGACAGCGGTGCCAACGCCTCCCTGCTGCCCATTTTCAACACCGCCAGCCTGGTGGGCTTCGGTTCCGTGATTGCCTCGCTGACCGCCTTCGACATGATCAGTGAATGGGTAACCGCCGCCGGCGGCGACAATCCGCTGATCTCACTGGCCATCGCCGTGAACCTGCTGGCGGGCATGACCGGTTCGGCCTCCGGCGGCATGAGCATCGCCCTGGCAACGCTCGGTGACACCTACCTGGCCATGGGTCAGGCCGCGGGCATATCGCCGGAGCTCCTGCACCGGGTCACCGCCGTCGCCACCGGCGGGCTGGACGCGCTGCCACACAACGGCGCGGTGATCACGCTGCTGTCCATCTGCGGCCTGACGCACCGGCAGGCCTACCTGGACATCGCCGTGGTGGGAGTGATCGTGCCCATCATCTCCCTGGTCTTCCTGATCGCCACAGGAACCCTGGTGGGAACGTTCTGAAGACGGCGCCGTGGCGCACGGTCGATCTTCTCGAACGGCTTGGGCACCGTATGCAGCGCAATATTCAGGGCAATGTCGCAGTGCTCGATGATGTCCAGGCGTTGTTCGAAGGTATCGGGCCTCCTGCCGGTTCTCTTTCCGGGCATCGCCTGGCCCACTCGGGTCAGGCGGCGTTCAGGGTGCGCTCAACGGCCGCCACCTCACGCTCGGCATCCTCCGGGGTCAGCCAGGTGTCTGGGCGGATGCCGTTTCGGTACAGATTGGTGAAAGTCTTGATCAGCCAGAAACCGTTGAGGAGATCGTCAATGGAGCTCTTGGAAAACCGGAACATTTTTCTGAGGCCTGGACACTCCGAGAAATAGTCTCGCATTGGCGGCTCAATCTTGCTGTCCCTGAGCCCGTCCCGCAGTTTGCGCGCCTCGTCGATCGCCGCCCGCTCATGCTGGTCCAGAGGCCTTGGAGCCTCGTTCAAAAGCCGGATGAGCGTGTCTGCACAGCGGATCGCGTAGGGGTAGTATGCGGGCTTGAGCAGAAGTCGGCCCTCGCGGGTGAGATAGACCAATCTGGACATGGGCACTTCGATCTCGTCATGCACCCGATCCCGGGAGCTCGCCGTCCAGTTGATCCAGCCTTCGACATCCACACGCAGCAGTGTCCCAAGCCACCCTTTCTCAACCGGAAGCGGCAAGTCGTGGTTCTCCGCACGCTCCTTGAGCCAGTGAAGTTGGGCCACCATCCGCCCTTCGGCGGTGCTGTCCACATTCTCGAATGGCTTGAGCACCGTGCCGAGGAGAATGTCGCAGTTCTCGATGATGTCCAGGCGTTGTTCTTCGGTGTTGGGCATGGTGACTTCCGTCAGGGTTTGAGTACTTTGAGGGCACCTTGGTCGATGGTCACCTGGGTGCCACCACCGGGCATGGTTTTGCGCATGAGGTTCGTGGTGTAGCCACTGGTGGGGTCATGGTACTGGAGCAGTTCAGTGGCCGGGTCGATATCTGCTTTGATCGCCTCCGTGGGCTGGGTGACCTCCAGGATGTCGATCTGATCGGCGCGGTTGAAACAAGGGAGCGCCAGGTGGTTCTTGACGCCCTCCCGGTCCCAGTGGCCATCGCGATGGAATCGCTCCTGGACGTCCCGGAAACCCGCCTCGTCGAGGAGGTAGGCGGAGTTGCCCAGATCCCGATCGCGACCGTGGGAGTTGAAACCGTACGCCCGATCACCCGGCTGCAAGGGCTCCGTTCGGGCGTTGGTTCCGGATTCGAGGACCTCTCTGACCTTGCGGTGAGACCATCCTTGATCGTCCAATTGTTCCGCCATTTGCTGGTTTCTGGTCGACAGATTCTCCATATCGAGCTCACGCTGGGTCCGGAACGAGTCATCCTCGACGTCCGGGCGCATGTCGCTATTGTGTAGTCCCGGGTGCGGGGTCGGCCCAGGTTGCGCGGGTGGTACGGAGCGGCCGTCGCGGCCGATCTCGGGATCATCGCGGCGGCGGTCGTCCGGCCGGCGGCGGCCGCCCGTGCGGCGCAGGAGCTGGACGATCTCCGCCATGACCTCGATGGCGCGGCGGGTGAACTGGCCGATGCGCCGGGAGGCGCGGGCGGCGACCACCGCGATGCCGGCGCCGGTGAGCGCCAGGCCCAGGCCGATGATCACCTCGGCGCCGATGACCACCGCCACCGTGGCGCCGCCACGCAGCAGCCAGGTGCGCCGGTCGAACTCGGAGATGGACTCCTTCCAGCCGATGAGGAAGTCCCACAGCAGCTCCCGGGTGGCGCTGTCGGCGAGCAGCGCCTCCAGCGTCTCGCGCCCCCGGCGCAACAGCGCCAGGGCCCGGTCGATACCGCCCTGGACGGTGAGACCGAGCTGTGTGAGGCGGTGCTTGATATCCTCCCAAGTGGCCTCGGTGAGCCGCTCGCCCAGGTCGTGGGCGAGCTGCCAGCCGTCCGTCATCTCTCTTTCAGGGTATTATCGCCTGGCCCGCTCAGGTCAGGCGGCGTCCAGGGCGCGCTCCACGGCCGCCACTTCGCTCTCGGCATCCTCCGGGGTCAGCCAGGTGTCGGGGCGGATGCCGTTGAAGAAGGCGTTGGCGACCGTTTTGATCAGCCAGAAGCCGTTAGGGAGATCATCGATACAGCTGCCGAAAGGTTTGTAGACACGCCTGATGCCGGGAAACTCTGGAAAGTAGTGCAAGATCGGAGGTTCAATTCCGCCGCGCTCAAGACGCTCTCGCAGTGTTTTTACCTCGCTGATCGCCGCCTGTTCATTCGGGTCGAGAGACCTTGGAGTTTCGTTTAACAGCCGGATCAGAGCAGTCGCGCACCGGATGGCGTAGGGGTAGTATGCGGGCTTGAGCAGCAGTCGGCCCTCGCGGGTGAGATAGACCAATCTGGACATGGGCACTTCGATTTCCTCATGCACCCGATCCCGGGCGCTGGCCGTCCAGTTGATCCAGCCTTCGACATACACACGCAGCAGTGTCCCAAGCCAGCCTTTCTCAACCGGAAGCGGCAAGTCGTGGTTCTCCGCACGCTCCCTGAGCCAGTGGAGTTGGGCCACCATCCGCCCTTCGGGAGTGCTATCCACTTTCTCGAACGGCTTGAGCACCGTATTCAGCAGAACGTCGCAGTTCTCGATGATGTCCAGGCGTTGTTCTTCGGTATCAGGCATTGGGATGTCCGTCAGGGTTCGAGCACTTTCAACGCATTCTGGTCGATGGTCACCTGGGTGCCACCCCCCGGCATGGTCTTGCGCATGAGGTTCGTGGTGTAGCCACTGGTCGGGTCATGGTACTGGAGCAGCTCAGTGGCCGGGCCGATATCCGCCTTGACCGCCGCCGTGGGCTGGATGACCTCCAGGATGTCGATCTGGTCGGCGCGGTTGAAACAAGGGAGTGCCAGGTGGTTCTTGACGCCCTCCCGGTCCCAGTGACCGTCGCGGTGGAACCGCTCCTGGACGTCCCGGAACCCCGCCTCGTCGAGCAAATAGGCGGAGTTGCCCAGATCCCGGTCCCGGCCGTGGGAGTTGAAACCGTACGCCCGATCACCCGGCTGCAAGGGCTCCGTTCGGGCGTTGGTTCCGGATTCGAGGACCTCTCTGACCTTCCCGTCTTCCCAACCTTGTTCATATAGTTGGTTCGAAGCTCGTTGATCCGTCTGAGAGAGATTCTCCATATCGAGCTCACGCTGGGTCCGGAACGAGTCATCCTCGACGTCCGGGCGCATGTCGCTATTGTGTAGTCCCGGGTGCGGGGTCGGCCCAGGTTGCGCGGGTGGTACGGAGCGGCCGTCGCGGCCGATCTCGGGATCATCGCGGCGGCGGTCGTCCGGCCGGCGGCGGTCGCCCGTGCGGCGCAGGAGCTGGACGATCTCTGCCATGACCTCGATGGCGCGGCGGGTGAACTGGCCGATGCGCCGGGAGGCGCGGGCGGCGACCACCGCGATGCCCGCGCCGGTGAGCGCCAGGCCCAGGCCGATGATTACCTCGGCGCCGATGACCACCGCCACCGTGGCGCCGCCACGCAGCAGCCAGGTGCGCCGGTCGAACTCGGAGATGGACTCCTTCCAGCCGATGAGGAAGTCCCACAGCAGCTCCCGGGTGGCGCTGTCGGCGAGCAGCGCTTCCAGCGCCTCGCGCCCCCGGCGCAATAGCGCCATGGCCCGGTCGATACCGCCCTGGACGGTGAGACCGAGCTGTGTGAGGCGGTGCTTGATATCCTCCCAGGAGGCCTCGGTGAGCCGCTCGCCGAGGTCGTGGGCGAGCTGCCAGCCGGATGCCACGGCGTCGGCACTGCGCTCGATCACGACGCTGCCGAGCTCCGGTAGATCGCTGACCGCCTCCCGCACCCGGGCGGGAAGCTCCGCGGCGGCGCTGGTCACCTGCTCACCGAACGCCCAGAGATCCTCGCCCACCGACACTGCGGCACTCCCGGCGGCGTGGAAGAACGCGCCGGTGACGATGAGGTGCTGTTGCCAGACCGGACTCTGGTAGAACGCGGAGTCGGCGGCGTCGCGGCTGAGCCAGCGCTGCCGGAGAATCCCGCCCAGCTCCCGGGCGAGCTCCAGGCGCTGCAGGTGCAGCGCGTCATCCCGCCCGCTCAAGGGGACGAGGTCGCCGTCCACCGTCTCGGGCACTTCGAAGAGCACATCGTCCGGGTTGAACAACCGCCCGCGCTCGGCGGGGTCGAAGGCGTAGATCTTGATGCGTGCCCGCAGGAACAGCTTCTCCAGGCGACTGCGCAGCGCCTGGCCGGACCACTCCCCGGCGGTGGGCACATCGCCGAAGCGCTCCACCAGCCGCACCTGCAGCCGGCGCGGCATGCGCCGGATCAGCGGGAGGAGATCCTCCCGCTCCAGCGCCGTGCGGCGCATGATCATCATGAACGTGGGCCGGAACAAGGCGCCCGTGAACACGTAGAGCACCCGGCTGGTCTCGTAGCCAACGGGACCGCCTTCAGTATGGGCCAGGTGGGAAATCGGGAAGTACTCGTCCATGAGTCGTGCCTTGCGTTGTTCCGTCCGTGGGGCGCATCCATTGCGCCCGCGGGCATGCCCCTGCCCGCGCATTCGCCAAAAATCCTAGCGGATCAGTTCCGGGGTGGCAAGATAACCCCGTCCGGACAAAATCGATGAGTAACGAATGCGGCGATGCAGTTCGTGGTTTCCATCCACCGGTGGACGGGCGCGACTGGTACCATGGCTGCTCGAACGCCGCTGATCCGGAGCCCGTCATCCGAAGCCTGATTTACGACACCCTGGTCCTCAAGCTCACCTCGCGGTGGTACGCGCAGGTGCTTGAGCGTGTGCCCGAGGGTGCTGCCCTGCTGGATGTGGGGGTTGGTACCGCCGGTGCGCTGCTGGCCAATGCCGACCTGGTGGAGCGCAAGCGCTTGCGGATTACCGGCATCGACATCGACGCGGACTACATCGACAGCGCCCGGGGAAGACTCCGCGACTCCAGTCTGCGGGAGCGGGTGGAAGTGCGCCGGGAATCCGTCTACGACCATGCCGGCGGCCCCTACGATGCGGTGTACTTCTCGGCCAGTTTCATGCTCCTGCCGGAACCCGAGCGTGCCCTGCGCCATTGCTGCACGCTCCTGAACCCCGGTGGACGCATCTACTTCACCCAGACCATTCAGGAAAACCGCTCGCCGTGGATGGAGACGCTCAAGCCCATGCTGAGACGCTTTACCAGCATTGATTTCGGTCGCGTGACCTACACCGACGATTTCCGGGCGCAGATCCGCGCGGGAGGAATGGGAATGGAGGAATTCACGATATTGTCGCGGCATGGACCCAGGCTGTCGTGTCTGGCGGTGGCTTCGCCCATGGAGGGCGCCGGGGCAGAGTGATGCAGCGGCTGGTCACGATCGGCTACGAACGGGCGACCATGGAGGCGTTCCTGCAGGCGTTGCAGGTGGCCGGCATCGATGTCCTGGTGGACGTCCGCCAGGCCCCGGTGTCCCGGCGCGCGGGTTTCTCCCGGCGACAGCTCGCCGACGCTCTGGCGGCAAGTGGCATTGAGTACCGGCACGAGGGTGCCCTGGGGGCCCCGAAACCCATCCGGGATGCGGTCAAGGCCGGTGGGGACTACGCGACATTCTTCCAGGCATACGAAGCCCATCTGGCCACGCGGAGTGACCGCGTCGACGGTCTGGTGAGTGATCTGGCGGACAGCAGCGTCGCGCTCATGTGCTACGAGCGGGATGTGGCCATCTGCCACCGCGGTACGGTGGCCCGGGAGATTGGGCGACGAACCGGGCTGGAGCCTGTCCATCTGCAGCCTTAAGGCGTTATTCCGACTGCGCGAGGACTTCGAATCCCTTGTCCAGGTGCACCGGATGGCCGTGTGGCGTTGCCTCGTAGGCGGCAACCCAGGCCTCCCGAAACGCCCGTAACTCGTCCGCTGTGGCCGGGTCGCGCTGGATGAGCAGATGCTCCAGGGCCTGCAGCCAGTCCAGGTAGTACTGTTCCGGCCGGTCCGCGATCCCCGCCTCGCCGGAGCGCCGGCGCTGAGCGGCAAGGGCCTCCGCCCACTCGCTCCAGGTGAACATGCCGCGCTCGTTAAGGTGCACGGCAAGAGCAAACGCCTGGGCCTGCCACGGGGCCTCGAAGCACGGTTGTTCGTCACCGTGCATTGAGGTAGCTCTCCCACAGATCCAGCATGACCGTGTCGCCTTCCAGGGCGTCACTTCCCCAGAGATCCCGGGCGAGGAACTGCACCGTGTACAGGTGTTCGGGGTTCTCCCCCTGGTAGTGCGCGTTGGTATCCGGCAGGACATGGCCGCCATGATGGCGGAGCACCACGCCGGTGCGCCCACGGGCGTAGCGGGGCAGCCGCGTGTGCCCGGTCGGGTGCTCATTGGCCGTCGTGACCCGGTCTCCCACGCGGAACCGGGGCGTGGTTGGCGCGTCGCGCTCGGTAGGTCCTCCGCGTCGGAGCATTGCTCGCGCGCCGTCGGCGTCCACCGGCGGGGTCAGGGGCTCACCCCGGGGTTCGCCGCTGCGCAGTTCCTCCTCCGTGACCAGGCCGGTTTCGAGCATGAGACGCTCCAGGGCGTCGATCCAGCGCTCATAGTAGCCGTAGCGCAGGTACTGCGCCGGGTGCATGTCCTCCCGTGCACGGCGGCTGGCATCGATGTTCCAGCGCCCCCAGGCGGCCATGACCACGGTCATCGCCATGGCGCGGTTGTACCACTCGGGGTGGGGGTGATCGTCCGCCTTGTCCGGCACGGGGCCGAAGCCGTGCATGCCGCCCAGATCGTGTGCGCCGTTCATGCGGCACCTCCGATGTCCTCAGGGCCCCGGGCCAGCCCGGCGCCGACCATGGAATCCCGGGTGACCAGGTCCACCAGCGCCTCTTCGCTCCAGCCCTCGGTCCCGGCCGGCCGTTGCGGGATGACCAGGTAGCGGATCTCCGCGGTGCTGTCCCAGAGCCGCACCTCGGTGCTGTCGTCCAGCTCTACGCCGAATTCGGCCAGCACCGCGCGTGGTTCCCGGACCGCGCGGGCCCGGTAGGCCTCGGACTTGTACCAGGTGGGCGGAATCCCCAGCACGGTCCACGGATAGCAGGAGCACAGCGTGCAGACCACCAGGTTGTGCACCTGGTCGGTGTTCTGCAGCGCCACCATGTGCTCGCCCTGGCGCCCCTGGTAGCCCAGGTGGGCGATGGCCGCGGTGGCGTCATCCAGCAACCACTGACGGTAGTCCGGATCCACCCAGGAGCGGGCCACCACCCGAGCCCCGTTGCGGGGGCCCACTTCGTTGGAATAGGTCTCGATAATGGCTTCCAGTGCGCCGGGATCCACCAGCCCCTTGCGGGTGAGGAGGGACTCCAGGGCCTGGACCCGCAGGGCCGGCTCCGGCGGCACGTGACTGTGATCGTGGTGGTGATCGTCACCCATGGGGAGGCTCCTCGTTGGCATCCTGCGTTGACAATAACGCGTCTGGTGGCGATGTCCAGAACTGGAAAGTCGGGCTTTAGGCACACAGGTATCCTTCGGTAGCGGACTGGCGAGCGGGCGCACAGAGTCCATACTCAGAGGCAGCAGGCCCGGTTTCGCTCCGTCTCTCGTGTGTCTGCCAGCCGGGTAACCGCGTGGCCGGGCACCAGGAGTCGCGCCATGAGCAACGCAGAGATCACCGCCGAGATCCGGAACGAGCCGTTCTTCGCCGGTCTGGACGAACCGGTACTGCAGTATCTTGGCAGTCATGCCACCCGGCAGGTCCTGCCGAAAGGCAACTTACTCTTCCGCCAGGGTGACGCTGCGGATGCGTTCTACATGCTTCTTGGCGGCGAAATCCTGGTGGAGATCCCCGCAATCACGGGCCCGTCACTGGAGATTCAGCGGCTGGGGCAGGGACAGGTCCTGGGGTGGTCCTGGTTAATCTCTCCCTACAGGTGGACCTTCCAGGCCCGCGCCGAGGAGGACACCGAGGTGCTGGCGTTCGATGGTGCCGCCATTCTCGCGCATTGCGAAGAGAACCCCGATTTCGGATATGCGCTACTCAAGCGCTTTTCCGCCCTCATGTCCGAGCGTCTGGAAGCTGCTCGGCGACGCATGATGGACGAGTGGAATCCGCCCGGGTTTGCATGATCCGGTGGGGCACTTCCGTCCCCGGTGCGTTCGGCGGGTGGGGACGGGGGTGCGTGGTCTCTGATAGATTGCCTTCATGGCGGCAATCAGCAATCCGGACACGCTATCGCTCACGGGCCTTCATGCTGCTCTCCGGGCTGGCCGTCTCTCGGTTCGTGAACTGGTACAAGGCGCCGTCGCGGGACACGACGCCACCGAGGATCGCGACCAGGCATACTTCGCGTGGAGCGGTCATCAGGGCCTGGCGCTGGCCGAGCATGTGGACGGCCTCCTGGCCCAGGGGCGCGACACCGGCCCCCTGATGGGGCTGCCGGTGTCGGTGAAGGAACTCTACGGTGTGCCCGGTTTCCGGACCTACGCCGGGTCACCGGCCCCCATGCCGGAACGCTGGGAAGCTCCCGGCCCCTTGGTGCAGCGGTTACTGGGCCAGCTGGCCGTGATCATGGGCAAGACGCACACCGTTGAATTCGCCTTCGGCGGTTTGGGAGTCAATGTGCACTGGGGAACGCCACGCAACCCCTGGGACCGGCAGGCACATCGAGTGCCCGGCGGATCAAGTTCCGGGGCAGGTGTGTCTTTGCTGCAGGGAAGCGCCCGCCTTGCCCTGGGGACGGATACGGCCGGCTCCGTGCGTGTGCCGGCAGCCATGACCGGGGTTGCCGGTCTCAAGACCACCCGTGGCCTGTTCTCCATCGACGGCATCGTGCCTCTGTCGCCAAGCCTGGATACGCCCGGTCTTCTTGCCCGCGACGTGGCTGATCTTGCCTTCGGTTTTCATGCCCTCACTGGTGGTCCCGCAGGCCCGGAGCAGCCATCGGGGCCGGAACCCCGGGCCATCCGGCTGGGTGTTCCCAGGACATTCTTCTGGGAGGATTGCAGCCCCGGGGTTGTCGCGGCGGTGGAAGCGGCTGTCACGACACTGGAACACGCCGGCGTGTCCCTGGTGCCGCTGGAATTGCCGCATACCGGCGAGGCCTTCGATCTTCTGCGGGCAGGTGGGCTCGCGGCCCCGGAACTGGCCGCGTTCCTGGAGCAGGAGAGCCCGTCGCATCTGCAGACGCTGGATCCCGTTGTTGTCGCCCGCATTCGGGCCGCGGAAGCGTTGCCGGCCACGGCCTACATCCAGCGGCGGCAGCGTCTCGAGGCCATGAGCCGGGATGCTGCCCGGGCGCTTGCGGATGTGGACGCCCTGATCACCCCGACTGTCGCAGTGACGCCACCACGGGTGGACGAAGTGGCGAATACGGACGATTACGCCCGCCACAACGTGCTCGCCCTGCGCAACACCGTGGTGGCCAATTTCATGGGGCTGTGCGGGCTGACCATGCCGGTGGGTGTGGACGCCGCCGGCATGCCCGTGGGCCTGCAACTGCTGGCTGAGCCATGGCAGGAGGCACACCTGCTGCGCCTTGGCGCCAGTCTGGAGGGTGTGCTGGGCCGGGGTGCCGACCTCCCGGGATACCCCCTGTAAACGGCACCGCACGCCCCGCAGACCGTGCGCTTCAGTGGGACATGCCGAGGAGCATCGCCAGTCGCGGTTCCACTATCACTGCAACGCCGAGGAGGATCAGCATGACTCCCACCGGACGCACCATGCGGTCGCCGCCGGGGCCGAGCTTCTCGTAGAGCATGAGCAGGGCCAGGGGAACCATCCACGCCAGGTTCGCGATGCCCACTACGAACATGATCAGCATCAGCGCCCAGCAGCAACCGAGACAGAACAGGCCGTGGCGCAGACCGAGGCTGAATCCGCCGGCAACGCCCTGGCGGTAGTGACGGGTGATGAACGCCGCCGGATGACGGCACTGCTCCATGCAGCGGTCCTTCAGCGAGGAGAACTGGAACGCGCCTGCAAGAATAATGACCCCGCCGGCCAGCAGGCCGGGATTTCCCCCGCCCGTCGGCTGATGATGGAGCACGGCGTGGGCCAGGGCGTCTCCGAGGACGGCCGCCACGCCAAACCCCGTCCAGACCACCAGGTAGCCGCCCAGGAAGGCGGCCCGCGGCAGCGCCGGGTGCGGCTGGCGGGCCGATGCCCGCCGGAACAAGCCGATCATGGGCAGGGTTGACGGCAGCATCATGGCCGCGATGTGGACCTGCCAGGCGAGCAGGAACAGAGCAAGGCTGCCCAGGGGGCTCATGTGATCCGTCATCAGGTGGTGGTGATGAATCCACTGCACCCGCCCGGTGTACTCCGCGGCAAGCGCGAGCCCCCAGGCCACGGCGATGGCGGCAGCCACCACCGGCGAGACCCGCCACTGTTGTCCGGCGTCCGCTACCGCATTCATCCCGCATGCTCCATGCGCCAGGCCGTCTGAATGGTGTTGCGGCCCTCGAAGGACCAGTTCATGTCCGCATCGGGCAGAGTGACGCGATAGTGCCGGGATTTGCCCAGGTAGGCCGGGGCGCCCTTGACCGTGGTGAAGGCGCTGTCGTAGAGGGTGGCAGTGGTGCCGTCCGGGGACGACTGGATGGGTTGCAGTTGCGCCTCGACAATGCCTTCCACCTCGAACCGGCCGTCCGCGTTGTCCACCGCGTGTCGCACGGTCGCGCGCCTGACATCCACGAGCTCACCCACCAGGCCGGCCAGGTCGGCGAGCCCGCCGCCGAGCCGGCCGGAGAAAGCGTTCACCAGGGCGTCGTACTGCACGTCGGCGGCGCCGTCGTCCACCACCAGCACCGAACGCCATCCGCCGCTCAGCGCATTGCCCGGGATGTGGGCGATGTTCACCACGGTGCGTCCGGAGACGTCCACGTCCCCGATGCGACCGTGCTCCAGGTGAAAGGCGATCACGCCGAAGCATTCGCCGCCATGGGGGTCCTCGCCGATGAAGCAGGGACAGGGTGATCCGCAGGAGCAGATCTCCAGCATGGTGCCTTCCAGGGTGTAGCCAGTGCCGTCGCCGGCCGGCGTTTCTCTGCTGTCCAGCGGCTCGTTCATGGTGTGGTTCTCCCTTGTCCGGTAGGTTCGGCGTCAGCATGGATCGAGGTGGTCGCTGCCGCATCCCGGAGAACCGTCAGGAGGCACTATCGGAAATCCTGTAGTGGGGTCGTCGCGGGCGCAGGGCACGCCTTCCCGCAGGCGTGGCACGTACCTGGCCGGGGGCGACTAGGGGGCCGGCGAGGAGAGGTTCATGGACAGCGCCGTGCGGACCGCCTCCGCCCGGCAGCGGACGCCGAGCTTGCCGTAGATGTTGCAGGCGTGACGCTCCACTGTGCCGGTGCTGATCTCGAGTGCCGTGGAAATGGCCTTGTTGGACATGCCTTCCGCGATCAGCGCGAGAACCTCGCGCTCCCGCCGGCTCAGGGCCGCAGGCGCCTTGGATTGCCGTGCCGGAGTGCCGTTGCTGCGTCCGGACAGGAAGCCGAGCAGCGTCTCTACCACCGCGCCGGAGTCACGGATAAAGGGATCGTGCTCGTTGCCCTGCAGCACCCGGAACGCGCAGTCGGGCAACAGCGCGGCGACCTCCTGGCCGGCGCTCAACGGCACGGCGTGGTCGTCCCGGTGATGCAGAACCATCGTGGGTGTGTGGACCTCGGGGAGCCAGGCGCGAACATCCATGGACTGGATGTGGTCCAGGAGCGCCTCTGCCATGGCAGCACTCGCCGCGACCTGCTGGAAGCGGGTGAACCATTCAATGTCCCGGGAGCTCCCGGTGGGCACGATCATCGCCGCCAGCGCCCTGGAGCCCAGCCCCCAGTGCATGCGGACCAGGTGCTTGAGGGCCTCGAAGCGCTCGGGAGTGGTGACGGCGGTGCCACGGGCGAAGGCGGAATACAGGATCAGGCGATGAACCCGCTCGGGATGGCGGGCGGCGAACACGGCGGCCGGGCCGGCACCGAACGAGTAGCCGATGAGGCTGGCCCGCTCGATGCCGGCGGCGTCCAGAACGGCCTCGAGTTGCGCCACATCGTTATCCACGGACAACTCGAAGCCGCGCCGGTCCGACAGGCCGCAGCCCAGACGGTCGTACCAGAGGAAACGGTGGTGCCGGGACAGGCGCGCCCTGGCGCTTGCCGCCGCCGGGTGGCTCCATAGCTCGCGGACATGACACAGCCATCCAGGCAGCATCACCAGGGGTCTGCCGGAGCCCATCGAGGCATAGGCCACGCTGGAGCCGTTGTGCAGACGACAGAAGCGTACCGTCGGCGCAACGTTCATGGTTCCGCCTCTCCTTCCGGTCAGAGCGCGGCGGCAGCCGAGCCCAGGGCGTGACTGCCGGCTACCCGGCGGTGTCCGTCTGGGCCAGGTGCCGGGCCCCCTTGCGCGACATTGCCGAGAGGTCCACGGCGATTCCCTGGGCGCAGCCGTCCCAGGAGCGTGGGTCTCTGCGGTCGTTCGTCATGGTGACCAGCAGCCCGTGACGCGCCGCGAATTCCAGACACTGCATGGCGTCCCGGCGATCGGCGCAGCGCACGATCACCGCCGGTCCACGATCACCGTCGATGGTCCGGATCTTGTCCGGCATCGCCCCGGTCTCTTTCTGGAACGACAGCTCGCCGCGCACCGACAGCGCAAGCCCACCCAGATTCACCGGCACCAGCCGATCCCCGTCAACAGAGCGCAAATGGAGTTCCATCATGACTGTGTCCCCTCTCGTGACATCTCGCTGCAATGATTCGTGCGGCCAACACGCATGCCGGCCACACGGGGGCAGCCATGCTGTGCCGGGCCCGGCGGGCTGCCCCGTTATGCGCGGGGCCCGGCGGCGCTGCAGCGACCTCAGGCCGAGCGAGCGCGGGAGAAATAGAAATCCAGCATGTCATCCAGGGGGCGAGGGTCCCTGCGCAGACGGCTGCGCAGGGCGGCGCCCTCCCAGCAGTTGAGCAACAGTTCAGCCATTTCCCGTGGGTCCGCGTCGGCAGCCAGTTCCCCGCGATCACGGGCCTCGGCCAGGCAGGCGGCGAGGCGCCCGGCGATTTCGGAGAAACACTGCTCGATCCTGCGCGCGAAGCCCTCGCTGATGCCGGACATCTCCTGTCCCAGACCGCCCAGCATGCAGCCCAGATGGCCATCCTGGCCGTACTTGTCCCGCGAGATCTCGAAGAAGCGCCGGACGCGCTCAAGCGGGGTCAAGGAGGCATCCGTCAAGGCGCCGTCCAGGCCCTGATGGACTTCGGCCATGTAGCGGTCGATGGCCTGGAGCGCGAAGTCTTCCTTGCTGCGGAAGTGGTAATAGAACGAGCCCTTGGGCGTTCCGGTGGCTTTCAGGATCGCCTGTATACCGAGGTCGTTGTATCCGCGCTGGAGCAGCAGGCCCATGCCCGTCGCCAGGAGCTGGTCTTTGGTCGTCGTGGTCATGCTTTCTCCATTTGACCGACCGGTCTACTACAAAGTGTAGACCCCGGTCAGCGGTCTGCAAGGTAGACCGCTGACCGGGGCGTCAACGCTTGTCAGCGCTGGCGCCCCGGCATGACCTCCCGAAGGTGGTGTGCGATTGTCACTTACCGTGCAGTTCGTTCCGCCATCTGCTGGCTCTCGTGGTCCGAGGGCATGGCCCGGTAGGTCAGGGACTCTCCCTGGAAGCCGAGATCCTGAAGGCGTTGGTCCGTGGCCGTCAGTTCTGGTTTGGGCTGCTTGTGGAACCGTCCCGTGTATTTCACCTCGGTGGCCGCCGGCGCAAAACCCAGGGCGACTGCCTGGTCCATGCCGATGCTGCCGTGGGAGACCTCGACGGTGTTGACCACCTGGGAGGGCTGGATCGGCTCCGGCATGAAGCCGTAGTCGACCAGGCGCTGCTCGGTGCTGTCGAGGGCGGCGGCGCCGGTGGCGAAGCCGGCAAGAGCGATGGCGGTGATCAGGTTGCGCATCATCATGGTGAATCTCCTTCAAGCATGTCGTGGTTGATCGTCAGCGGCGTGGGCTTATCCCTTTCGCCGTTGATGATCAGTCTAGGGATCTGCGCCTGATCCACCATTCGGGGATGTTCGTAAGTACTTGCCACATAAAGGCTGATCCGGAAGTCACGGTGCAACGGATCTAGCGGTCGGGAAAAGCGGCCCGGGTGACCATCAACCATGCTCGCGCCAACCCGGACTCGGAAGTCATCATGGCGCATCACGGGCACGGACACGTACGGGGGTTCCTGTTGGGCTGCATCAGCCAGCGGGTGTGCACGTGGTGCACTGCCCGGCGACCATGGTCCACTGACTGCAGAACCGGAGGACTGATTGCATGAGTGAGAACGTCGTGGAGATTGCCTACTGCACCCGCTGCCGCTGGATGCTACGGGCAACGTGGATGGCTCAGGAACTGCTCACGACCTTCGATGGGGATATCGGGCGCATTGTGCTGTCCCCCGGCACAGGGGGCGTGTTCGAGATCCATGCCAACGAGTGTCGCGTCTGGTCCCGGAAGGAGGACGGTGGCTTTCCCGAGATCACCGAGCTCAAGCGCCGCGTGCGGGATGTGATCGCGCCGGATAAGGATCTGGGGCACGCGGACCGGGAGCGCCGCGGCGCTTGAGGCGGCACTCAGCCGAACAGCCAGCTGGTCGGTTCGTCGATGCCCCGGCCTTCATTGATGCGCATCAGTCCCTTGATGCAGCGCACCAGGGTCCAGACGAACCAGAAGAGGAGGACCAGGCCGCCGATCACGATGGCGGTAAGGATGGATCCGCCGACAATCATCAGTAGGCCGATCCAGAAGGTGCGGATCTGGAACTGCAGGTGGCTCTGCTCAACGGGAGTTGCCTCCTGGCGTTTCACGTAGGCCATGATGACGCCGACAAGTGCGGTGATGGCGGTGAAGTAGCCCACCAGATAGAGCACGTAGACGACGATCACCCAGGTCTTGTTGGGCGTGCCGGTGACTTCGCGGGTGTCCGTGCTGGCTGGGGTTTCCAAGGTTGTACTCCTGATTCGTCCATGGTGTCCGGGCGCACGGTACCCAAAGATCGCCTGGCTCGCCAGCATGCCTATGACTTCACATGCCCCAGGAATTCACGGAAACGCTCCGAAGGTGGGTCAGCGAACATGGGCCCCGGCCGGCCGTCGTGGACGATGCGCCCCTGGTCCATGAAAATCAGACGGTGGGCTGCCGCCTCGGCAAAGCGCATCTCGTGGGTGACGATGAGCATGGTCATGCCTTCGCCGGCAAGACCCTGCATCACCTGGAGCACCTCGCCGCGCAGTTCCGGGTCCAGTGCCGAGGTGGGTTCGTCGAACAGCATCACCTTCGGATTCACCGCCAGTGCGCGGGCAATGGCCACGCGCTGCTGTTGGCCGCCGGAGAGCTGATTGGGCCGCTGGTCGGCCCACTCGATCAGGCCTACGCGTTCCAGCAACCGGTCTGCGGTAGCCCGCGCTTCGCTGCGGGATTGCCTGCGCACCTTGCGCGGGCCGAGCATGACGTTCTCCCGCGCCGTCATGTGCGGGAACAGGTTGAACTGCTGAAACACCATGCCGGTCTCCTGGCGAATGGCGCGGGCACTGGTGCCGCGGGCCCCCAGGCGCTTGCCGTCCACCTCCAGGGTGCCGCCGCTGAGGGGCTCCAGCACGTTGATACACCGCAGCAGGGTTGATTTGCCGGAGCCGGAAGGCCCCACGATGACGACCACCTCGCCGGCCTCCACGGCGAAATCGATGTCCTGGAGCACCGGCGTGCCGCCGAAGTGCTTGTTTAGCTTGTCGCAGACAATCAGGCTCACAGGATGGTCATCCTCCGTTCGATCAGGCGCATGATCATGGCCAGCGTGAAGGTCATGATCAGATAGAACACGGCCACCGCGGTCCAGATCTCCAGCGCCCGCCCGGTCTGTGCCGTGAGCTGTTCACCGCGCTGGGCCAGCTCGGCGACTCCGATGACTAGGAACAGTGCGGAATCCTTGAGGCTGATGATGAACTGGTTGCCCAGCGGCGGAATAGTGCGCCGGAAGGCCAGTGGCCCGACCACCGTTATCAGCACCTGCGGGTAAGACAGCCCCAGGGCCAGGCCCGCGTCGGTGAGCCCCTTGTCGATGGACAGCACCGCGCCGCGCACAATCTCGGTGATATAGGCGCCGGCGTTCAGCGCCAGGCACAGCGATGCGGCGGCGAACCCCGACAGGGTGATGTCCATGGCAAGCGGCAGGGCGAAGTAGATGAACATCGCCTGCACCACGATGGGTGTGCCACGGATCACCGAGACGTAGGCGAACACCAGCCAGTGGATCACCGGCAGCCGGAAGGCGAGAATGAGGCCGCACAGGGTGCCGATGACCATGCCGCCACCGATGCCGATCAGGGTGATCTGGGCGGTCAGCTGGGCACCCTGCACCATCTGTGGCATGGCATTCCAGACCACGTCCCAGCGGAAATCCATGGAGTGTCCTCCCTGGCAGAGCGGGATCAGGGCAACCCGCCGCCGGAATCCGGCGGCGGGGGAGGGGAATCAGCGCGGGCTGGGTGCCTCGCCGAACCAGCGCTCGTAGAGTTCCGCGTAACGACCGTCTTCCATCATGCCGAGGAGGCTGATGTTGAAGTCGTTGCGCAGTTCGCTGTTGCGCGGAAAGGCCATGGCGTAGGACTGCGCTTCCAGGTTCTCGCCCACGGCCTTGACGTCGCCATCGCCGGCGGTGTCGATGTAGTAGAGCACGTTGGGGGTGTCGTGCAGGGCGGCGTCCACGCGGCCAGAGCGGACTTCGAGATAGGCCTGTTCGGCGCGGGGGAAACGAGTGATTTCCGTGTCCGGAAGGTTTTCTTCGGCGTAATCGTCGCTGGTGGTGCCGGTCGTGACGGCGAGGGTTTTGCCGTCCAGATCGTCGATGCCCTGAACATCGTCGTTGTCGGCGCGGACCATCAGCATCAGCCCGCTGTCGTAGTAGGCGTGGGAGAAATCCATGGTCTCCTCCCGGTCCGAGGTGATGGTGATGGCGGCGATGGCGCCGTCCACCCGGCCGGTCTGCAAGGCGGAGATGATGCCGGAGAAGTTCATGGTGTCGTACTCGTACTCCCAGTCGTTCTCTTCGGCGATGGCCTCCAAGAGCTCGATCTCGAAGCCGGTCCATTCCCCGTCCTCCTCGAACATGAACGGCACGAAGCCGGACGGGATGGCGATGGTGAGCCGGTCGGCATGGCTGGAGGCGGCGAAGGCGAAGAGTGCGAAACCGGTGCACAGGGAAAGAAGCAGACGACGCATGGCGGAGCCCTCCGTTGTTGTCTGGCTTTCCTTTGACACTAGGGCGGGGGGTGAGGGCTGTCAAACCCGGGTGCAGGGACGCTACCCGAAGAAACCGTGCAGGAACCAGCGCTGCTCCCGCCGTTCCCGGAAGATCCACATGCGGCTGCCCCGGGGGTTGCGCGCCTGGTAATAGTCGCGGCTGATGTCCGCACCATCCCACCATCCGCCCTCGATGCGCTCGGGGCCACACTCCAGGGTCAGTGGGCCGTGCCAGCAGGGGTGCCCCTGCGGGCTGTCCAGGGGCAGGGGGGTTGGCAGCAACCACAGGGGGCGTTCGCCGACGGGTGGCAATTGTTCCTCGGCAGCGCTGGTGTCCTGGCGCCAGGCATGTTCTGGTCGATGGTCCGCTGCGCTGGCAAGGCCGGTGACCGCATGCTCGCCCAGGCGGGCACCGAGGCGCTCACTGAGCTGTTGCTGATCACGCTCCGGCTGGTCCGATTCCACCATTAGAGAGGTATCCCGTGGTGGCAGTGACTGGATCCGGTCCGCCCGCAGGCACAGGGCGATGACCGGGGCAGCCAGCTGTTCGCGTTCCAGACGGTGCTGGCACACCGAGAGCAGGTGTTCCGGATCGCGGCTGGGGCGGAGCAGGCCGATGTCCATGCGGCTGGCATCCCGGTGCAGGTGGTGCAGCTCCAGGCCCAGATGCTGGACACCGCCTTCGAGTCCCCGGAGCAGACCGGCCAGTTCCCGGAGCAGACGCTGCAGGGCGAACCCCAGCGAGACGGTGTCGTGGGCCTCGGCAGGCAGGTCCAGGTGACGATGGAAACGCCGGGGTGGGCGATGTGCGGGACGGGGTTCCGGGCGCTCGCCGAGGGCGTGTTCCAGCTGGAGCAGCAATCCACGGCCGAACCGGCGTGCCAGATCCCGTCGGGGCAGTTGCAGGCAGTCGCCCAGAGAGTGCACGCCCAGCCCCGCCAGGGCCTGCTGTTGACGCGGGGACAGCTCCAGAACCCGGCAGGGCAGGTGCTGCAGCCTCGCCGCAAGCGTGGCAGGATCGTCCACCGGGGCCGCCTCACCGGCCAGTGCAAACAGCCAGGCTGCGGTAGGCGTGGGCGCAATGCCGTGCTGGTGGGCGTGGCCCAGTGCATCCAGCGCGGTGACGAGGTGCTGGATCAGTGGCTCCAGGCCGCCGAACAGGCGCGTGCTGGCACCGATCTCCAGCAGTAACCCGTCCGGTGTTCGCGGGCTGACATGGCTGCTGAACTGATAGGCCCAGTCCGCCAGGTGGCGTAACGTCCGCGCTTCGGTCTGGCGCTGACGCTCCAGCAGTTGCAGGTTCGGTTCCAGAGTCCGGGCTTCGGTGGGGCGCTGACCATGCTGCACGCCGCTGCCGCGGGCAGACTGATTGCAACAGATGACAACCTGGTTTTCGGTGACGGCCACGGAAGCATCGCTGTTGCCATGGTGGCCCAGGGCTTCCAGGGGAAGCTGCGGCAGATGCAGGGCGAGCCACAGCATGGGAGTCGCCTCCCGCGTGTTGGAGATCGTGGCCCGTCAAGGTACCGGGCCACCGGCATGCCAGTGGCCCGACGGGTGTTCAGCGTTTCCTTCAGTGCAGAGGATGCACCGGTTGCGGACGCCGGCCCCGGGGTGGTTCCAGGGGCAGCCGCATCTGGGGGCGAACCTGCTCTGCCTGGAACGGGCGCTGGCGCGATTGCTGTGAGGGCCGGTATTGATCACGGGCCGTGCCGGAGCTGGTGACATCGCTCACGCGCTGTTCCGGTACCGGCAGTGAGCGGGTGCGCGGGTTGTTCAGGTCCAGTGTCAGGCCATGATGCGGTTGCCCGCCACGGACCTTGACCAGATCCAGTCGGGTGTCACTGTCGCCGTGACTGTGCATGAGAACCCTGAGGGCGGCGGGGGAGCGCTCCTGCCGGGCTTGCTCGGAGCGGAACAGAAGCCCCCAGCAGTTGCCGGCCTCGGCGGCCAGCTGCAGGCGGCGGAGTTGCTTTTCGTCCGCCTGGCGCGGCCATGCCAGGACGGCGGCGCAACTGCCGGAGCGCATGGCCTGCTCCAGGGCCCAGAGGGTGTCGCTGCCGGCACGCGGGTGAATCAGCAGGATGCGCGAGAGATCCACGCCCTGGGCTGCCAGGGCCGGGGCGTAGGGGATGTGTGGTGGCGCCACCAGGGCGATCCAGCGGCCGGCGCGACTGAGTCGGGCCAGAGCCGGCATGATCAGACGCAGCTCGCCGATGCCGGGGTTTGCATGGAGGATTTCCGTCAGTGCCCCCATGGACCAGCCGCCTTCCGGCAGGGCGGCGTCCAGTTCAGCGTAGCCGCTGGGCAGGCAGCCCTGGTGGGTGCTGGTGTCGCCGGCGCGCCAGATGCGCGGTTCGCGCAGCAAGTCATCCAGTGCATTGTTCATGTCGCCCTCGCTCTCGGTTGTTATCGCGGGGCTCTGGCGGACTGCAGCAGCCCGGTCAGAGTGCCTCGCCGTTGCGAATGAGGCCGACTCCGAGTCCTTCAATGACCAGCGGTTCCGTCCGCAAATCGACGTTGATGGGGGTGTAGTCCGGGTTTTCCGGCAGCAGCCGGACGTGGTGACCATCCCGCTGGAAGCGCTTGACGGTGACCTCGTCCTGCAACCGGGCCACGACGATCTGGCCGTTGCGTGCCTCGCTGGTGCGGTGCACGGCCAGTAGGTCGTCCTCCAGGATGCCGGCGTCACGCATGCTCATGCCCTGCACGGCGAGCAGATAGTCCGCCCGCGGGCGGAACATGCCCGGATCGACACGGCAGCGTTCGCGCACGTGTTCCTGGGCGAACACCGGGCTGCCGGCGGCGACCTGGCCGATCACCGGCAGCCCCGGGTCCTGCTCGTCGCCGTTGTCGTTCAGCAGGCGGATGCCGCGGGACGAGCCGGCGCGTAGGCTGATGACGCCCTTTTTCTCCAGCGCACGGAGATGACTCTCGGCGGCGTTGGGGGAGCGGAAGCCGAGGGCTCTGGTGATGTCTGCCCGCGTGGGCGGAAAGCCGGACTCCGCGATGAAGTTCCGGATGAGCTCAAGGATTTCCTGCTGTCGGTCGGTAAGCTTGTGCATGGGTCTGCCTCCCTTGTTACTGGTAATTTATACAGCTTAAGTGCTGTATGCAATACCAGTGGGTGTGATTCTTGTGAACACACCCCGCGGTTGCGAACAGCGACGCGGCAAACTCGCGCATCGTTCAGCGTTTCCTTGACAGGCGTTACACCCTTGCGAGTGACGATGACGTACAATGCGCGCCATTCTGGAAACCGGGCGGGATTGCCCCCACCAATCACGGGATCATGGTCAGCGTAACCGACGACATCAGCGATCTGTTTGCCCACGGTATCCCGGCGCCCGACGCCTGGCTGGACCGGGTTGTGCCGGAGGCCGGCGCCGATGAACGGCAGCTGCTCGCCAGTGCCTGGGAGGCGGCACGTGACGCGTATGGTGACAACATGCGCTATTCCGGAGAGAGCTATTTCGAGCACGGCCTTGCGGTGGCCAGCATCCTTGCCGGCCTGAAACTCGACGCCCAGGCCATCGCTGCCGGCATGCTCCACGATGCGCCGCACGTATGCGGCTCGCGCTGGCCCGCCGTCAGCCGCAAGGCCGGCCGGGATGTCGCCACGCTGGTGGACGGGGTGGGGCGTATGGACGTGATCAGCGAACTGCACGCTCCCTCCGGCCAGGGCAGCGAAGAGGCGGACAACAATCGCACCGAGGCCCTGCGCAAGATGCTGCTGGCCATGGCCCAGGACATCCGCGTGGTGTTCATCAAGCTGGCCGAGAGGCTGCATGACCTGCGCACCCTGCGGGCCCACCCGGAAGACGAGCAGCGGCGCGTCGCCCACGAGACCACTGACATATACGCGCCACTGGCGCACCGCCTGGGCATCTGGCAGGTGAAGTGGGAGATGGAGGACCTCTGTTTCCGCTACCTGGAGCCGGAAACCTACAAGCGGGTGGCGAAGCTGCTACGGGAGAAGCGCCAGGACCGCGAGCGCTATATCAACAAGGTGACCGAACAGCTCACCGATGCCCTGCGACGTGCCGGCATCCAGGCGGATGTCTACGGCCGGCCGAAGCACATCTACAGCATCTGGAAGAAGATGCAGCGCAAGGGGCTGGGGTTTCACGAGTTGTTTGACATCCGCGCCCTGCGGGTGATGGTGCGCGATGTGTCCTCCTGCTACGCCACGCTGGGCGTGGTGCACAGCCTGTGGCGCCACATTCCCAAGGAGTTCGACGACTACATCACCGCCCCCAAGGAGAACAACTACCAGTCGCTGCATACGGCGGTGGTCGGCCCCGAGGGCAAGACCCTGGAAGTCCAGATCCGTACCTGGGAGATGCACGAGCAGGCGGAATTGGGCGTGGCTGCGCACTGGCGCTACAAGGAGGGTACCAGCAGCCGCGACGCCCGCTTTGAGCAGAAACTCGCCTGGTTGCGGCAGCTGCTGGAGTGGGGCCGCGAAGACGGCGCCGCCGAGGACTTCATCGACCGCTTCAAGGCCGAGGTGTTCGAGGACCGTGTCTACGTCATCAGTCCCAGGGGCGACGTGCTGGACCTGCCGCGGGGGGCAACACCCCTGGACTTCGCCTATTACATTCACAGCGACGTCGGGCACCGCTGCCGTGGTGCCAAGGTCAACGGCCGCATGGTTCCCCTGACCTATGAGCTGCGCAACGGGGACCAGGTGGAAGTACT
The DNA here is from genome assembly GCF_012044895.1 of Aquisalimonas sp. 2447. Lineage (NCBI taxonomy): Bacteria > Pseudomonadati > Pseudomonadota > Gammaproteobacteria > Chromatiales > Ectothiorhodospiraceae > Aquisalimonas > Aquisalimonas sp. 2447. The sequence goes on from NZ_CP050695.1 coordinate 990,187, forward strand.
CACCACCCGCAGCGGGACCCCCAGTCGGGACTGGCTCAATTCCGCCCGCGGCTACCTGCGCACCTCCCGGGCGCGCTCCCGGGTGCGCGCCTGGTTCCGTCAGCAGGACCACGACAAGAACGCCGCCGCCGGGCGCCAGATGCTGGACCGTGAACTTCATCGTCTGGGCGTGCAGGACGTCAACCTGGAACGCCTGGCAGAGAAGAGCCGCTACTCCGACCTGGACAGCTTCTATGCCGCCATCGGCCGGGGGGATGTCAGCAGCGGCTACATTGCCGGTCTGGTGGGCGAGCACGTGTTGCCCAGGCACGATTCGGAGACCGTGCTGCCACAGGGCCCCGCTCCTTCCGGCGGCGAGCACACCGATGAGGTCTCCATCTACGGTGTCGGCAATTTGCTCACCCGGCAGGCCGGCTGCTGCAAGCCGGCTCCCGGGGATCCGGTGGTCGGTTTCATTACCCGCGGTCAGGGAGTGACCATCCACCGCCAGGACTGCAATAACGTCCGCCGGCTGCAGGAGACCACCCCGGAGCGGCTCATCGATGTGAGCTGGAGTCGCCATGCCGAAAAGAAATACCCGGTGGATATCCAGGTGGACGCCTACGACCGCCAGGGTCTGCTGCGGGACATTACCGCCATTCTTACCAACGAGAAGGTCAACGTCACCGGCGTGAATACCAGCACCGGCAGCCAGGATCACCAGGCGCGCATGACCCTGACCGTGGAGATCGACGATGTCACCCAGATGAGTCGCCTGCTGGATCGCATCGCCAGCCTGCGCAACGTGCGCGACGCCCGGCGCAAGGCCTGAACATCCACGGTGCCCGGGTGCCTAAGCGGATGGAATGTAGCACTCGCGGAGGTCCCTGACGAAACGCCATGGCGACGAGGTGCGCGCGGCGGCAGTCGGTGTGTTCGCGATTGCGGCGCTGGCCCTGTATCCGCCGGGCACGGTGGCGGATACCGGCATGGAATGGCAGGCGGAGCCCCTGGAATTGGCCACCGGCGAGGCATTCCAGGGTGTGTGGCGGATGAACGACTCCGACTTCCGCTATGTGGATGCCCCTTCCGTCGCGCTGGATGACGACGGCATCGCCAGTATCGTCTGGGTGGATCAGGAAGCGGATGAAATACCAGGTCGTGGAATCCGTGAATCCTTCCTTGTCGGCAGAGACGTTGACGATGTACCAGTGACTATGGATCGTCAGCGCCGCAAAAGTTCGTAAGCCATCGCCCATGGCGATTACCCCCTTCCTTTTCCCGGTTATCCCCGATTGTTCCGGCCGCGAGCGGCGCCATGACGCCATGACGGTCAGTCGCTCCAAGAGTGACCGTAGCAATCGGGCCAGGGGCTATCCTTGACGCTTATCAAGCGCCGTTGCGTGTCGGGAATAAGGCGAAAATCAGGGCATTGCTCCCGGGGGGCAGTGCCCCGGGTTCAGGAAATATTGTCAGGTCTTGGCGTCGCCCCCGGGAGTAAGAGCGAAGCGGTGGTCAGCCGCGTTCGTTGGCGGGCAGGCTGGAGACGGCGTCCAGGATCTCGGCCTCGCTATCGGGGGCAAGGATGGTGGCGTGGAGTTCGCCGTCGCCGTCGAACAGGGCGAGGATTCCGGGGGCGGGGAGGTCGTGTTGTTGTGCGAAACGGTCACCTTCGGGCGTCCCGAGGTTGGCGACCAGGAACTCCACATCGGTGGCGTCGGTATCCAGGCGGTTGACCAGTTCCATGACGCCGATGGCCGTGGGGTGCGCGGTTTCATAGGTGATGACCCCCTTGGGCTGCCCCTGACCTACCCGGGTGAGATCCTGGTCAAGAGCGCCGCTGGGCAGCAGGGTGATGATGAACACGGCGGAGGCGGCAACCACCCCGAGCGAGAGAGTCCAGCGCAGCCAGCGCGGGAAAGGCTTGGGATCGTTACGGCGGCGGTTGCCAGGCTGTCGGTTCATTGTCCAGCTCGTCCAGGGTGTGCGATGTAAGTGCTTTCGCCGGGTCGTGCGGCCGGCTCAGTCCATGCCGGTAATCTCGGCGACGGTGTCCAGGTTGGAGCGCACCACCGCCGCGGCGTCCGAGTCTTCGGGCAGCACTCCCAGGAGGTGTTGCCAGTACTCCCGTGCCGCCTCGTAATCGCCGCGGTAGTACGCCGCGTTACCGGCCAGCCAAAGTCCGCGGGGGTCCTCCGGGTCCAGCTCCAGGGCCTGGTCGATGAGCTGCTGCGGGCGGCCCCGCAGGGTGCCGCCGGCTTCCCCCAGGGCCTCGGCATAGAGCAGCAGGAACTGTGGTTCACTATCCGCGCCGCGGGCATAGGCCTCCTCGAAGGCCTCAACGGACTGCTCGTAGTCCTCCAGGGCCATGAGCGTGCGCGCCAGCAGAATCCAGCCACGGACCTCGCCGGGCTCCTCCTCCAGGCGCTCCCGGAGCTGATCCGCCAGGCGGCGTACCTCGGCAGCATCCGTTTCGTCATGTTCACTGCGGCCGCCGGCCGCGTCCGGCCGCTCGGGCGAGGCGGTCTGGTTGGCGGTCAGCGCTTCCTCGCCGAAGCCGACACTGTTGTACAGCCCCATGGCCAGCAGCGGCACGGCAACAACGGTGGCCACCGTGGCGGCCAGCGTGACCCGGCGCTGGATGGGGCCGGCCGCGCGGACGGGTGCGTCCGGGTCCACCGCACCACTTTCCACCAGTTCCCGGTCCAGATCGGCCACGGCCTCGTCATACTGCTCCCGGGTCAGCGTGCCCTGGGTGAGGTCGTGATCGAGTTCTGCCAGGCGGTCACGGTGGATTTCGGCATTGACTTCCCGCCGGGCGCGCAGGCGTGCCTGGCTCGGGTTCCGCAGAAACGGGTACAGGACGAAGGCCAGCGCCCCGACGCACAGGCCCAGCGCGATGATGAAAAAGGTAATCTGCATGCGTCTATCCTCGCGGCAGGCGCTGAATCATTGCTCGTGTCCGTCATCGCGGAATCGCCGTACGGCGTCGCGTTGTTCGGGCGTGAGTTCCCGGCGCGTTGTGAGTCCCCGGCGATGCCGGACCACCGTGAACCAGATGCCGCCGCCAACTGCCAGCGCCAGGAACGGGCCGGTCCACAGCAGGACTGTGTTGGCCTGCATCGGCGGGCGGTAGCGCACGTAGTCGCCGTAGCGCTGCACCAGGAAATCGATGATCTCCTCTTCGCTGCGGCCCTCGGCGGTCATTTCGTAGACGCGCCGGCGCATATCGGCGGCCAGCGGCGCGTTGGATTCGTAGATGGTCTCGCTCTGGCACACGGTGCAGCGCAGCTCGCGCACCAGCCGGCTATACTGCCGCTCCTTGGCCTCGCTCTCGAATTCCACGGGTTCGCCCATGGCGACCGCGCCTGCGTTGCCGGCACCAAGGGCCAGCCCCGCGGCGAGGGCGGTGCCGAGAAGTGTCCGTAACCGAGCCGTCCGCATGTCCCGCCTTTTCATGTTTCCTCCTCGAGGCGTTCGATCAGCGGGATAATGTCATCCCGAACCACCTCGGCCGTCAGCGGCCCGATGTGCTTGTGGCGGATGGTGCCATCGGCGTCCAGCACATAGGTTTCCGGCGTGGCGTAGACGCCCCAGTCCATGCCCACGTCACCTTTGGGGTCGAAAGCGATGGTGCGGTAGGGATTGCCGCTCTGGCGCAGGTAGCCATTGGCGTCCTCGCGGGTGTCGCGGTAGTTGATCCCGTGGATGGTCACGCCCTGGTTGGCCAGACGGATCAGGTGAGGCTTCTCCGAGCGACAGGAGGTGCACCAGGAGGCCCAGACGTTGACCAGGGAGACGTCGCCGCTGAAGTCCTGTTCGGAAACGATGGTGTCCGGATCGTGCAGCGACTCCACGGCGAAGGCCGGCGCCGGCTTGCCCACCAGCGGCGAGGGCAGTTCCCGGGAGTCCAGCCCCAGACCGACGTAGAACAGGCTCAGCAGCGCCATCACCGCGATGAATGGCAGGGCGATACGTTTGATCATTACGGAGCCTCCTGCGCCGGCCGCGCATTCGGCACGGCGTACGCGGATTGTGTGGCACTGGCGCGCTCACGGGCCAGGCGGTAGCGGCGGTCGGTCGCCGCCAGGAACCCCCCGAAGGCCAGCAGCAGGCCGCCGGTCCACATCCAGAACATGTAGGGCTTGTAGTAGAGGCGCACCAGCCAGGCATCGCCCTGCAGGGGATCCCCCAGGGAGACGTAGACGTCCCGCAGCGGGCGCCGGTCCAGCGATGCCTGGATCATCGGCATTTCCCGCTGAGAGTCGTAGTTGCGCCGCTGGGGTTGTAGCACGGCCACCGGCTCGCCGTTCCGGGAGACGTAGATATCGGCCTCGTCGGCGGTGTAGTTGGGGCCACGCACCTGGCGCGACTCGCCCAGAGTGAAGGTGTAGCCACCGGCGGTGGCGGTGTCGCCCGGCCCCAGGCGCACGTCCCGTTCTACCTCGTAGGTGTTGACCATGGTGATGGCCATGACGATCAGGGCGAGGCCGATGTGGGCCAGGTGCATGCCGACGAAGCTTGGCCGCAGGGAGCGGACCATGGCCACGGCGCCCTGGTTGCGACGGCGACCCATGCGGTCGGCAATGTCCTTGACCGCCGTGAGTACGATCCAGGCCACCAGGCCCAGCCCCAGGGCCGTGAGCGGGTTCCAGGCGCCCATGGTGAGCGGCCAGACGGCGCCGATCAGGAAACTCGCCAGCAGCAGCCAGCGCAGCTGCCGCACCGTCTCCTCTGGCGAGGCCTGCTTCCAGGAGATCAGCGGGCCGACCCCCACCAGGAACAGCATGGGCATCATCAGCGGCATGAACACCGCGTCGAAATAGGGCGGCCCGACGGAGATCTTGCCCAGGTTGAAGGCATCCAGCGCCAACGGGTAGAGCGTGCCGATGAACACGGCGGTGCAGGCCACCACCAGCAGCACATTGTTGCCCAGCAGCAATGACTCCCGGGAGAACCAGCCGAAGCTGCCCCCCAGCCCGACTTTCGGTGCCCGCCAGGCGTAGAGGATCAGTGAACCGATGAGCGTGACGGCGAGCATGCCGAGGATGAAGATGCCGCGTTCCGGGTCGGTGGCGAAGGCGTGCACGGAGGTCAAGGTGCCCGAGCGCACCAGGAACGCGCCGAGGATGGTTAGCGCGAAGGTGATGATGGCGAGCATCAGCGTCCACACCTTGAAGCCGCCGCGCTTCTCGGTGACCGCCAGGGAGTGGAGCAGTGCCGTGGCGGTGAGCCAGGGCATGAACGAGGCGTTCTCCACCGGGTCCCAGAACCACCAGCCGCCCCAGCCGAGTTCATAGTAGGCCCACCAGGAGCCCACGCCGACTCCCAGGGTCAGGAATGCCCAGGCGACGATGGTCCAGGGGCGCGACCAGCGCGCCCAGGCGGCATCCAGCCGACCGCCGATCAGTGCCGCGATGGCGAAGGAGAAGGCCACGGCCATGCCCACATAGCCCATGTACAGCAGTGGCGGATGGGCGATCATGCCCGGGTCCTGCAGCAGCGGGTTGAGATCGGCGCCGTCTGCCGGGGCGGGAATGAGCCGGTCGAAGGGGTTGGAGGTCAGTGCGGTGAATGCCAGGAAACCCACCGACACCATGCCCATCACCGCCAGCACCCGGGCCAGCATCTCCCGGGGCAGCGCCTTGCTGAAGATCGCCACGGCCACGCCCCAGCCGGCCAGCAGCCACATCCACAGCAGCAGCGAACCCTCATGGCCGCCCCAGACCGCCGTCACCTTGTAGATCAACGGCAGCGCCTGGTTGGAATTCCGTGCCACGTACTCCACCGAGAAGTCGCTGACCACGAAGGCCCAGGTGAGCGCGGCGTAGGAGAGCGTGAGGAATACAAACTGTCCCAGCGCCAGGGAGCGCCCGGTGCGCATCAGTCGGTCGTTGCCGGTGTAGGCCCCGAGCAGCGGCAGGACGGACTGTGCCAGCGCCAGGCACAGCGCGAGGATCAGGGCAAAGTTCCCGAGTTCGGCAAGCATGGATCAGTACCCCTCCCCGGCATCCGGCGGATGGCCGGCGCGTTCGATGGCCTCCTGCGCCTCGGCAGGCATGTACTCCTCGTCATGGCGGGCCATGACCTTGTTGGCGTGGAACGTCCCGCTGGAATCGATGCGGCCCTCGGCAACCACGCCCTGTCCCTCGCGGAACAGGTCCGGAAGAATGCCGCTATAGGTCACGACTACGCTCTTGTCCGTGTCCGTGACGTGGAACACCACGTCGGCGGAGTTCTGGTCGCGTTCCACCGATCCCTGTTCCACCAGGCCGCCAATGCGGAAATTGCGCTCCGGCATGTCGCTCATGGCCATGACTTCGGACGGCGTCACGAAGAAAACCATGCTGTCGCGCATGGCATTGAGGACCAGTGCGGTGGCAATGGCAAGGCCTGCCAGTGCTCCGAGTATGATGGTCAGGCGCTTGTGTCGCTTCTTCATGATTCCGAACCTGTCGATGAATGCCGGACTGTGGTTGAGCGCCGGGCCCGCCATGCGAGTCGCGTCCACACTCGCTGCCGGCGGCGGGCGAGCAGCGCTGCTTCCAGCAGGAGCAGCAGGGCGAAGGCGCCGTAGGAGCCCCAGACGTAGGGGCCGTGGCCGCCCATGGCGATGAAATCCCCGATACCATCCCACATCAGTGGCGCCTCCCCGTTGGCATCGCGACGCCCGGCGCCGCCGGTGGTGCCTCGTCCGTGAACACTGCTTGAGTCCACTCGGTGCCGTCTTCGCGCTCCAGCAGTTCGGTCTGTGCCCGGCGCAATGTCACCGCCGCGCAGTAGGCCCAGCATGCGCCGGTGCCCAGCAGCAGCGCGGCGAGCATGGAAGGCGCCATGGAGGCCCCGCCACTGGGGCTGATGGACATGCCCTGGTGCAGCGTGTGCCACCACTCCACCGAGAAGTAGATGATCGGGACGTTGATCACGCCGATCAGGGCCAGAAGAGCGGCAGCCCGTGCGCCTTTTTCCCGGTCGTCAATGGCGGCATAGAGCGCCATGTAGCCCAGGAACAGGAACAGCAGCAGCAGTGTCGAGGTCAGCCGCGCATCCCAGACCCAGTAGGTGCCCCAGGTGGGCGCGCCCCACAACGCGCCGGTCCACAGGGACAGGGCGGTCATGAGCGCGCCGGTGGGTGCCAGGCTGCGGGCCATGACGTCGGCCATCTTGATGCGCCAGGCGAGGAAGATCACCGAGTACACCGCCATGAGCGCGTACAGGAACATGCCCATCCAGGCCGTGGGCACGTGGATGAACATGATGCGGTAGCTGTTGCCCTGCTGGTAGTCCGGGGGAGCCACGAAGAAACCGACGTATAACCCGGCCACCGCCAGCAACGCGGCCACTGCCCAGATCAACGGTACCAGCCGTTGCACCAGCCAGTAGAAATTGCGTGGCACGGTGAAGTACAGCCACGGGATGGGGCGGCGGTTCATTGGGCACTCCTCGTGTGCATGGTGCCTCTCAATCCAGTGCAATCCGCAGGGCGCCGGCGACGGCCAGTGGCGCCAGTGGCAGGGCCAGCGCCAGCAGTGCCCCCAGCAGTGACAGGTGCGGCCCCGGGCCGGCGGCATGCATGGCTTCGCTCACCGCGCCGGAGCCGAGAATCAGCACCGGCACATACAACGGCAGAATCAGCAGTGCCATGAGCGCGCCACCGGCGCGCACCCCCAGAGTCAGCGCCGCACCGGTGGCACCCAGCAGGCTGAGCACCGGGGTGCCCAGCGCCAGGGAGAGTGGCAGGACGAGCAGTGTCATGCCATCCAGACCCAGGGCGTAGCCCATGAGGGGCGACAGCACCACCAGGGGCAGGCCCAGTGCCAGCCAGTGCGCCATGATCTTGGTCAGCGCCACCATTGCCAAGGGTGCAGGCCCCAGGGCCAGCTGTTCCAGCGTGCCATCGCGCCAGTCGTCGGCGAACAGGCGGTCCAGCGAAATCAGGCTCGCCAGGGCAGCCGCGATCCATACCCCTCCCGGCGCCAGCGCCCGCAGGGTCTCCGGCTCCGGCCCGACGGACAGCGGCAGCAGGGTGGTGACGATGAGAAAGAACGCGATGATGGTCATCACGTCCTGCCGCCGCAGGACCAGCAGGGTGATGTCGCGTTTCAGCAGAGTCCATAGTGACCGCCCCATCTATCTCAGCCCAGGTCCAGCATTCGGGCCTGGCGCAGCCCCTGAATCGACTGGTGGCTGGTGCAGATCACCATACCGCCACCCTCCAGGTGCTCGTTGATCTGCTTTGCCATCCACGCGACTGCATCCGTATCCAGGGCCGCGAGCGGTTCGTCCAGTACCCACAGCGTGGCCTGGCTGACCAGCAACCGCGCCAGGGCAGCGCGCCGGCGTTGGCCCTGGGACAGGTAGCGCACCGGTGTGTCGACGCGCTCCCCGAGTCCGGAGGCCTCCAGGGCGTCCAGTAGCCGGTCCTCATCAGCGTTGCCCATGCCACGCAGGCCCAGGTGGAGCTGCAGGTTCTCCAGCGGCGTGAGCTCCTCCTTGAGGGCATCCCTGTGCCCGATGTACAGCAGTGCCATGCGTCGGGCGTCATCCATGGTGCGAATGCTGTCGCCGTGGAACCGGATCTCGCCGGAGGCCGGTTCAGTGAGCCCGCAGATGGCGCGCAGCAGTGTTGTCTTGCCCTGGCCGTTGCGGCCGCGAACGAACAGCAGTTCACCGGCGGTCAGCTCGAAATCCAAGGGTGCGAACAGCGTGGCACCACCGCGCCGGCAGGCTACGCCCCGGACCTGCAGCGCCGGAAATTGCCCGGCCGTCGGGGTGGCGCTGGTTTGTGCTGTCCCTGGCGCCATGTGCTGTGGTCCTCATCTGGAGTAGTGGAAGCGTGGCAGAAGCTCACCGACGCCGGCCAATCTCGTGATGCAGCGTAACCCGAGCGTGGTAGGCGATGATTTGATCTTCGTCAACCTCGGGCTCATCAGCTGTCGCGGCAACGGGAAAGCTGCGATCATCTTGCGGCGACGCGGCGCTGTTGTGGGTGGATCGCGGGAGGTTGCTGGCATGCGAATGGCCGTCATTGGTGCTGGTGGCGTCGGAGGATATTACGGCGCGCGCTGGCTTGCAGCAGGTAATCCGGTCACGTTCGTGGCGCGGGGAGGCCACCTGGAGCAATTGCGGGAGCAAGGATTGCGGGTGGAGCACCCGGAGTTTCACTACCGGCACAGGGTCGACGCCACCGACCTGGCCGCCCTCTGCGCCGGCGATCCGGCGGAGTTCGATCTGTTGGTGCTGGCGGTGAAATCTGCTGCCACACGGGACGTCGCGGCGACGCTGCACGACTGGTTCCAGCGCTACGGTCGGCGTGTCCCGGTGTTGTCCATGCAGAACGGCGTCGACAACGAAGGAGAACTGGCTGCCGTGCTGGGGCAGGATGCCGTGATCGGCGGGCTTGCCCTGCGTGTCGGTACCCACGTGGAGGCGCCGGGCCGGATCACGGCCACCGGGGCCGGGCAGGTTGTGACCGGGCCCTGGCCGAATCGGGAAGAGGCCGTTGCCGGGCCGGCAACGGACATCCTGCCGACCTTCGTGCAGACGGCGAACGCGGCCGGTACACCGGTGATCGAGACCAGTGACATTCGCCGTGAGCTGTGGCGCAAGCTGGTCATCAATAACGGCCTCAACCCGATCTCGGCGCTCACCGGCTGGGACAGTCGCCGCCTGACGCGCAATCCGGAGATGGTGGTGACAATCCGGCGGCTCATGCACGAGGCGGCCGCTGCGGCCCGGGCGGATCGGGTGACGCTGGACGGAGCCGACGTGGACGAGATGTTTCAGCTTATTCATGACCTGGACCCGATCAAGACCTCCATGTTGGTAGACCGTGAGCACGGGCGGCCCATGGAACTGGACGCGATCTGTGGCGCGGTCATGGCGCGGCTGCGACAGCTGGGCGAGGACGCCCCCGCCACAGAACTGCTTGCCGGACTGCTGCGCAACGGTATCTGGTCGACGGAGCCCGACCGTGACGATGCATGAGGGCGATCCCGGTGCCCAGGGGATGCCAGCGGCGTTGCTGCCGCGGGGCATCCGTTCGCGCATGGTCGACAATGGCCATGGGCTGCGCATGCACCTGCTGGAGGCCGGGAAGCCGGGCGCCGAGCGGGGCTGCATCGTGTTGTTGCACGGCTTCCCGGAGCTCGCCTTCACCTGGCGCAAGGTGATGCCGCCGCTGGCGGCGGAAGGGTTCCATGTCATCGCTCCGGACCAGCGCGGCTATGGCTGGACCACCGGCTGGGACGATCGCTATGACGGGGATCTGCGGCAGTACTATGTGCTAGCGCTGGCGCGCGACGTGATCGGGTTGGTACAGGCCCTGGGGCATACCGCGGTGACTGCCGTTGTCGGCCACGACATGGGGGCAACTGTGGCGGCCTACTGCGGCCTGGCAAGGCCGGATCTGTTCCGCTCCGTCGCCCTGATGAGCGCGCCATTTGCCGGGCCGCCGCCGTTTCCGCCGGTGGAGGGGCGTACCGCTCCCGCCGGCGAGGACCTGGATGAATCGCTGGCGGCACTGACGCCGCCCCGGAAGCACTACCAGGCCTACTACCGCGGCCGCGAGGCCGCGGCGGACATGCTCCATTGTCCCCAGGGTGTGCACGCCTTCCTGCGCGCCTATTTCCACCACAAGAGTGCCGACTGGCCCGGCAACCGGCCGGAGCCATTGCCGTCGTCACGGGCCGCGGATCTGGCGCGGATGCCCACCTACTACATCATGGAGCGGGACAAGGGCATGGCCGCCACGGCTGCCGCGGAAATGCCGACGCAGCAGCAGATCGCCGCCTGTGGATGGCTTCCAGACGAGGAGCTTGCCGTGTATTCACGGGCGTTCGAGCACACCGGATTCCAGGGTGGTCTGCAGTGGTACCGGGCGTTCGCCGCGGTGGAGAACCGTCGGGAGTTGCAGCTGTTCGCCGGCAGCACGCTGGATGTGCCGTCGTGTTTTATCGCCGGACGGCAGGACTGGGGCGTCTACCAGATGCCGGGCCGGTTCAAGCGCATGCAGGAGCGCGTGTGTACACGCATGCAGGCTGTCCACCTGGTCGATGGTGCCGGGCACTGGGTGCAGCAGGAGGCGCCGGAGGTGGTGTCGGCGCGGCTACTGGCATTCGTTACAGGGTGACGGGCGTGGCAGGTTGGCCCGCCAGCGTGTCGCGGACAATCTCCAGGCCTTGCCTGACCGCGTCCCGCGATGCCGGCGCCGACAGCGCCAGCCGGACCGCTTCCGGGGCCGGGTGGCGGCCCACCGCGAAGGGCTCGCCGGTCTTGATCTGGACGCCGCGGCTCGCGCAGGCCTCTGCCAGTTCCTGGGCACGCCAGGGCTTGGGGAGTTCAAGCCACAGGTTGAAACCGTAGGTGCGGGCGCGGAACTGAAGGCCCGCGAGAACCTCGGCCGCCAGCGCCTGGCGCGCGCCCAGCTCCTGGCGTTGCCAGCTTGCAAGCTCGTCGGCCAGACCGGATTCGATCCAGCGGCACGCCAGCTCAGCGTTCAGCGATGGTGCCATCCAGCAGTGACCACGCAGCGCGTCTGCCAGCGCCGGGCAGAGTCGACGGGGAGCCCGCAGAAGGCCCACGCGAAGCCCGCCCGCGAGTATTTTCGAGCAACTGGTGATGTAGAGCACGTGGTCCGGCGCCATGTCCACGAGATTGGGCGGGCGCTCGCCGCCGGCCACCAGATGGACGTCGTCCTCGATGACGGTGACCCCGTGGTGTCTGGCCACATGCAGGAGGTCCTGCCGGCGCGTCTCTCCCATGCAAGCCGTGGTTGGGTTGTCCTGGTTGGGCATGCAGTAGGCGGCCCGCACGCTGCGCTGCCTGCACAGCTCGGCCAGTGACGCCGGCACGATGCCCTGGTCATCCGTGGCCAGCGGCAGCAGTTCCAGCTGCTGTTGCCGCGCCGCCGCCAGCATGCCTGGGTAGGTCAGCCCGGCCGCGGCGACGGCATCGCCGGGGCGCGTGAGTACCTGCAGCGACAGGTGCAGCGCATGCAGCCCGCCCACGGTCAGCAGGAGCTCCCCGGCCTTCAGTGCCACGCCCCAATCTTCCCTGAGCCAGGTCGCCAGCGTCTCGCGATGCCGTTGCAGTCCCGGCTCGGGCTGGTAGGAGAGGGTGTCGCGGAGCGCCAGGGGATCGTCGGCCAGGCGTCGAAGCGCGTCCGCCAGCATCGCCTCCCGGTGGGCCGGCACCGGGAAGGCGAGACCGAAGTCGATGGTGCTGGCATCCGCGTCCGCGGCCGGGATGCTGAAGTCCGTAAGCCCGCCGCCGGAGGGGCTCTCGCCGAGTACGTAGGTGCCGCTGCCGACACGCCCTGTCACCAGTCCGCGCCGCTCGGCTTCGCCGTATCCGCGGGTGACCGTGCCCACCGTCACGCCGAGAGCGTCGGCCAGGTGGCGATGGGGCGGAAGTTTGGCATCCGGCGGCAGGGTGCCGTCGGCAACGGCATCCGCAATGGCAGCGGCGATGGCGCGGTATCGCGGGCCCGGATATCCGTCCAGTTCTGGTGTCCAGAATGTCATGGTGACAAAAAAATCATTGCATTCGGTGTCTTCGAATTTAACCATTAAAGTCACTGAAAATAAACATTTTTATACGATGTTTGGCGTATATTGTATCCATACAATAGCAATTGGACGTTTTTATGGGTGAACTCGACTTTCAGGGATTCTTCCTGCCGGTGATGCTCTTCGCCTTCGTCATGTCCGCGACGCCGGGACCGAACAACATCATGCTGACGGCTTCGGGCGCCAACTACGGCTTCCGGCGCACGTTGCCGCACATGTTCGGGATCTCCTGCGGCTTTCTTGCGCTCATCGCCACTGTGGCGGCCGGGTTGGGGGCGTTATTCGTGGCCTATCCGCCGTTGCAGACCACACTGCGGGTGGTGGGCAGCGCCTACCTGTTGTATCTGGCCTGGCGTATTGCCACTGCCAACCCGGAGGGTCATGGTGGTGGCGAAGGCAAGCCCATCACGTTCCTGGAGGCGGCGGGTTTTCAGTTCGCCAATCCCAAGGCCTGGATCATGGCCATCTCCGCAGTGAGTGCCTTCACCCTTAGTGGTGACGCCTACGTGGTGTCTGCGGTTGCCGTGGCGCTGACCTGCTCCCTGGTGAATCTGCCTTCCATCGGCATGTGGGCGGCATTCGGGACGGCCATCGGCTGGTTGCTGCGTTCCGCGAACGCCTGGCGAAGGTTCAATCACGCCATGGGCGGGCTCACCGCCGCATGCGTGCTGTTGATCGTGCTGGACTGAAGCCCACAACTACGGTCGGTGGTACCTGTAGTGATCCGACCGCCCCGTTGAATGCCCCGCGTCCGTGTGCAACAACCCAAAGTGGGAGCCGATCTGATCTGGGCCACGTTGGGCGGGAGAGCTATCGGGATCGTGGTTCATGGCATCAGCATATGGCCGGCCATGATGCGCTATGCTGGCTGCCGATCCACCAGCAATGTGCCGTCGCCGGGGTGATGTCCCGATGTTGCGTATCTCGAATAGTGTTGAACTGCCCGATGGGGAGATCGAGACCACCCAGGTCCGTGCCCAGGGAGCGGGCGGTCAGAACGTGAACAAGGTATCCTCGGCGGTCCACCTGCGTTTTGATGTGCGCGGTTCCAGCCTGCCCGCGAGCTACAAGGATCGTCTGCTGGCGCGGCGCGACCAGCGCATCACCAGGGACGGTGTGGTGGTTATCAAGGCGCAGCAATATCGCACTCTGGAACAGAATCGCGAGGACGCCCTGGAGCGGTTGCGGGTGTTGATTGAGGATGCGGTTCGGCCCGTGAAGGCGCGTCGACCGACGCGACCCACCCGTGGCGCAAAGAAACGCCGTATCGAGGAGAAGAAACAGCGGGGGCGCACCAAGGCCCTGCGCGGGAAGCCAGTGGACTAGCGTCTCACGCCGGGGGAGGGTCATGCCGGAATCGTTCAGTATTCATCCGCAACTCCGGGGAGACTGCCACTGGTTGCTGGCGCTGGAGTGCAGTGAGCTGCTGCTCCACCGTGATGCTGCCGTGCCCTGGTTCATTCTGGTACCCCGCGTGGAAGCCGGGGAACTTCACGAACTGGAATACCCCATTCGCCACCGGCTTGCCGACGAAGCGGATGCCGTGGCGCGTTTCGTGTCAACGTGGTTTCGTTGTGACCGCATCAATCAGGCGAGCATCGGTAATCTCGTCCCGCAGTTGCACCTGCATGTTATCGGTCGCCACCGGGGCGACGCCTGCTGGCCGGGCGTGGTCTGGGGGCGTCTGCAGACCGACGAACGTTACGACGACGATCGCCTCGCCGCCATCGTGACAGCCGTGCGCGCCTGGCACTGCTGACACCGTCCTTCAGCGTGTAACTGCTGGCCCCGTCGTGGACACTGCCGGGTCGCATGGGCGTAGTATGAGCGCATGAAAAAACTGGATATCGATATCGTCTCCGATGTGGCCTGCCCCTGGTGCGCCATTGGCTACAAGCGCCTGGAACAGGCCATGGCGGAGCTGGACGGAGAGATCGCGCTCTCCCTGCGCTGGCGACCGTTCCAGCTGAATCCTGAGATGCCGCCGGAAGGCGAGCCCATTCTCGAGCACCTCACCCGCAAATACGGGCGTAGCGCCCAGGAGATGGAGGCGGCGCAGCAACAGATCGTGGACGCCGCGCACGAGCTGGGGCTGAACTTCGCCGGAGCCCACCAGCGGCGCGCTCATAACACCTTCGATGCCCACCGTCTGCTGGCGTGGGCCGGACAGCACGACCGGCAGACCGAGCTCAGCCTTGCCCTGTTCGAGGCGTACTTCGGCCATGCCCTGAACCCGTCGGATCCCGCTGTGCTTCGGCAAGCGGCGGAGCAGGCCGGTTTGCCACGGGACGAGGCCGCGAGGGTGCTTGCCGACGGCGATTATGACGAGGAGGTACGCCGGGAGGAGGACTACTACAAGCGAGCCGGCATATCCGGCGTTCCGGGATTCGTCATCCAGGGGCAGTACCTGGTGTCCGGAGCGCAGGAGCCGGCGGTACTCGTGGGCGCCCTGCGCGAGATCGTCGGGGAGCGGGGCGCTCACGCCTGAGTTCCAGTGGTTCGTGTTCTGTAACTCTCCGGAATCGTTCAGTGTTCCCTGATCGGTGAGCTATACTGATCCAGGGACTGCCTTCCTGTGCGGGCGGGCCCAGAGTCAGTATCCGTCAACCAACGGCAACCAGGGTCGGTTGATGACGGCCCGGGAGGTCACAATGGTGAAAGCAGTCACCGCTGTCTATCCCACCGTTGGCGCCGCCGAGAATGTCTTCGATGAACTCGTCGCCGACGGTTTCGAGCAGGAAAAGCTTTTTCTTGATCGGGACCACATGCAGGTCAAGGTTATGATCCCGGAAGCCAGCTATCGGGAGGTGGAGGAAGTGCTTGGGCGCCACGGACCCAGCGACCTTTGGTCCACGCAGGTGCAATAGATGCATCCTGGATGCATGCTTGTACAGTCCCGATGCATTAGTTTGTGCATGGTTTCACAGATCCATTTCCTTTGACCCCGGACACTGACCGACACGCGACGTCAACGTACGCGCGTCGGTCAGTGTCCGGGGTCGTCCTGTCACCCCCTCAGGCCGCTTTCGGTTTTCCTGCAGACGTGTTCCTGGGGCCCAGTGGCGCCGCAGGCGGTTCGATTGGAGGTGGTGCATGTCGGAAATGCTGTCCGAGTTTCATCTGGGGTTGGTGGCCCTGTCTTATGGGCTGTCGATGCTCGGTGCGCTCACGGGACTGCTGGTCTCGCGCAACATCCCGACCGAGGCGGGAGGGATCCGCATCGGCTGGTTGCTGCTTTCTGCGGTGGTGCTTGGCTTTTTCGCTGTATGGTCCATGCACTTCGTTGGCATGGTGGCGTATCAGCCGGGCATTGCCATTACTTACGATACCCTGATCACGGTGCTGTCCGTGGTGCCGCCGGTGATCGCCTTCGCCGTCGGTCTCTGGGTGGCCTATACCTGGGCGCAATCGAAGATCGCCCTCGGGATTGCCGGTGCGGGCATGGGGCTCGGGATCGCCGGCATGCACTACCTGGGCATGGCTGGCATGCGTATGGCCGCCGACATGCACATGGCCCAGGGGCCGCTGGTGGCATCGGTGATGATCGGCATGGTGGCCTCGGCGGCGGCGCTGTACTTCATCCGGGATACCCGGGGTGCCCTGCGGTATCTGAGCGCGCCAATCATGGGGCTGGCGGTGTGTGCCCTGCACTACACCGGCATGTACGGCGTCACCCTGGCGCCGAACGAGGCGACGGTCCGCTACTTCGAGGGCGCCGTGACAGGGCCGCAGATGGTGATGTTGATCATTGCCTCGGCCACCGCGTTGACCGTTGTCTCCCTGGGGCTCGCCTGGTGGGCAGACGAGCGACGCACACAGGCACTGATACGGACGGGCTGAGCTGCCATCGAGGCACGGCCGCCACCCGCTGAGGGCGGCGGTTTTGCTTGACCGCACGGTGACTTGAGGTGTATCTTCCCGGCCTCGAAACGTCGCGGATCGACGGGTATGAGGCCCGCTCGCGGCTCGAGCGACGTTACCTCGGTAAAGACAAACTTTAAGGGGCCGGCATCGGCCTTTTTTTGTCGGCGGGGCGCCTGCCGTGTTCCGGGGGCGGAGTACGCAACCCAGCGGGTGGTGCGCGAACGTTGGCACCGCTCGCTGAGAGACGGATGGGCCTCGGGGCCCATTTTTTATTTGTATGGACGGAACATGGACGGAATCCACGACAAGCTGACGGCCATGGCCGAGCCCGCGGTGACGTCCCTGGGGTATGAACTGGTGGGTTTGGAGTACCGGCCCAACAAGAGCGAAGGTCTACTGCGGATTTACATTGATTCCGCCGCCGGTGTCACGCTGGAAGATTGCGAGCTCGTGTCCCACCAGATCAGTGGTCTGCTGGATGTGGAAGATCCGATTCAGGGCGCCTATCGGCTTGAGATTTCCTCGCCGGGGCTGGATCGGCCGCTGTTCAAGGCCGCGGATTTCGAGCGCTTCGCCGGTGTCGAAGCAAGAATAAGGCTGACCGGCCTGTGGGACGGGCGGCGTAAGTTTCGGGGCATCCTGCGCGGCGTGCAGGATGGCCATGTACTGATCGAGGAAGAGGGTGCCGAGTACGCGGTGCCGCTCGACCGTATCGACAGGGCAAATCTGGTTCCGGATGTCTGACAACCCGGCGGGCGGATGCCGTCCGCCGGGCGTGGAGTCGCAAGCATGAGCAAAGAGGTTCTGCTGGTCGTTGAGGCCATGTCCAACGAGAAGGGCGTCGATCGCGACGTCATTGTCGAAGCCGTTGAGGCGGCCCTGGCCTCCGCCACGAAGAAGCGCCATCCCGGCGAGATCGACGTGCGTGTGGACGTGGATCGCCGCTCGGGCGAGTACAGCACCTTCCGCCGCTGGCAGGTGGTGGAGGACGATGCCGAAGTGGAGTATCCGGACCAGGTGATTCGCCTGTCCGAAGCGCAGCAGCGGGATCCCTCGCTGCAGGTGGGCGACTTCGTCGAGGAACCCATGGAATCGGTGGCCTTCGGGCGCATCGCCGCGCAAACGGCCAAGCAGGTCATCGTGCAGAAGGTCCGCGAGGCTGAGCGGGCCAAGGTGGTGGAGGCCTACCAGGACCGGGTCGGCGAGTTGCTCACCGGCGTGGTCAAGAAGGCCGAGCGCGGCAATGTGATCATGGATCTGGGCAGTAATGCCGAGGCGTTGATCCCCCGCGAGGAGATGATCCCGCGAGAAGCTTTCCGTGCCGGCGACCGCGTGCGTGGTTACCTCAAGGAGGTGCGCCCGGATGCCCGCGGTCCGCAGTTGTTCGTCTCGCGCACTGCGCCGCAGTTCCTCATCGAGCTCTTCGAGTTGGAGGTGCCGGAAGTCGGGCAGGAGCTGATCGACATCCTCGGCGCCGCCCGCGACCCGGGCCTGCGCGCCAAGATCGCGGTGCGCTCCAACGACCCGCGCATCGATCCGGTGGGCGCCTGCGTCGGCATGCGCGGCTCGCGGGTCCAGGCGGTGTCCAACGAACTCTCCGGCGAGCGTATCGACATCATCCTCTGGGACGAGAATCCCGCGCAGTTCGTGATCAACGCCATGGCGCCGGCGGAAGTTCAGTCCATCGTCGTGGATGAGGACTCCGGCAGCATGGACGTGGCCGTGGCGGATGACCAGCTCTCCCAGGCCATCGGTCGCGGCGGTCAGAACGTGCGCCTGGCCAGTGAACTCACTGGCTGGGAGCTCAACGTCATGACCAGCGAGGACGCCCAGGCCAAGAGCCAGGAAGAGGCGCAAAAGGTGCTGGACACGTTTATCGAGACCCTCGGTGTGGATGAAGAGGTGGCCGGTATCCTGGTGCAGGAGGGTTTCTCCAGCATCGAGGAGGTGGCCTACGTGCCCGCCTCGGAAATGCTGGAAATGGAGGAATTCGACGAGGATATCGTCGAGGAACTGCGCTCCAGGGCCCGCGATGCTCTGCTGACCCAGATGATCGCGTCCGGGAGCGACGGCAGCAGCGAACCCAGCGATGACCTGCTGACCATGGAGGGCATGGACGACGACCTGGCGCGGCAGCTTGCCGGAGCCGGTGTGGCCACCATGGAGGAACTGGCGGAACAGGCGGTGGATGACGTGGTCGATGCCACCGGTATAGATGCCGAGCGCGCGGCGGCACTCATCATGAAGGCTCGCGAACCGTGGTTCGCCGAGCAGGAGCAGAAGGAATCCTGATCCGTGGTGTGGGCGCCAGCAGCGCCCTGCGCGGGGAGCGGCCGCAGGCCGTCGTGATCGATGACCAGGATTCGGGGAGAAACGCATGTCGGAAGTGACAGTCAAGCAATTTGCGGAAACGGTCGGTACACCGGTGGAGCGGCTGCTGTCGCAGCTCAGCGAGGCAGGTGTCGAGGTGACCGATGCGGAGTCCGTGCTCACGGATGACGACAAGGCGGCCCTGCTGACCTATCTGCAAAAATCCCGCGGCGGCGGCGAACCGGAGGAGTCCGGTCCACGCAAGGTGACGCTGCGCCGCAAGAGTACCAGTCAGATCAAGCTTCCGACCGGCGGTGGCGGTGCGCGTGGCGCCCGTGGCAGTGCCGGTTCGCGGACCGTGAACGTGGAAGTGCGCAAGAAACGCACCTACGTCAAGCGCGAGGATATCGAAGCCCAGCGTGAGCGCCTCGAGGCGGAGCAGCGCGAGGCCGAGGAGGCGCGTCAAGCTGAAGAGGAGCGCGCGCAGCGCGAAGCCGAGGAGCAGGCCGTAGCTGCGACGCAGAAGCCGACCGTTGAGGAAACCGCTGAGGAAACAGTGGCGCCTGCATCCACGGCGGCCGAAGAGATGACCACCGGCGAAGCAACTGAAGCCGGCGCTGAGGCAGCAGAGCCGGAATCGGCTGGCGCAGCTCCCGAACAGCAGGGCGAGGATGCCGAAGCGGCGCCCGCGGGAGAAGCTCCCGCCGATCCTGCGCCCAAGGAGGAGCCGCCGGTGGCCGATCCCGCGACCCTGGAAGCCGAGTCCACAAGCTCAGCCAAGCGCAAGAAGGCCAAGGCCAAGGAGCGCACCCGGGACGATGACGAGGACAAGGGGCGCAAGGGCAAGGGGCGCAAGGGCCGCGAGGGGCGTGACGAGTTGCATGTGTCCCCGGGGCGCTCCGCCGGCAAGCGTGGCAAGCGCAAGGAGCGTGGCAGCGGAGCCGCCAGCTCGTTGCAACACGGTTTCGAGAAGCCCACCGCACCGGTGGTGCGCGAGGTGGAAATCCCGGAGTCCATCACCGTCGGTGAACTGGCCCAGCGCATGAGTGTCAAGGCGCCGGTGCTTATCAAGGAGATGATGAAGCAGGGCGTGATGGCCACCATCAACCAGGCGGTGGATCAGGAAACCGCCGTGCTGCTGGTGGAAGAACTGGGCCACAAGCCCCGCATCGTCAACGAGTACGCCCTGGAGGAAGAGGTGGTCAGCGAGGCTGCCGAGCCCGAGGGCGAGAAGCGGCCACGGCCGCCGGTGGTCACCATCATGGGCCACGTGGACCATGGCAAGACCTCGGTGCTGGACTTCATCCGTCGCGCCAAGGTGGCCGATTCCGAGGCAGGCGGGATTACTCAGCACATCGGTGCCTATCACGCCACCACGGAACGCGGCACCGTGACCTTTCTGGATACCCCGGGGCACCAGGCATTCACCGCCATGCGCGCCCGTGGCGCTCAGCTCACCGATGTGGTGGTGCTGGTGGTGGCCGCCGACGACGGGGTCATGCCGCAGACCGAGGAGGCGATCAAGCACGCACGCGAGGCTGGCGTCCCCATCGTTGTCGCAGTGAACAAGATGGACAAGGCGGATGCGGATCCGGACCGGGTCAAGCAGGAACTCTCCAAGTACGAGGTCATCTCCGAGGAGTGGGGTGGCGATACCCAGTTCGTCCACGTCTCTGCCAAAACCGGTGAGGGCCTGGAAGAACTTCTGGAAGCCATTATCCTGCAGGCCGAGTTGCTGGAGTTGCAGGCGGTGGTGGATTGCGCAGCCACCGGCATCGTGGTCGAGTCCAGCCTGGACAAGGGCCGCGGCCCGGTGGCCACGGTACTGGTCCAGAACGGCGAACTGCACAAGGGGGACGTCATTCTCTCGGGAGTGGAGTATGGCCGCGTGCGCGCCATGCTCGACGAGAACGGCCGCCAGGTGGACAAGGCCGGACCGTCCATTCCGGTGGTGGTGCTGGGGCTGTCCGGCCTGCCCAACTCCGGCGATGATGTCATGGTGCTGAAAGACGAGCGCAAGGCCCGGGAAGTGGCCGAAATGCGCCAGGAGCGTCAGCGCGAGAAGCGGCTTCAGCAGCAGAAGGCCGCGCGCATGGACGAGCTCTTCAGCCAGATGAAGTCCGACGAAGTCAATCAGGTCAACATCCTGCTGAAGGCGGACGTGCAGGGCAGCGCCGAAGCGCTGAGCCAGTCGCTGACCGATCTCTCCAACGACGAGGTCAAGGTCCACGTGATCCAGACCGGCGTTGGCGGCATCAACGAATCCGACGTGAACCTGGCCATCGCCTCCAGTGCCATTCTGATCGGCTTCAACGTCCGCGCCGACGCAGCGGCGCGCAAGCTGATCCGTGAACACGAAGTGGATGTGCACTACTACAGCGTCATCTACGAGGCCATCGACGAGGTCAAGAAGGCCATCAGCGGCATGCTTGAGCCGGAGGTCAAGGAAGAGATTATCGGTCTTGCCGCGGTGCAGGACGTGTTCAAATCCTCCAAGCTGGGGGCCATTGCCGGCTGCCTTGTGGAGGAAGGCGTGGTGCGTCGCCGCTGCCCGATCCGCGTGCTGCGGGACAACGTGGTGATCTACGAAGGTCAGCTGGAGTCGTTGCGCCGCTACAAGGACGACGTCAGCGAAGTCCGCTCCGGCACCGAATGTGGTATCGGGGTGAAGAACTACAACGACGTCAAGGTGGGCGACCAGATCGAGTGCTTCGAGCGCTACGAGGTGGCTCGCTCGCTGTGAGGCGGACGGGATAGACATGGCGAAGGAAACTCCCCGTACCCGGCGTGTTGCAGAGCAGCTCCAGCGAGAGCTGGCGGAAACCATCCGCGATGAAATCCGGGATCCCCGCGTGGGCTCGGTGACCGTCTCCGGCGTCCAGGTTGGACGAGACCTGGCGCACGCGAAGGTGTACATGACCGTGCTGGGCGCCGATGCCGCCGCCAGTGAGGAGGCGGCATCGGTGCTGAACAATGCCGCGGGTTTCCTGCGCCGGGAGCTGGCGCGCAGGGTGCGGCTGCGGACCGTTCCAGCCATGAGGTTCATCCGCGACCCGTCCTTTGATCGCGGCGCCCATCTGACCAATCTCATCGATCGCGCGGTGGACGAAGACGCCGAGCGTGGCAACAACGAGTGACACCGGACACCCGTGGCAGCACGACATCAGCGACGCAAGGTGAACGGCATTCTGCTGCTGGACAAGCCCGCCGGCGGCACGTCCAACAAGGTGCTGCAACGCGTGAAGTGGCTGTTCAGCGCCCGCAAGGCCGGGCATACCGGCAGCCTGGACCCCCTGGCCACCGGTCTCCTGCCGCTGTGTTTCGGTGAGGCCACCAAGATTTCCGGTTTCCTGCTGGATGCGGACAAGCACTACCGCGTGCGCTGCCGGCTCGGGCAGACCACCAACACCGCGGATGCCGAGGGCGAACTCCTGCGTGAGCGCCCGGTGCCGGCACTGGACGAAGCCACTGTCGGAGACGTGCTGCAGCGTTTTCTGGGTGAGCAGGAACAGGTACCGCCCATGTACTCGGCGGTGAAGCATCACGGCGAGCGCCTCTACCGCATCGCCCGTCGCGGTGAAGAGGTCGAGCGCAAGGCCCGTCGGATCCGGGTTCGGGCCCTGGCGCTGGTCGAGCTCGGACAGGCAGAGCTCACCCTGGACGTACACTGCTCCAAGGGCACCTATGTGCGCACGCTGGCAGAGGAGATCGGCGAGGCTCTGGGGTGCGGTGCCCATGTGACGGTGCTGCGCCGTACTGGCCTCGGCCCCTTCACCGGCCAGCCAATGGTGACCATGGAACAGGTCGAGGCCGCCGCAGAACAGGGCTTCGGTGCGCTGGACGAACTGCTGCTGCCATCTGAAACCGGGCTGGTAGACTGGCCCAGGGTCACTCTGGACGCCGACAGTGCCCACTTTCTGCGTCTCGGCCAGGCGGTGTTCGTGCCCCGGGCGCCGGACGCGGAGTGGCTGCGGCTGTTCGGACCGGACGGTTTTCTGGGTATGGGCGTGATGCTGGATGACGGCCGGGTGGCGCCGCGGCGGCTCATGGCCGTAAATTAGGAAAATTCCGGGAGTCAGGCGTGTTTAGCTTGTCGCCCCGCAGGTGCGCCGCTACAATAGCGGCCCTTCAGGAAAGTGGACGGAATACCAGGAGTCATTTGATGTCGCTGACGGCCGAAAAGAAATCGGAGATCGTGAACGAGCACAAGCGCTCGGAAGGGGATACCGGTTCCCCGGAAGTCCAGATCGCGCTGCTTACTCACCGCATCGCCCACCTCACCCAGCACTTCGCGGATCACAAGCAGGATCACCACTCCCGCCGGGGTCTGCTGAAGCTGGTGAACCAGCGTCGCAAGCTGCTCGACTATCTGAATCGTAAGGATCGCGAGCGCTATCAGGCGATCGTGGCCAAGCTCGGTCTGCGCAAGTAAGGCGCCGGCGCCATTTTCCCGCAGGCAGAGGATCAGTCGCTGTGGAATCAGTAAAGAAGTCTTTCCAGTACGGCGAACACACGGTCTCCCTTGAAACCGGTGCCATTGCCCGGCAGGCCACTGGCGCGGTGCTGGTGAATATGGCCGATACCGTGGTCCTGGTGACCGTGGTGAGCAAGAACGAGTCCGGCGCGCAGCGGGACTTCCTGCCGCTCACGGTGAACTACCAGGAACGCACCTACGCCGCCGGCAAGATCCCGGGCGGTTTCTTCAAGCGCGAGGGGCGCCCCTCCGAGAAGGAAACGCTTACCTGCCGCCTGATCGATCGGCCGATCCGTCCACTCTTTCCCGAAGGGTTCTACAACGAGGTGCAGGTGATCGCCACGGTGATCTCCATGAACCCGGACGTGGACCCGGACATTCCGGCCCTGATCGGCACCTCTGCGGCCCTGGCCATCTCCGGGATTCCCTTCGACGGCCCGATCGGCGCGGCACGCGTCGGCTACAAGGATGGCGAATACCTGCTTAACCCCGGCTTCTCCAGCCTGGAAGAGTCGGACCTGGACCTCGTGGTCGCCGGCACCAAGGATGCCGTGCTGATGGTCGAGTCCGAAGCCAGTGAGCTGCCCGAGAAGGTCATGCTTGACGCCGTACTGTTCGGGCACGAGCAGATGCAGAAGGCCATCAGCTGCATCAACGAGCTGGCCGCCGAAGCCGGCAAACCGCGCTGGGACTGGCAGCCGGCACCCAAGGACGAAACGCTGGCCGAGAAGGTCAGGACGCAGTTCGAGGCCCCGTTGCGCGAAGCCTACAGCGTCGCCGAGAAGACGGAGCGCAATGAAAAGGTCAACGCCCTGCGGGACCAGGCCGTCGACGCCTTTGCCTCGGAAGACGAGGAAGGTGGCCCGACGAAGCAGGACGTGGTCGGTGCCTTCAAGGGCATCGAGAAGAAGATCGTGCGCGGGCGCATCATCGAAGGACAGCCCCGCATCGATGGTCGAGACAACCAGACGGTGCGGTCCATCGACATCGAGGTGGGGACGCTGCCGCGCACCCACGGCTCGTCCATCTTCACCCGTGGCGAAACCCAGGCCGTGGTGGTCACCACCCTGGGCACCGGTCGGGACGCGCAGATCGTCGATGCCATCGAAGGCGAGCGCAAAGAGCCCTTCATGCTGCACTACAACTTCCCGCCTTACTGCGTTGGCGAGACCGGCTTCATGGGTGGGCCCAAGCGCCGCGAAATCGGTCACGGCAAGTTGGCCAAGCGGGGCGTGCAGGCGGTGATGCCGTCCGCCGAAGAGTGCCCCTACGTCATTCGCGTGGTGTCCGAGATCACCGAGTCCAACGGCTCCAGTTCCATGGCCACCGTGTGTGGTACCAGCCTGTCGCTGATGGATGCCGGTGTGCCGGTGAAAGCGCCGGTGGCAGGTATTGCCATGGGCCTGATCAAGGAAGGCGATGACTTCGCAGTGCTCTCGGACATCCTTGGTGACGAGGATCACCTGGGCGACATGGATTTCAAGGTGGCCGGCACCGACAATGGTGTCACTGCCTTGCAGATGGACATCAAGATCAACGGCATCACCCGCGAGATCATGGAGAAGGCCCTGGAGCAGGCGAACAGCGGCCGGATGCACATCCTGGGCGAGATGAAAAAGGTGATCGGCGAGCCGCGTTCGGACATGTCCGAATATGCGCCACGTCTGCTCACCATGCGTATCGATCCCGAGCGCATCCGGGACGTCATCGGCAAGGGCGGCTCCACCATCCGCCAGCTCACCGAGGAGACCGGTGCCAACATCGACATCTCCGACGAGGGCGTGGTGACCATTGCCTCGGTGGACAAGGCCGCCGGCGAGGAGGCCAAGCGGCGCGTCGAGGAACTGACTTCCGACATCGAAGTGGGGAAGGTCTACGAAGGTCGTGTGGTCAAACTCATGGATTTCGGCGCCTTCGTCAGCATCCTGCCGGGCAAGGACGGCCTGGTGCACATCTCCCAGATCTCCAACGAGCGCGTGACCCAGGTGTCCGACGAGCTCAGCGAGGGGGATGTGGTCAAGGTCAAGGTGCTGGAAGTCGATCGCCAGGGGCGTGTGCGCTTGAGCATGAAAGCGGTGGACGAAGCCGACGCCGGCTGACGCTGAACACCGCCGTAGATCCCCGAGACCCCGCCGCCGGCGGGGTTTTTTGTGGTCACGTCTCGCCGCAACGGCCGTGTTGCGCGGCCCCGGTGCCGGGCGTACCATCGGAAATGCTTTGGTGTCGGGCTTCCCTGATTTCCCAGAGTGGTAACGCGGTGCCCCGGTGCCGTGATTCGTGATTATGTGATGCAGAGGTTGCAAGTAATGGAAGAACGAGAAACGGGTACGGTGAAGTGGTTTGACGCGGCCAAGGGCTACGGTTTCATTGCCCGTGAGGCCGGGGATGACGTGTTCGTGCACTTCCGTGCCATCCGCGGCACCGGCTACCGGACACTGGAAGACGGTCAGCAGGTGGAATTCGGTGTCGTGAAGGGTCAGAAAGGCCTGCAGGCCGATGACGTGGTTCCCGTCGGCTGAGCCCGACGCCCCCTGGCCGGGATTCTAACCGGCCGATTCGAGAAGGCCTCCGTCCGGGGGTCTTCTTGTGTCCGGGGTACCGCTTGTGTTCCCGGAGCCGAGCATCGACTCCAGCCGCCCGGCGATTGCAGTGTCCAGCCAGTAGTGGGGCCGTGCCGGTCCCGATCCGGCGACGAAACCGACGTGCCCGCCCCGCTCACTCACCTCCATGCGGACTTCCGGCGACAGCTCCCGCACTGATGGCAACGACGATGCGGGGATGAACGGGTCATCCAGCGCGTGGATGATGCGCGTTGGGACCTGGATCGCACCCAGGATCCGGGTTGGTGAACAGCGGCTGTAATAGTCCGCCGCATCACGGAATCCGTGCAGTGGCCCGGTAATACGATCATCAAACTCCCGCAGGCTGCGCGCCCGCCGCAGCGCTGTCGGGTCGACCGGCAGTGCCTGCTGGGCGAGCTTCCGTTGGACCAACTGACGCAGACCACGGACCAGGTGGCGGTCGTAGACGCGACGGAATCCGGAGCCGAGGTAATCAGCGCATTCGGCCAGGGCCAACGGTGTGGAGATGGTGATCGCAGCGTCCAATCCGGCGCGGCCCCCGGCAGCACCCAGCCAGTTCAGCGTCATGATGCCACCCATGGAAAAACCCACCATGGCCGTCCGGCGCCCGGGCAGGCGTTGGCGCACATGGCTCACCGTGGCCTCCACGTCCTCCACGGCGCCGGCATGGAAAAACCGCGGCCCCGCATTGAGATGCTCGCCAGCCCCGCGGAACTGCATCACGACAGCCTGAAAACCCCGCGTCTGCAGCTCCCGTAAGAGCCCCCGCACATACGGTGATTCGGCGGAACCGCCGAGGCCGTGCAGCACGATGACCGCCGGGCCTTGCGCGGGTGCTCCCCAGAACAGTTGCAGGTGGTCGCCATCCTGCAGCGGCAGTGCTTCCCGTTCCAGGGAAACATCGGGGCCACGGCGAAGCCCACCGGCCCACATGGTCTGGGCGTGTCCGCTGCGGAGCCACCAGGGTGAGCGGAAGCCATTATCGGCGATGGCGCCGTGGCGCCCGGATTCCCTGGTTTCATGTGACATCGCAGTGTTCCCCGCCGGCCTGTGGCAGCCGGACCACGAAGGTGGCACCGGCATGCTCGCTGTTCTCGGCGTGGATGGTACCCCAATGGAGGTCCGCGATGCGCTTGCAGATGGCGAGTCCCAGGCCGCTGCCCTTGGGTTTGCCGGCCTGCTGGTCATTGATCTGGTGAAACTTGTCGAAGACACGTTCGCGTTCGTGCTCGGGGATGCCCGGCCCGGAGTCGGTGACGCGTAGTTCCAGGAATGAGCCCGACGGCTTCAACGCGACCATCACCGGGCCCTGGCCGGGTTCCGAGAACTTCACTGCATTGGACAACAGGTTGATCACCAGCTGGATCAGGCGGTCGCCATCGCCCTTCACGACGCAGGGTTCATCGGGCAGATCCTCCTCCAGCGGCAGCTCCCGCTCCTGGAAAAGCTGTGACGTCGCGGCAATGCCTTCCTGGAGCACTCCGCGCAGGTCCAGGCTGCGCAGCTGCCACTCGCTCCAGCCGCTCTCGATCTTGGAGAGATCCAGCACCTGGTTGATCAGCCGAGTCAGCCGCTCGCTCTCGCGGACCACGACTTCCAGGAATTCGCGACGTTGCTCGTCCTCCATGTCCGGGTTGTTCAGCAGGATCTCGCCGAAGGCGCGGATGGAGGTCAGCGGGGTGCGCAGCTCGTGGCTGACCATGGAAACGAATTCGTCCTTGAGCTGATCCAGCTCCTTGAGCCGTTCGTTGGCGGCGCGCAGCTCTTGGGTGGCCTGCTCCAGCTGGCGGGATTTCTGCTCCAGCCGCTGGCTGTACTCGATGGCCTGGGATGTGGCGTCGAGGATCTCCATGACCCCTTCGAAGGTCAGTGCCTCGCCCTTGACGATGGAGGACACCATCACCCGCGCCGAGGCGGAGCCGATGGTGCCCGACAGCAGGCGCTCGGCGTGGTTGACCAGCTCCGGCGGTGCCTGGCGCGTGGCTGCCTCCGAGGGATCGCCGTGGCGTGGCAGATAGGGGGCCAGTGCTTCCGCCGCCCGCTCCTCGCCGATGAACCGCGCCAGTAGCGCCTCCACGTCGCCGATGGAGGCATTACCCTGCCAGAAGCGGGTGTCCTGTTCCGAGCGCAGGAATACGTCCACGAACAGTGTTGCCTGAATGCGCTCGATATCGCTCTGACGCGTCATCAATGAGACCAGGACCAGCCCGCCGATGTTGCCGAGCATGCTCCAGAACAGGGCATGGGTGATCGGCCCCAGATCCTCCAGGCCGAAAAGCGCGTAGGGGTGCAGCCATGCGATACCGAAGGGCCCGTTCTCCAGGGGGCCGCTGGGCAGCCAGCCCGGGTCGGCGAGGGACGGCGCGAACAGGGTGTAGAACCAGATCAGAAAGCCAAGCACCAGGCCGGTGATGGCGCCCTGGCGGCTCGCCCCCTTCCAGTACATCCCGAGCAGGATCGCCGGTGCGAACTGCGCCACCGCGACAAAGGAGATCAGGCCGATGCTCACGAGAGCGTAGGTTTCGGCGATGAGCCGGAAGTAGGCGTAGCCCAGCAGCACGATGCCCACGATGATCACCCGCCGGACGTAGATGATCAGCCGCCGCAGGCCGATGCGTTCGATCACCGGCAGGTGGCGCATGCGCAGCAATGCCGGCATGACCAGGTCATTGCTGACCATGATGGCTAGCGCGATGGTGGCCACGATGACCATGCCGGTGGCCGCGGAAAAGCCGCCCAGGTAGACGAACATGGCCAGCAGTTCGTTACCCTCGGCCAGGGGCAGGGCGAGGACGAAGTTGTCCGGGTCTACGGAGCCGTCGCCGAAGTACAGCAGTCCGGCCAGCGCAATGGGCAGGACGAACACGTTGATCAGCAGCAGGTACAGCGGGAACAGCCAGGCCGCCGTACGCAGATGGTCCTCGTTGACGTTCTCCACCACCGTGACCTGGAACTGCCGCGGCAGGAACATGATGGCCGCCATGGACAGCAGGGTGAGTGCCAGCCAGCTGCCATATCCCCCGGCGGAGTGGCGGAAGTCCAGCAGTTCCCGCAGGGCTTCCTGTTCGCGGACCTGATTGACGATCTCCGCCGGGCCCTGGAAAAGCATGAAGGTGACGAAGAAACCCACCGCCAGGAACGCCAGAAGCTTGACAATGGACTCGAACGCCACTGCCACCACCATGCCCTCCAGGCGCTCGGTGGCATCGATGTTGCGGGTGCCGAACAGAATCGTGAACACCGCCAGCAGCGAGGCCACCCAGAACGCCTTGTCGCCGATGAGCCCGCCGCCCGTGGCCATGTCGGTGCCGTCGGGGAACGTCAGCAGCACATCAAAACTCGCCGACACCGCCTTGAGCTGCAGGGCGATGTAGGGAGTGATGCCGACAACGGCGATGAAGGTGGCGAGGCCGCCCAGCAGCATGCTCTTGCCGTAGCGCGACGCGATCATGTCGGCGATGGACGTGATGCGGTGCTGCTTGGCGATGCGGATCATCTTGCGCAGCACCAGCCACCAGAGGATGGCCATGAGCGTGGGGCCGAGGTAGATGGTGAGGAAGCTCATGCCGTCCTCGGCGGCGCGGCCGACGCTGCCGTAGAACGTCCAGGCCGTGCAGTATACGGCGATGGACAGCGTGTAGACGTAGGGGTTGTTGACCAGCGACCGGCCGCTGTCGGCGCGCTTGTCCGCGGCGTAGGCGATGGCGAACAGCAGGCCCAGGTAGAGGAACGGCGTGATGATGATCAGCCACTCCGGCATGACGGTCATCCCCTGGACCTGCGCCCGAGAATCCAGCCGGTGAGGCCGATCACCACCCCCCAGGTTACGAACAGGTAGAGATAGAGCAGGGGGATGCCGAACACCAGCGTATCACCGGCAAACAGCGACAGCAGTGGGTAGTTGAACAGCAGGAATGCGACAATGAACAGGGCGATAAGCCGCTCGCTGCGGCGTGGGCCGGCAGCGATGGTGTTACGCTTGTCAGTCCCGGACATCGTTCACGGCTGTCCCAGTAACTCGCTGACCTTGTCCACCACGTCCTGGGTAGAGAAGGGCTTGGTGATGTAGTCGTCCGCGCCCAGAGAAAGCCCTTTCTCTCGTTCCACGTCCCGGCCCTTGGCCGTCAACATGACGATACGCACATCGTTGAAATCCTCACGCTCCCGCAGCACCTGGCAGACCTGATAACCGTCCTTGCGTGGCATCATGACGTCCAGCAGCATCAGGTCAGGCTTCTGCTGTTCCACGGCGGCGATGGCCTGATCACCGTCCGTGGCGGTCTCCACGTCGTACCCGTTCTTCTTCATCAGGAACTCCAGGGACAGCACGATGTTGGGCTCGTCGTCGACGATCAGGATGCGTTTCGGCATCGTTTCTCCTCGCCTGTTGTTCTGTTTGCCCCGCCGGTGGGTCCGGGCAGCATCTCAAACCATTATGGCGTCTAAAGAACCGTGCGTCGCCTCCGTGCCGGTGCGTTCTCGACCGAGTGTTACAGAGAGGAACACGGTCGTTACCGGGGGTGACAGTCCGGGCCGGGCGGGGACGGGTCAGCGCCCTCGGAAAACGGGTTTCTCCCGGCGCAGGAATGCGCTCACCGCATCGCGGAAGTCGCGGGTGGCGGCGCAGTCCTTGAAGGCCTGTTCCTCGGCGTCGAGCTGTTGCGACAGGTCATTGTCCAGGCTGGCGCGGAGCAGGTGCTTGATGCGGGCCTGTGCCACAGGTGGTCCCGCTGCCAGGCGCCGTGCCAGTTGCCGGGTTTCACTGGCGAGATCGCCGGCGGGTACCACCCGATTGACCAGCCCCAGCGCTTTCGCTTCGTGGGCGTCGATGGTCTCTGACAGCAGGGCGATCTCCAGCGCGCGGCGGACGCCCACAAGCCGCGGCAGGCTCCAGGAGCCGGAGCAGTCCGGCACGGCGCCGATGTTGACGTAGGCCAGGTTGAAGCGCGTGCTGTCCGCCGCCAGGGCGAGATCCGTGGCCATGGCAAGGCTCATGCCCGCACCGGCCACGGCGCCGTGGAGTTGGGCGATGGTGGGCTGCGGTGCGGCCATGAGCTGTTTCATGGCCGCGTGGGCCGGACCGATGATGGCGTCCACGGTGGCGACGGCATCCTCGCCGGCCCGCTCCATGGCCGTGAGGTCGCCGCCGGCGAGAAAGGCGTCGCCGGCACCGGCGAGAACGATCACGCGGGTGGCGGGGTCTTCCACCACTTCGGTGACGGCATCGTGGAAGGCCTCCGCCATGGCGCGGTCCATGGCATTGAGTTGCTCCGGCCGGTTGAACCGCAGTGTGGCGATGCCGTCCGCGCGTTCGATTTCCACGGTCGTGCTGCCGGTCCCGCTCATGCTGCCTCCGGGGTTGACGCCAATGTTACCGACGAGTATAGAATCGACGCATCAGAAAATGCCAATCGACTGGCGCCGACGCTGTAACGCTGTCACGGCGTGCGTCCGCTGAACGCGGAGAAGAGTGGTGGGCTCCGGAGAACAGCCGCAACAGACAGCCGTATCCTCGCCCTGGCAGCCCGCGGCGGCGCGAGACGGCGAGCGCCTGCGCAAGCGCGAGGCCGTACTCTTGACGGCGGTGCGCTCGTTCAACGAGCACGGCTTCCATGCCACGTCGCTGGATCACGTGGCAGAGACGCTGAATATCACCAAGCCCACGATCTATCACTATTTCGCCAGCAAGGACGAGATCCTGTTCGAATGTACCAGGCGGGGCCTGGAGCGGATCCGGGAGATCGCCGCCAGTGGACGCCGCCCCGGGGAAACCGGGCGGGCGCGCCTGGAGGCGATGATGCGTGACTACGCGGTGATCATGACCGAGGATTTCGGCAAGTGCGTTACCCGGGTGGCGGATCACGAGCTGACGCCGGAGAGCCGCCGCAAGCAGCGGGCCATCAAGCGCGAGATCGACGCCACCGTGCGTGCCACGGTCGAGGAAGGCATTGCCGATGGCTCCATCGTGGCGCGGGACGTGCGACTGCTGACCTTCACCGTCACCGGTGCGCTGAACTGGATTGCCAAGTGGTACGAGCCGGGAGGGCGCTACACGCCGGACGAAGTGGCCGCCGAGTGCGTGGCCATGCTCGTCGACGGGCTCGCGCCGCGTGGCGGGTGAACCGCATCGCGACCGTGGCCCGACAATGATCAGACACAATCAGGCCACCGCGACTGACGGTGACCGACTGGAGGAGAAATCTCATGAACCAACGCATTCCGGGTATCCCCGACAGACCCCGACGGCGCGGAAGCGCGGTCGCTGACGACTAGTCCGCAGGGCGCTCATGCCGCCCGGCCGCGGGGCCGGCGCGGCGCGGCCAATCCTCTCCTGTCGGTGGAGCGATCATGAACATTCTCGATGTCGACGGCATCAGTCTGTCTTTCGGCGGCGTGCACGCGTTGCGTGACGTCAGCCTGTCCGTGGCCCGGGGCAGCATCACCGCGGTCATCGGCCCCAACGGCGCGGGCAAGACGTCGCTGTTCAATGCCATCTCCGGTTTCTACAAGCCCCAGGCGGGACGTGTCCATCTCGAGGGGAACGACATCTCCCGTACCGGTCCGCCACGTCGTGCCGCTCTGGGCCTCGGCCGAACGTTCCAGAACATTGCCCTGTTCCGCGGCATGACGGTGATGGACAACGTCAAGCTCGGCGCCCACGTGCGCACCTGCACGGGGCCGCTCACGGCCATGATGTACCTGGGGCGTGCGCGCCGGGAAGAAGTGCGGATACGCAGCGAGATCGAGCGTGAAGTCTTCGACTTCCTGGAGATCGATCACATTCGTCGCAGCCCCGTGGCGGCGCTGCCCTACGGCCTGCAGAAACGGGTGGAACTGGCCCGGGCGCTGGCCATGCGGCCGAAGGTGCTGATGCTGGACGAGCCGGTGGCCGGCATGAACCGGGAGGAGAAGGAAGACATGGCCCGGTTCATCCTCGACGTCAAGGAGCAGTGGGGCGTGACCGTTCTCATGGTGGAGCACGACATGGGCATGGTCATGGACATCTCCGACCAGGTCTATGTGCTGAACTTCGGGCAGCGCATCGCCGGCGGTCCGCCAGCGGAGGTCCAGCAGAATCCGGATGTCATCGAGGCCTATCTCGGCGCCGACGACATGACCACGCTGCGCGAGCGCCTGCGCGGTGACAAGGGAGCCGCATGATGGACTGGTTATTCTTCTTCGAGGTGAGTCTGGCGGGGCTGGGGTTCGGCGCGCTGTATTCACTGACGGCCGTGGCCTTCGTGGTGATCTACAAGGCGACCCGGGTCATCAATCTGGCCATGGGCGAGATGCTCATGCTTGGCGCATACATGTTCTTCGGTTTCGCCGGGGCGCTGGCATTGCCCATCTGGGGTGCGCTGATCCTGGCGTTGGCGGGCGGCGCCATGGTGGGACTGATCCTGGAGCGTCTGGTGATCCGTCCCATGCTGGGGGAGAGCCCCATCTCGGTGTTCATGGTCACCATCGGCCTGAGCAGCGTGTTCATCGGCCTGGTGGAGATCATCTGGACGGCGGCCCCGCGCAGCCTGCCCGGGTTTCTGCCCAGTGACCCGATCTTCATCGGTGACGCCTTCGTCGCGCCGAAGACGTTCTGGAGTTTCATCATCGCCGCGGTGGTGATTGCCGTGTTCCTGATCCTGTTCCGCTTCTGGCGCGGCGGCGTGGCGCTGCGGGCCACCGCCTCGGACCAGGGGGCGGCCTACGCCATGGGCATCAACGTGCCCATGGTGTACAGCCTGGCCTGGGGGGTGGCGGGTCTGCTGGCCGCCGGCGCCGGGGTCCTGCTCGGTTCCATCGCCGGCATTTCCTCGGAGATGGGCTTCTTCGGGCTCACCGTGCTGGTGGTAGTGATCGTGGGTGGCCTGGACAGTGTCCTGGGTGCCCTGCTGGCGGGATTGCTGATCGGCTGGGTGGAATCGCTGGCCGGGGTGTATCTGGGCGGGGAGTACGAGCACCTGGTGACGTTCATGATCCTCATGGTGGTCCTGCTGCTGCGGCCCTGGGGCCTTTTCGGAACCCGTGAAATCGAGCGACTTTAATCATGCGTATCGGATCGCCGAAGGAAACCTATGCCGCCGACGAGAGCCTGTTCAAGACCCGCACGCAATGGGTCTGGTTCGGCATTCTCCTGGCATCGCTGGCGCTTTACCCGTTCGTCGCCAATCTCTACTGGCTGTTTCTGGCCTGC
The DNA here is from genome assembly GCF_012044895.1 of Aquisalimonas sp. 2447. Lineage (NCBI taxonomy): Bacteria > Pseudomonadati > Pseudomonadota > Gammaproteobacteria > Chromatiales > Ectothiorhodospiraceae > Aquisalimonas > Aquisalimonas sp. 2447. The sequence goes on from NZ_CP050695.1 coordinate 1,024,153, forward strand.
CTGATCTGCATCAACATCATCAGCGCCACGGGGTTGAACATTCTCACCGGCTACACCGGGCAGGTCAGTCTCGGTCAGGCCGCGTTCATGGGCGTCGGTGCTTACACTGTGGCCTGGCTGGACAACAATGCCGCCACGCCGTTCCTGATCAACCTGCTGGCGGCGGGGGTGCTTACCACGCTGGTGGGCATCGTCGCCGGCCTGCCCAGTCTGCGGGTCAAGGGGCTGTATCTCGCCATTGCCACCATTGCCGCCTCGTTCATCCTGCAGTTCGTGTTCATCAACTGGGAGAGCGTGACCCGGGGCACGCGGGGCATCAACATCCAGCCGCCGCAGCTGTTCGGCATGGAGTTCGACAACCCGGACACCTTCTACTGGCTGGTGGTGCCGGTGACGGTGCTCATGGTGATTCTGGCGGCCAATCTCTTCCGCACGCGCGTGGGTCGGGCGTTCATCGCCATCCGCGACCGGGACATCTCGGCCTCGGTGCTGGGCATCAACCTGCCGCTGTACAAGCTCATGAGCTTTGCCATCGCTTCGTTCTATGCGGGCATCGCCGGCGGGTTCTACGCCTACTTCTTCGGCTCTATCAATCCGGAGAGTTTCCCGCTGCTCATGTCCATCTTTTTCCTGGCCGCGATCATCGTGGGCGGCCTGGGCACGATCCTGGGGAGCATTCTCGGGGCCGTGTTCATGACGTTGACGCCGGAGCTGCTGCGCTACGGTGTCGATGTGCTGGAGCCGTTCGTCCGGGATGCCTCGGCGCTGTTGTCGCCGGTGCGCACCCTGGTGTTCGGCCTGTTGATCGTCGGGTTTCTGCTGTTCGAGCCCCACGGGCTGGCGGAGATCTGGCGGCGTATACGGCGCTTCTTCCATCTGTGGCCGTTCCGTAACTAGCCATTTCCCCTGGCAATGGCAGGAGGGTGATTGCATGACCATCAAGAATCGAACCAGCGAGCTGTTCCTGAGTGTGGCCTCGGGCCTGCTGCTCGGTCTCATGACCGCCGGCACCGCCGTTGCGGACGAGGCCGAGGAGGCCGAAGTCGGCGTCGACGCCGATGTGGAGGACGCCATCGTCATCGGCGGGTCCATCCCCATGACCGGGGTGTTCGCTTTCGCCGGGTTGCAGTTCAACGATGGCATCCGCGACTTCGTGCGCTGGATCAACGACGAAGAGGACGGTGTGGACGGCCGGCTGTTCCGCTACGTTGGCCAGGACACCGGCTATGATGCCGACCAGTCCGTGGGCGTGTTCCGGCGCATCACCAGCCGTGAGGACGTGAACTTCTACTTCGGGGATTCCACGGCGTTCTCACAGAGCATCAACTCGGCCCTGAATCGCCAGGACATCCTGATGACCGGGGCGTCCTTTGCCTCGGAACTGAACAACCCGGACGACTACCCGCTGCAGTTCCTGCTGGGGCCGGACTACAGCGAGCAGGTGGGCATTCTCCTGGAGTACATTGCCAACGAGCAGCCCGGCGCCCGGGTGGCGTTCGTGTACTCCGACACCGAGTTCGGCCGTGATCCCATCAACGCCAGCGTGGAACGGGCCGAGGACCTGGGACTGACCGTGGCCGAGACCATCGTCACCCCCCCTGGGGCGGCGGACATCTCCTCGGCGGCATTGGAGCATCGCCGGGCACGTCCGGATTACACCATCTTCCACGGCTACATCCTGTCGCCGATCCCGGACTTCATCGAGCGCTCCCGGCAGATGGGCATGGAGACCCGCTTCATGGGCACCTACTACACCATGGACCAGGGCATCATCGACGAAATGGGCGACGCGGCAGACGGTTTCATGGGCGTCATGCCGTACCGCTACTACTACGACGAGGAGGCGGACGAGTACCCCATCATGCGCACCATCCGGGAGATGAACGACGAGTACCGTGCGACCACCTACATCCAGGCCTGGCTGGCGGGCATCCTGCTCAAGGAGATCGCCCACGCCACGCTGGAGGCCGGTGACGAGCTCACCGGGACCAACATGCGGCGCGCCATGGATTCCCTGGAGGACATCGATACCGGCGGCATCATGGGTGTGCCGGTGACGTTCCGTGGCAATTCCATCCCCGTGGGCCGGATCTACCGGGCCGACGTGGAAGCGGGGCGGATGGTGCCGGTGTCCGACTGGATCGACCTGACCGAGGAGTGACGACGTGGGGGACGACCGGATTCTCGAAGTCAGCAACATCGAGGTGGTGTACAACCACACCGTGCAGGTCCTCCGCGGCCTGTCGCTGAACGTACCACGGGGCGAAGTGGTGGCCCTGCTCGGCTCCAACGGGGCCGGCAAGTCCACCACCCTGAAGGCTATCGCCAACGTGCTGTTCCTGGAAAACGGCGAGCTGTCCTCGGGTGAAATCCGGTTCCAGGGCGATGTGGTGGGTTCACGCCCGCCGCATCGCCTGGTGCATGACGGGCTGAGCCACGTCATGGAGGGCCGCCGCGTTTTCGAGGACCTGACGGTGGAGGAGAACCTGGTGGCGGCCGGGTATGCCGCCAGCAGCGGCGCGGGCCGGCTCAAGCAGGACGTGGTCTACGAGTATTTCCCGCAGCTGTACTCCCGGCGCCGCTCGCTGGCCGGCTATCTGTCCGGCGGCGAGCAGCAGATGCTCGCCATCGGGCGCGGGCTGCTCGGGCAACCCAGCATGATGCTGCTGGATGAACCGTCCCTGGGCCTGTCGCCCATGCTGGTGGAGGAGATCTTCGGCATCATTGCCCGCATCAACCGCGAGCAGGGCGTCGCCATGCTGCTGGTGGAGCAGAATGCCAACGTGGCGCTGGCCCTGGCCTCCTACGGATACATCATGGAGTCGGGCCGGGTGGTCATTGACGGAACGCCGGAGAAGCTCATGGCGGACGACGACGTGCGCGAGTTCTATCTGGGCAGTGGCGCCGAGGGCGAGAGCAAGAGCTACCGCGAGGTGAAGCATTACAAACGCCGCAAGCGCTGGCTGTCGTAGTCGGCGGCGCCCGGGCGCACCCTTGGGGGTGTCCGGCCGGGGCATGTGGCAGGTGTCAACAGGCTCCAGGAGGAGGCATGGCGGACGCATCTCAATTACCCGATCTCTCCCTGCCGCAGATGCTGCGCTGGAATGCCCGTCATCGCGGTGACCGGGTCGCGCTGCGGCAGAAGGATTTCGGCATCTGGCATCCCACGACCTGGGCGGAGTATTACCAGCGTGCGCGCCACTTCGGCCTCGGCCTGCGGGAGCTGGGTCTGGCACCGGGCGGGCACTTCGCCATCATTTCGGAGAACCGCATCGAATGGGTCATCGCCCAGATGGGGGCAGGCATCGTGCGCGGGGTCACCGTCGGCGTCTATCCGACCAGCCCGGCGCCGGAAGTCGCCTACGTGCTGGAACACTCCGACGCACAGATCGTGCTGTGCGAGGACCAGGAACAGGCCGACAAGGTGCTGGAGGTCCGTGACCAGCTGCCGGCACTGCGCAAGCTGGTCGTGCCGGAGATGAAGGGGCTGCACAATTATGACGAACCCGACCTGCTGTCCTTCGATGCCGTGGAGCGCATGGGCGAGGCGGTGGATCGGGAACACCCGGCCCTGGCAGAGGAACTGCTGGACGCCCAGGAACTCGCCGACCTGGCGCTGATGATCTACACCTCCGGCTCCACCGGCAAGCCGAAGGGGGCCATGATCAGCTACCGCAACATCCGCGCCGTGGCGCCGAGCACCATCGACGGGCTCGGCCTGCGCGAGAGCGACAGTCTGCTGTCCTACCTGCCGCTGTGCCACGTCGCCGAGCAGGCCACTACCAATTTCGCGCCCATCTACCTGGGCAGCCTGGTCAACTTCGGCGAGTCCCTGCGCACTGTCCAGGAGGACCTGCGCGAGGTGGCGCCGACCATTTTCCTCGGTGTACCACGCATCTGGGAGAAGCTGCACTCCGCGATCCACATCAAGATGCTGGAGAGCGGCCGGCTTCGGCGCTGGCTCTACCACCGGGCGCTGGCGGCCTGTGAGCCTTTCTGTTACCGGGACTGGTCGCAGCTCGGTGTGGGCGAGCGCCTGCGCTACCTGGCGTCGTACCTGCTGGTGTTCCGCGCCCTGCAGAACTTCATCGGCCTGCGTCGGGTGCGGGTGGCGATCACCGGCGCCGCACCCATTGCGCCGGACATCATCCGCTTCTTCCGCATCATCGGCATTCCGCTGCTGGAGGTCTACGGCCAGACCGAGACCACCGGCGTGGTGACGGCCCAGAAACCCGACCGCATCCGGCCCGGCACCATCGGCGAGGCCACCCCCGGCGTGCAGCTGAACGTCGCCGATGACGGCGAACTGCTGGTGGCCGGCGGCATGGTGTTCGAGGGGTACTACAAGAACCCGCAGGCCACCGAGGACACCATCCGCGACGGCTGGCTGCATACCGGCGACGTGGTGGAGATGGACGACGGCATCGTGCGCATGGTCGACCGCAAGAAGGACATCATGATCACCGCCGGTGGCAAGAACCTCTCGCCCTCGGAGATCGAGAACACGGTCAAGGCGAGTCCCTACATCAAGGAGTGCGTCGCCACCGGCGAGGCCCGCAAGTATGTCACCGCGCTGATCCAGATCGACTACGACACCGTTGCCAAGTGGGCGGAAGAGCACGGTATTGCCTACACCACGTTCCGCAGCCTGGCCGAGAACCCGGACGTCGACACCCTCATCGACAGCGAGGTGCAGAAGGCCAACGAACAGCTGCCGCGGGTGGCCCAGGTGAAGCGGTTTGCCCTGCTGACCAAGGAACTGGACCACGACGACGACGAGGTCACCGCTACCATGAAGATCCGTCGCGGTAAGATCTACGAGAAGTACAGCGACCTCATCGAGTCGCTGTACAAGGATGCCGGCGCCGCCTGATTTAAGCCTGGAGAGATTTCGGGTGCGTCCGGATGCGCCGTTGAACCAGACGCGGCTGACGCCGCTCCTATACCTCGGCACATGGGTAGGGTGGACCTTCAGGTCCACCCTACGGCCGACGAGCCAGCGCCAGGAATCGTTGAGCGTTCAACCAGAAAGCCCGCCAGACGGCGGGCTTTCTGGTCGTGCCATGGATGCGGCCAGCTCAGTCCTTGCCCACCTCCAGCTTGGCGATGGTCTCCATGTGCACCTCGTCCGGGCCGTCGGCCAGGCGCAGGGTGCGCAGGTTGGCGTAGGCGGAGGCCAGGAAGGTGTCCTGGCAGACGCCCATGGCGCCGAAGGCCTGGATGGCGCGATCCACCACGTTGCAGGCCATGTTGGGGGCGACCACCTTGATCATGGCGATCTCACGCCGCGCCACCTTGTTGCCCACGGTGTCCATCATGTGGGCGGCATTCAGGGTGAGCAGCCGGGCCTGTTCGATTTCCATGCGCGAGCGCGCGATCTCCTGGCGTAGGCCGCCCATGTCCGCCAGGCGCTGACCGAAAGCGGTCCGTTCCTTGGCTCGTGCGACCATGGCCTCCAGTGCGCGTTCGGCCACGCCGATGGCCCGCATGCAATGGTGGATGCGGCCCGGTCCCAGGCGGCCCTGGGCGATCTCGAAACCGCGCCCCTCGCCCAGCAGCATGTTGCTTGCCGGCACCCGCACGTTGTCGTAATGGATTTCGGCGTGACCGTGGGGGGCATGATCGTAGCCGAACACGTTCAGCGCCCGCTCGATCTTCACGCCCGGCGTATCCAGTGGTACCAGGATCATGGACTGCTGCTTGTGCTTGGCAGCCGACGGATCACTCTTGCCCATGACAATGGCAATCTTGCAGTGGGTGTCCAGGGCACCGGAGGACCACCACTTGCGGCCATTGATGACGTATTCGTCGCCCTCGCGGCGGATCTCGGTCTCGATGTTGGTGGCGTCGCTGGAGGCGACCTGCGGCTCCGTCATGGAGAAGCATGAGCGGATCTTGCCTCCCAGGAGCGGCTCCAGCCATTGCTTCTTCTGCTCATCGGTGCCGTATCGGGCCAGCACTTCCATGTTGCCGGTGTCCGGGGCGGAGCAGTTGAACACTTCCGGGGCAAAGGGCGAGCGGCCCATGACCTCGCACAGCGGGGCGTATTCCATGTTGGTCAGCCCGGCGCCGTATTCACTCTCCGGCAGAAACAGGTTCCACAGCCCCTCGGCTCTGGCCTTGGTCTTCAACTCCTCGAGGATGGGCGGCGGGCTCCAGTGGTCGCCCTCGGCGTGCTGACGCTTGAACTCGGCCTCGTTGGGGTAGATGTGCTCGTCCATGAAGGCGACGAGCCGTTCGCGTAGCTCCTTCGAGCGTTCACTGAATTCCAGCATGGCGTGAATTACCTCTGTCTGTTACGAAAAAACCACTGCCCGGGCGGGCAGTGGCCGTCTCTCCGGTTACAGCCGGAGCCGTATTGGCTCGCCCATGGCCCGCCGCTGCAGGAGTATGGTGGTCGCGCCCACGATCAGTAGCCCGGCTGAGGTCAACATCAGCGTTCCATGGGTGATACCGACCATACCACCGCCGGGGGCCGCGAGGATCAGGCCGGAGCAGACAAGGGTGATCCGGGAGAACAGTCCGAGGACACCCGGCCCAACCCGACCGGCTCCGAGCAGGTAGCCCTGCAGGCCGGCAGCCAGCAGGATCACCCCGATCAATGCCGTGATGACCACGGTAATCACCTCCATGGGCGTGCCGAACATGAGCAGCGCCGGGTTGAAGACGAAGAAGAACGGGATGAAATAGATGATCGTCCCCAACCGCATGGCCTCAAGGCCAGCCCGCATGGGGCTGCACTTGGCCACGGACGCGGCAACGAAGGCGGCAATGGCGACTGGCGGCGTAATGAAGCTGAGCATTCCCCAGTACATGATGAACATGTGCGACGCCACCGGGTCCAGTCCGGCCCGGATCAGCGCCGGTGCCAGAATCACCGCCAGGAAGATATATGCCGCGGTGACCGTCATGCCGATACCGAGCACGAACGCGGTCAGGGCTCCCATGATCAGCAGCATGAGCACGTTGTCACCGGCAATGTAGACCAGGTCATTGGTCAGCGTCCCTGCCATGCCCGTGACCTGCAGCGAGCCGATGATCAGGCCGATGGCCGCTAGGATGCCGCCGAGTTCGGCGAGGATCTGGCCAACGGCTGAGAGCAGCTTCAGGAAACCCTTGACGCTGAGCTTGTGCTTGGTGAACTGGTTGATCACCAGCAGCAGCGCTGTGGCAAAGAACGGCGCCGTGGCCTCGCGCTGCAGATGGACCAGCATCCAGACCAGGAGCGCGAACACGAAGATGAAGTACCAGCCGTCCTTGAGGACGTCCAGGGGGTTCGGCAGTTCCTCCCGTGGCAGGCCCTTGAGGTCATAGCGCGCGGCGTAGGCGTCGATCTGCATGAACAGACCGAAGAAGTACAGCAACGACGGGATGATGGCCGCGATGACGATGGTGACGTAGGACACGCCCAGGAAGTTTGCCATGACGAAGGCCGTGGCCCCCATGATCGGTGGCATGAGCACGCCACCCGTGGACGCGCAGGCTTCAACCCCGGCGGCATAGCCGCGGGAGAAGCCGATGCGGCGCATGGTGGGGATGGACAGCGGGCCGGTGGTGAGCACGTTGGTGACCGGGCCGCCGCTCATGGAGCCCATGAGGCCGCTGGAGAAGATGGCCACCTTGGCCGGACCGCCGCGGAAGCGGCCCAGCAGGGCAAAGGCGATATTGATGAAGAACTTGCCGGCCCCGGTGTGCTGTAGCGAAACGCCGAACAGCAGAAAGCCGAACAGCAGCAAGGCCGCCACCTGAGTGGGGATGCCGAACAGGCTCTCCTCACTCATGATGTGGAACGCCGCCGCGTCTTCCAGACCCATGCCCACCCCCGAAATGACGTCGGGCATGCGGTCGGCGTAGAGGGGGTACAGGGACAGCACGGCGACCACGACGAAGATGGGCCAGCCACCGGTCCGGCGACCCGCCTCCAGCACCAGGGCCCAGGTGGCCAGGGCCATGTATATGCCGAACTGCGGCGCGGCGTATTCCCACGCCTCCAGCACGATGCGCTCGGCGTTCACGGCGAAATAGGAGAACAGCCCGACGCTGGTGAGCGCCAGGACGATGTCGTACCAGGCGACGGAGGTTCGCGACGCCGAGCCGGTTGCCGGGAACGAAATGAAGACCATCGTCAGGATGGCCCCCACATAGATGTACAGGTAACGGCTGTCCAGCATCACCTCGCCGATGAAGAAGCCGAAATTGAAGATCTGGTTGATGGCGAGGATGGTGATGGCCACCGTCATCACCATCAGGAGCGTCTGCCAGGGGATTGACAGGGCGCGATAGCGCGTAGCGTAGATTTCCTCTGCGCGACGTTCGGCTTCGTCGCTGGCTGCGTTCAGCGTCTGCTGTTGATCGCTCATGTCATCCGTGCCTGCGGTTTAATGGAGGATTCCCTGACCCGGAACGATTGCTGTCCCGGGTTTTGAACAAGTCGGGAGCAGGTGCCTGGCGTATGTTCGCCTTCGCACCTGCCCCCGGTTACGTCAGGCCCCGATCACACGGGGCTGCGGTCCGACTGCCGGTCCGGCTTACCAGGACTCGGCGATGGGAACCAGATCGTGCTCCTGCAGTGCCTCGAAGCGCGCCGTCATCCAGCCCTCCTGGAACGCGTCGCGATCCGTCGGCGCATCTTCGATGTACCGTTCCCAGGCAGCCATCAGCACCTCCTGGCGCTTCAGGTTGTTCTCCTGATTTTCCTGGGCGGCGTCGGTCCAGACGCCGATTTCTTCGAAGTAACGGATTGCACCCTCGTGGTAAGGCACGAAGGCTTCCTCGAGGCCCTGGCGGTCCATGGCCCAGCCAATGGCGCCGGGAGCGTTGTCCTTGTACTGATCGTAGTGTCGATGCATGGCTTTGACCATGTTGTAGACCAGGTCGGCGTCTTCCTCGTCCCGGGTTGCCAGCATGGGATAGGGCGAGGTGAACACCTCGATACCTTCGTCCGGATCGATGGTCGGACCGTCCGTTGCGACATGCGGCACATACCATGGCAGGCGCGCGCGAACCCGGTCGATGGCGTCCTGATCGTCATGCGGGAAGGTCACGAAACGCAATCCCCGGGGCGAGGATTCGATGCGCAGGAACGGGGCCGAGTTGCAGGAGCCGCCGACGGCGTCGGCGCGGTTTTCGATCACCGCCTCGATGGAGGCGCCATAGCCGCCAACATCAACCCGTTCGACGTCATCCCAGGTGAGATCCGCATAGGAGAGCAAGGCGCGGGTGGCGTTGTTGAGTGACGGCGCGCCCTGTACCCAGGTGACCCGCTTGCCTTCCAGGTCGGCCGCGGTCTCGATGCCCGCATCGGCACCGGTGGCCATGGTGAACGAACAGCCATCGGAGATGTTCCACATGGCGATGCGCAGTGGTTGCGGCCCCCAGTTGACTTCACCGAAATTGAGCATGCCTTCCTGGGCGTACACAGCTTCGGACCCCCCGGCGGAGAAGTTCACGCGCCCCGAACGTAGCGGCGAAAGGCGCGATACGTCGTTCCGACCCGGAATCACGCGCAGGTTGGTGCCGTATTCATTCTGGAGAATGCTGCCGATGGCAACGGACTGGGCGTAACCGGAGGTGCCTGTGGGGTAGGCGGACCAGACCACCGTGCCCGGGAGTTCGATGTCTTGAGCCTGGACGTTGGCTGCCAGGGCGGCGGCGGCAATGCCGCCGAGGGCGCCCAGGGTGACGCGATAGGTAGATTGCATGGTTGCATGTTCTCCTGCGGCCGGACCGACGGGCCGGCATTTCTGTTATCGCCAGCCCTGGCCCCAACCTTCATCGCCAACGGCGTGACGACGCGGTACACACCCTTCCCTTGGTAGCCGGGAACGATGGCATGAACGCGCCCCGCGGTCAATATTTTCGGAATGGAGTTTCGCAGTGCAGAACAATAAAAATGAGATGGCGTCGTGCCCTGGCGCAGCGGCACGACGCCATTCACTGGCGCACCCCCGCGGAGTGCAGGCGTATTACCAGAATGAGCGCAGCGTCGGCAGATCCGCCTCTTCCAGGGCGTTATGCCGTGTCTCCATCCATGCCTCCTCGAATTCGTCCTGGTCCGTGGGCGCATCTGCCATGTGGTCCTCCCATGCCTCTGCGAGCACCTCCTGGCGTTTCAGGTTCTGTTCATGGTGCTCCTGGGCTTCATCGTCCCACAGGCCGATTTCCTCGAAGTAGCGGATAGCACCCTCATGGAACGGCATTGGCATGCTGGTGAGTTCCATGCGCTCCACCTCCCAGCCTTCGGCACCGGGGGCATTCTCACGGTACTCCTCGTAGTGCTGATGCATGGCCTTGGTCATGTTGTAGGCCAGGTCCTCGTCCGTGTCATCCATGCCGATGAGCATCGGGTAGGGCCCCGTGACCACCTCAATCGACTCATCGGAGTCCATGCCCACGTTACGGGTGCTCTCGTGGGGGACCAGCCAACTGGCGTACTGGGAGATCCGTTCCAGGCCCGCCTCGTTCTCATGAGGGAACTCGGGGAAGTTCAGCCCACGCGGGGAGGCGTTGATCCGCTCGAACGGCGCAGAATCACAGGAGCCGCCCATGGCATCGATGCGACCTTCGAGGATGCCTTCGACCGCGCCCATGTAGCCACCGACTTCGACGCGTTCCACGTCGTCCCAGGTGAGGTCCGCATAGGACAGGAGATACTCAAGTCCGTAGTTCAGCGTCGGCGCGCCCTGGACCCAGGCGACGCGCTTGCCTTCCATGTCCGCAACCTCGTCGATGCCCGCATCGTCCGCCGCGGTGATGGTGAACGAGCAGGCATCGGAGATGGCCCACATGAGGACCCGGGTGGATTGTGGCCCCCAAGACTGCTGGGCGAAGTTGAACTGGGCCTCCTGTGCCGCCACGGCCTCGGTGCCGCCCGCGGAGAAGTCGGCTCGGCCGCGGCGCAGGGGTTCCAGGCGCGAGACGTCGTTGCGCCCGGGGACAACACGCAGGTTGGTGTCGTATTCGTTCTGCAGGATCTGTCCGACGGCGACGGACTGGGCATAACCGGTGGTGCCGGTGGGGTAGGCGGACCAGACCAGGGTGCCGGGCAGGTCGACATCAGCGGCGTTGACATTGGTAATCAGGGCCAGGGCGGCTGCGGAGCCACCAATAACGCCTGTGGTGGCGCGGGAATAGGGCTTACGCATGCGTTGTTCTCCTCCGTGCGGATTGTGTAGACGATTCGTCGGCGAGCCTGTTCTGACTCTCCGTCATGCCGTGAGCCTCTAGCGGGCTTTTGGCTCAAGCGCCTCCACGCTGTCGAAACATCGCATGTGCGACAGCCCGGGTCAACGATTGCGGAATGTAGTTCCGCTAAGCGGAATTTCGGGGTCATTTCAAAGGGGGCGGGGCGCCACAGCGGGCGAGGAGGGGACGATGCAAGGCAGGGGTGTCGGAACGGCCAAAGCCCTCTGCCCAAAAGCCGCGATGGCTGGGCATGGATGGCTGTACCGAGCGCGCGGGGCGCCCGCAGGGCGCCCCGCGACATTGCTTCAGTCGATCCAGTTGGAGTTCAGGGCGTCAAAGCCGTGCTCTTCCAGCGCATCCTTGCGGACCTGCATCCAGCCGTAGGCGAACTCGCCGCGATCAGCCGGAGACTCTTCGAGATACCCCTCCCAGGCCGCCTTCAGCACTTCCTGGCGTTCCAGGGCGCGCTCGTGGTTCTCCTGGGCTTCATCCGTCCAGATGCCGATTTCCTCGTAGTAGCGGATGGCACCTTCGTGGAACGGCACCGGGATGCTGGCCAGCTCCATGCGTTCCGGCTCCCAGCCTTCGGCACCCGGGGCACTGTCGCGGAATGCATCATGGTTCTCGTGGATCGCCTTGACCATGTTGTAGACCATGTCCGCATCGGTGTCCGGCATGGTGATCAGCTTGGGATACGGGGTGGTGAGCACCTCGATCTCTGCGTCGGAGTCCATGCCGATGTTCTTCGTGCTGCGGTGTGGTACGAACCACGGTGCGGTTGAATTGACCCGACCGATGGCTTCCTCGTCATCGTGGGGGAACTCCACGAAGTTCAGGCCACGCGGGGAGGCGTTGATGCGCATGAACGGCGCGGAATTGCAGGAGCCGCCCATAGCGTCGGCACGGCCGTCGATGATGGATTCCACCGCCGCCATGTAACCACCCACTTCAACCCGTTCGACATCATCCCAGCCCAGGTTGGCGTAGTTGAGCAGATATTCAACGCCGAAGTTCAGGCTGGGCGCACCCTGCACATAGATCACGCGCTTGCCTTCCAGGTCGTTCGCAGTTTCGATGCCCGCGTCCTCGGCGGCCGCGATGGTAAAGGAGCAGGAATCCGCCACGGCCCACATCACGCTGCGGATGGGCTGCGGCCCCCAGTGACGCTCGCCGAACTGGAACTGGGCGTCCTGGGCAGACACGGACTCCGTGCCGCCGGCGGAGAAGTCGGCGCGGCCGCGACGCAGCGGCTCCAGGCGGGAGACATCGTTACGGCCGGGGATGACCCGCAGGTTCGTGCCGTGCTTGTCCTGCAGGACCTGGCCGATACCCACTGCCTGGCTGTAGCCGCTGCTGCCGGTGGGGTAAGCGGACCAGATAATGGTGCCGGGCAGCTCGGTGTCGGCAGCCGCGATCCCGGAGCCCAGGGCCAGGGCAAAACCGGCGGCTGTCGCGGTTGTGGCCTTTAACATATTGTTTTTCGTACTCATCAGCGATGTCCTCCACAAGGGTGTCGCATTTCAATTGCCAAGTGCATCCGTTCGCGGATGCGATTTCTCACAGTGCCTTCCGGGCACTGTTCCTTGCCGGGCGTCAACCAGCCTGGTTGCGCTCGGCCTCCTGCAGCTCCCGCCACAGGAGTTTGCCGGTACCGGACCGGGGGAGCCGATCGGTGAACTCAACGTAGCGCGGCACCTTGTAGGCAGCCATGTGCTCACGCGCCCATTCGATGATTGTCTGGTCGCTGGTCTGGGCCTGTGCGTCCGGGTGCAGTACCACCACGGCCTTCACGGTTTCCCCCCGTTTGGGGTCCGGTGTCGCGATGACGCAGACCTCCTGGATCGCCGGATGTCCGTAGAGCATGGATTCCACCTCCGACGGCCACACCTTGAAGCCCGAGGCGTTGATCATGCGCTTGAGGCGGTCGACCATGAAGAAGTAGCCGTCCTCGTCGTAGTAGCCGAGATCGCCACTGCGCAGGAAGCGTTTACCGTCGATCTCCATGAAGGTCTCGGTGGTGGCTTCCGGGTTGTTCCAGTACTCGCGCATGATCTGCGGGCCGTGCATGACGATTTCGCCCACTTCGCCAACGTCCTTTTCTTCCAGGTTTTCCGGGTCGATCACGCGACTGTCCACGTCGAATACCGGGATGCCCAGGCATTGACGCTTGGGTTGCTGCGGCGGATTGACGTGGGTCTGGGCAATGGTCTCGGACATGCCGTAGCCCTCGACGTACGACAGCCCGGTGAGGTCATTGAGCTTCGCCGCCACTGCCTCCGGCATGGCTGCGCCGCCACCGCCAACGGCCTGGAGGCTGGAAATGTCGTATTTGTGCAGATCGGGGTTGTTGAGGAAGTCCACCGCCATGGTGGTGATGTTGCGCCAGTGGGTCACGCGGTAGTGCTGGATGAGTTCCACGGCAGTGTTACGGTCCCACCGCGTCATCACCACCGTGGTGGCGCCGGCATACAGCGGGCCGTTCAGAGAGCTCTGCATGCCGGTGACATGGAAGAACGGCAGCGTCGCCAGATTGACGTGGTCGACCTGCATCGGGTTCCACAGGATGCCGCCCTGGGCCGTGGCCATCACCGAGCGGTGGGTGTGCACGCAGCCCTTGGGGCGACCGGTGCTGCCTGAGGTGTAGGGGATCACCGCCATGTCCTGCGGTCCCACCCGGACCGGTTCGAGGGTCAGGCCTGCGCCTGCGCGGATGGCCTCGGACCAGCTCACCGCGGATGGACTGTCTGGTGTCTGTTCCTGCAAACGCACCACGTCGGGCAGGGGGACGCCGATGTCTCCCGTGACATAGGCGCCGTAAGCGGCGACTGCGGCGTGGTCAAGACTGCCGTCGTCGAGAAGCGGCTCGACATACTGGTAGAGCTCCTGGCCGCAGAGGATCACCCGGGCGCCGCTGTCCGCGTTGTAGTGTCGCAGTTCGTCGGTCAGGTTCATCGGGTTGGCGGGCACCACCACGGCACCGGCGGTGAGAATTCCGTAGTAGCCGATGATGTACTGTGGGCTGTTCTGCATGTAGAGGATGACTCGATCACCCTTGCTGACCCCGCAGTAGTGCCGGAGCCAGTTGGACACGGCGTCGGTCTCCTGCTTGAGGCGGCCGAAGCTCAGCTCGCCACCGTAGAAAGCGATAGCGGTCTTGTCGGGGAAGCGTTGCGCATTCACCTCCAGGTTGTACTGCAGGCTGGTTGCCGCCACGGTCATGGTTTGGGGCACGCCTTCGGGCCAGACGCGCAGATGCCGGTCGAACATGAATCTCCTCCGCGCCGCGGCTTGACTAGACCTTCATGCCGGGCATGTTCAGGGATGCAGTATTGCCGCCGTCCACCGCCAGCGCCTGGCCGGTGATGAAGCTTGCATCATCACTGGCCAGGAACAAGATGGCGGCGGCCAGCTCTTCCGGCCGTCCATAGCGACGCAGCTCGCAGCGGGCACCGAGCTTGTCCTCCTTGCCCCGCTCACGGGCGTAGTCGAATACCCGTTTGGTCATGCCGGTCTCGGTGAGACCGGGGCAGACCGCGTTGACGCGCACACCGAACTCGCCGAGATCGCAGGCGCTGGTCTGAGTCAGGTTGATCACCGCGGCCTTGGACGCGCTGTACGGGTTGCCGCCGGCGCCGGCGCGGATTCCCGCCACGGAGGCAGTATTGACGATGGCGCCGGCGCCCTGCTCGCGCATGACGCGACCGGCGTACTTGGTGCCGAACATGGCGCCGAGCAGGTTCACGTCCAGCACCCGTCGCCATGTGTCCGCCTCGTCCTCCATGACCGGGCCGTAACCGCCGCCGGTGATGCCGGCGTTATTGCACATGATGTCCAGGCGCCCGTACTGCTGACAGGCGGCGTCGATCAGGTCGGCGACTTCCTGTTCGTTGGCGACGTTGACGGTCCGTGCCACTACCTCTGCGCCGGTCTCGGCGACCTGTCGTCGTGTTTCCTCGAGATTGGTCTCGTCAATATCTGCGATCATCAGGCGCGCGCCCTCACGGGCGAAGCGGACTGCCGTAGCGCGGCCGATGCCGCTGCCCGCGCCGGTGATGACGGCGACACGATCTGGAATGGATGTTGTCATGGAGGTACGGTCCCGCAGTCATGTGTTTCACTACCGCTCCCGACGCGAGGGAAGGGCCGGGGGCGCGAAACTTGTTTTTTGCCGCCTCGAGGGCGGGAGGCACTTCCGTCGGCGCGGGCGGCGCCCCCGCCGGGACGATCACTTTTCAGGAAACGTTACACCCTCGAGCGGTTTTCGACAACTGGACTTTTATTCCGCATGGCGGAATGATACCTGCAGTAGAGGAGAACGCGAAACGCAGTTCCGCACTGTGGACGCGTGTTCGGGGCAAGGTGCTACCATGCGTTCCTGGAGGAGCCCGCCAGACAACAATAAGCGGGGAGCAATCCCGGTGTATAACGCGGTCGGAGCCTCGCGGCCCTGGTGAGCGAGGCGAGAGGGAATGGACGAGAGATCATGCGACAGAAACCCGTAGCGCTGGTGGATTTCAGCGCCCATGAGCAGGATGGCAAGAAGGACCGCAACTTCGTCATGGCTCTGGCGCGGGGGCTGGAGATCCTCCGTGCCTTCCGGCCGTCGGATGGATTACTGAGCAACCAGGAAATCGCTGCCCGCACCGGGATTCCCAAGCCAACGGTCTCCCGGCTCACCTATACGCTCACCAAACTCGGTTACCTGAGTTATTCGGAGCGCCTGGAGCGCTACCAACTCGGTACCGGGGTGCTGGCCCTGGGCTATTCCAGCCTGGCCAGCATGGGCATTCGGCAGGTCGGGCGGCCGCTCATGCAGGAATTTGCCGACGATACCGGAGCGTCCGTCTCCCTGGGCAGCCGCGACCGGCTGAGCATGGTCTACCTGGAGAACTGCCACGGCCAGGGCGCGCTGACGCTGCGCCTGCAGGTGGGCTCGCGGGTTCCCGTGGCCACCACCGCCATGGGGCGCGCATTCCTGGCGGCCCTGCCGGAGGCGGAGCGGGAGTACCTGCTGGATCATATTCGCCGCAAGGATGAACAGGCCTGGCCCCGCGTGCGCCAGGGGATCGAGCAGGCGGTGGCGGATTACCAGGAAAAGGGCTACTGCATCTCTGCCGGAGACTGGGAGCGGGACGTCAACGCTGTTGGCGTGCCCCTGGTGCTGGATGACGGCTCCGACGTAATGGCATTCAACGCCGGCGGCCCGTCGTTCCGGCTGCCGCGGGAGGAACTGGACCGGCACCTGGGGCCGCGGCTGGTTAACCTGGTGCGAACCGTGGAATCACGTCTGTCGTCCGGCGGCGCCCAGTAGCCACCTGAAGGCGTCAGTGCTGCCGCTCAACGATGAACCGGGCGATGCCCCGCAGACAGTCGGCGCGCTCATCGAAGGGCTCCAGGTTGTGCAACGCGCGCTGCACGAGTTCATGGCCGCGGGCCCGCGCCTCCTGCAGGCCCAGTAGGCCGGGATAGGTGGCCTTTTCCAGTCTGGCGTCGGCGCCGCTGGTCTTGCCGATGGCTTCGGTGGTCCCCTCGACATCGAGGATGTCGTCGCGGATCTGGAAGGCGAGGCCGACGCTCTTGGCATAGCTGTCGAGTCGTTCCAGGGTGTCGCTGTCGGCATCATCGGCGGCGTGGGCGGCCAACATGACACTGGCGCGGATCAGGGCGCCGGTCTTGTGAATGTGCAGGTCTTCCAGCTGCGCCAGATCCAGAGGTTGTCCCGCGGCGGCCAGGTCCAGCGCCTGCCCTCCTACCATGCCCCGTGACCCGGTGGCCACCGCCAGACTGCGCAGCATCCGTACCCGTGCTTCGGCGGGCAGCGGGGGGTCGGCATCCGCCACGGCGCGAAACGCCAGCGACTGCAGGGCGTCCCCCACCAACACCGCCGTGGCTTCGTCATAGGCCTTGTGGCAGGTGGGTTGCCCCCGGCGCAGATCGTCGTCGTCCATGCACGGCAGGTCGTCGTGGACCAGCGAGTAGGCGTGAACCAGCTCCACTGCGCATGCCGGGCCGTCCAGATTCCTCGGCGGAATCCCCAGGGCCTCGCCGGTGGCGTAGACGAGCACAGGGCGCAGCCGTTTGCCGGTGCCGAGCACCGCATAGCGCATGGCCTCGTGCAGTCGCATGGGCAGCGTATCGCCGCCGGGAAGCAGGCGATCCAGCGCCTGCTCGACCTGCGCACGATACGCAGGCAGGCGATCTTCCAGGATCTCACTCGGTGTCGGGTGCGAAGGGCTCGGCACGGTCTTCGTCTCCTTCTCCTTCCCGGGTGAGGATCTCCACCTTCTGTTCCGCCTCGGTGAGCGCTTTCTGGCAATGGCGGGTCAGCGCGATGCCGCGCTCGAACGCCTGCAGCGAGTGTTCCAGGGACAGATCACCCTTCTCCATGCGCTCCACCAGCTCCTCGAGTTCCTTGAGCGCCTTCTCGAAATCCACGCCCTCGCTGCTGTCGTCAGTCATGATGCGTCTCGTCGTCCGGAACCGTGAATCCCAAGATGCTGGGACACTAGCGCAGGCGGGTCGGGTGGTCAATTTACCGCCGGCCAGGGTGTGCAGCCGTCGTCGCGCGTCCGCCGCCATGGTACTCGCCGCAAAGCCACAGGCACTGTAGACTGCCCCCGCCGGTCCGGCCGTGGCGGGGCCGATTCGCAGGCATTTTCCCCAGGCAATGGTCCTCGGTAGAGGTTATGGCAGAGAGCTACGATTCCGCGTCCATTGAAGTGCTCACCGGGCTGGATCCCGTACGCAAGCGGCCCGGCATGTACACCGACACCACCCGGCCAAACCACCTGGCCCAGGAGGTGATCGACAACAGTGTCGACGAGGCCATCGGCGGTCACGCCCGGCGCATCCTGGTCACGTTGCACCACGATCATTCACTCTCGGTGGAGGATGACGGCCGCGGCATGCCGGTGGATGTCCACCCCGGTGAGGGTGCGCCGGGGGTGGAGGTGATCCTCAGTCGGCTTCACGCCGGCGGCAAGTTCTCGCAGAAGAACTACCAGTTCTCCGGCGGCCTGCACGGGGTCGGGGTCTCGGTGGTGAACGCGCTGTCCAGGCGTCTGGAAGTCACGGTGCGCCGGGATGGTAAGGAATACCGGATCGTGTTTGCCAATGGTGAGAAGGTCTCCGATCTGGAGGAGATCGGCACCGTCGGCAAACGCAATACGGGAACCACACTGCACTTCTGGCCCGACTCCGGCTATTTCGACAGCGCCCGGTTCTCGCTGCCGAAGCTGCGCCACATCCTGCGGGCCAAGGCGGTGCTTTGCCCGAAGCTGGAGGTCGTCTTCCGTGACGAGGCCGGCGAAGAAGAGACGATCTGGTACTACGAGGACGGCCTGCGCGACTACCTGGCCGGCGCCCTGGTGGACCTGCCCCGCCTGCCGGATGAGCTCTTCACCGGCCGCATGACCGGCAACACGGAAACCGTGGAATGGGCCCTGGCGTGGCTTCCCGAGGGGGGCGAGACGGTCACCGAATCCTACGTCAACCTGATCCCCACGCCTCTGGGCGGAACCCATGTCAACGGACTGCGCACCGGGGTGACCGATGCCCTGCGGGAGTTCTGCGAGTTTCACAATCTATTGCCCCGGGGCGTGAAGATCACCCCGGAGGATGTCTGGGAGAACATCGCCTTCGTGCTGTCGGTAAAGCTGGAGGATCCGCAGTTCTCCGGCCAGACCAAGGAGCGGCTTTCGTCCCGGGAGTGCGCCACTTTTGTCTCCGGAGTGGTCAAGGACGCCTTCAGCCTCTGGCTGAACCAGCACGTCACCACCGCCGAGACCATCGTCCAGCTGGTGTTGGCCAATGCCAACCGGCGCATGCGCTCCTCCCGCAAGGTGGCGCGCAAGCGCGTGAGCAGCGGCCCCGCGCTACCGGGCAAGCTGGCTGACTGTACCGCCCAGGATCCACAGCGCACCGAGCTGTTCCTGGTGGAGGGGGACTCCGCCGGCGGCTCGGCCAAGCAGGCCAGGGATCGGGACTACCAGGCGGTGATGCCGCTGCGGGGCAAGATTCTCAACACCTGGGAAGTCGACCCATCGGAGGTGATGGCGTCCCAGGAGGTCCACGACATCGCCGTGGCGCTGGGCATCGAGCCCGGCTCGGATGATCTCTCCAAGCTGCGTTACGGCAAAGTCTGCGTTCTGGCGGATGCCGACCCCGACGGCGCCCATATCGCCACGCTGCTGTGCGCGCTATTCCTCAAGCACTTTCCCGCGGTGGTACGCGCCGGGCACGTGTTCGTCGCCATGCCGCCGCTGTACCGGGTGGATGTGGGCAAGCAGACCTTCTATGCCCTGGACGAACACGAGCGCGAGGGGATTCTCGACCGCATCGAGGCGGAGAAGATGAAGGGCAAGGTCTCCACCACGCGGTTCAAGGGTCTGGGCGAGATGAATCCGGTGCAGCTGCGGGAGACCACCATGCGCCCGGATACGCGGCGGCTGGTACAGCTGACGGTGGATGCCCCGGAGGAGACCGAGCGGCTGATGAACATGCTGCTGGGCAAGCGCGCTGCCGGCGACCGGCGCAGCTGGCTGGAGAGCAAGGGCAATCTCGCGGATGTGCTGGTGTAGCATCGGGCCGCCACCCGGCCGTAGGAGCGACGTCAGTCGCGACTCTTGCGATCAAAAGCCGCCACCGTCGCGACTGACGTCGCTCCCACAGACAGTGTCAATGCATCTGTAGCAAACCGAGCAACCGATGACCGAAATCGAAGGCAGCAACCACGAGTTCGAATCCCGGCCCCTGCACGAGTTCACGGAGAAGGCGTACCTGGACTACTCCATGTACGTCATCCTCGACCGCGCCCTGCCGAACATCGGCGATGGCCTCAAGCCGGTGCAGCGGCGCATCGTCTACGCCATGTCCGAGCTGGGCCTGTCGGCCCTGGCGAAGTACAAGAAGTCCGCCCGCACGGTGGGTGACGTGCTGGGCAAGTACCACCCACACGGCGATGCCGCCTGTTACGAGGCCATGGTGCTCATGGCCCAGCCCTTCTCCTACCGCTATCCGCTGGTGGACGGCCAGGGCAACTGGGGCTCACCGGACGATCCCAAGTCCTTCGCCGCCATGCGCTACACGGAATCCCGGCTGGCCAAGTACTCCGAGGTGCTGCTCGCGGAGCTGGGGCAGGGCACCGTGGACTGGGTGCCCAACTTCGACGGTACCATGGACGAGCCGTCGCTGCTGCCGGCACGCCTCCCCAACGTGCTGCTCAACGGCGGCACCGGCATTGCCGTGGGCATGGCCACGGACATCCCCCCGCACAACCTGCGCGAAGTGGCCAGTGCCTGTATCCGCCTGCTGGACGAGCCCGAGGCCTCCCTGGAGCAGCTCTGCGAACACGTCCAGGGTCCGGATTTTCCCACCGAGGCGGAGATCATCACGCCCCGGGAGGACATCCGCAAGATCTATGAAACCGGCCACGGCAGCGTGCGCGCCCGCGCGCGCTACCGGGTGGAAGAGGGCGATATCGTCATCGATGCGCTGCCCTTCCAGGTCTCCGGCAGCAAGGTGCTGGAACAGATCGCCGCGCAGATGCACGCCAAGAAGCTGCCCATGGTGGAGGACCTGCGCGACGAGTCCGACCACGAAAACCCGACCCGCCTGGTGGTGGTGCCGCGCTCAAACCGCGTGGACACCGACGAGGTGATGAAGCACCTGTTTGCCACCACGGACCTGGAGAAGAACTACCGGGTCAATATCAACGTCATCGGGCTGGACGGCCGCCCCCAGGTCAAGGACCTCCGCGGGTTGCTGCTGGAGTGGCTGCAGTTCCGCACCGAGACCGTGCGGCGGCGCCTGCAGTGGCGGCTGGACAAGGTGGAGGCGCGGCTGCACATCCTGGAAGGATTGCTCACCGCCTATCTGAACATCGACGAAGTGATTGCCATCATCCGCGAGGAGGACACGCCCAAGCCGGTCCTCATGGAGCGCTTCGGCCTCAGTGACCGGCAGGCGGAGGCCATCCTCGAGTTGCGCCTGCGCCATCTGGCAAAGCTCGAAGAGATGAAGATCCGCGGGGAGCAGGACGAACTGGAGGCGGAGCGCAAGCAATTGCAGGCGACCCTCGGTTCGGAAGCGAAACTGCGGCGGAAGGTGGGCGAGGAGCTGAGTGCCGACGCCGAGACCTACGGCGATGACCGCCGCTCGCCGCTGGTCGCCCGCAGCGCCGCCCGTCCGTTGGACGAGGCCGCCCTGGTGCCCAGCGAACCGGTGACCATCGTGCTCTCGGAGAAGGGCTGGGTGCGTGCCGCCAAGGGCCACGACATCGACCCGGCCACCCTGAACTACAAGGCCGGCGACGGTTACCTGTCCCACGCCCGCGGGCGCAGCAACCGCCAGGCGCTGTTTCTGGACTCCACCGGCCGCGCCTATGCGTTGCCGGCCCACAGCCTGCCCTCGGCCCGCAGCCAGGGGGAGCCGCTCACTGGTCGCCTGTCGCTGCCCGCGGGAGCCCGTTTCGAACACGTGGTGGCCGGTGACGATGAGGATCGGCTGATTCTCGCCTCGGACGCCGGCTACGGGTTCGTCACCACCGTGGCTGACCTCTATGCCAAGAACCGTGCCGGCAAGGCGGTAATCACGCTGCCCCAGGGCAGTGCCCTGTTGCCGCCCGCCCTGATCCGCGATGCGGACAGCGATGCTATCGCTGCGCTGTCCACGGCCGGTCGCCTGCTGGTGTTCCCGGTGACGGAGCTGCCGCAGCTGGCAAAGGGCAAGGGCAACAAGATCATCGGCATCCCTGCCGACCGGCTGAAATCAGGCGAGGAACGTCTGCAGTCGCTGGTCGCCGTGCCCGCCCGAGCCAGTCTGGCACTCACCGCAGGCAAGCGCACACTGACGTTGAAGCCCGGGGATCTGGAGAACTTCCGGGCCGCCCGCGGGCGCCGCGGTTCGTCCTTGCCGCGTGGATTCCAGCGCGTCAGCGCCATGGAGGTAGTGAGTAACGAGGACTCTTGAACCTGTCGGTTTGTGCCCCATCTAACAGTATGTTCAAGGGCGTAACGTCGGGCCCGTCCCGATTGATGTTCCAACAGGAGA
Organism: Aquisalimonas sp. 2447; assembly: GCF_012044895.1. NCBI lineage: Bacteria > Pseudomonadati > Pseudomonadota > Gammaproteobacteria > Chromatiales > Ectothiorhodospiraceae > Aquisalimonas > Aquisalimonas sp. 2447. The sequence goes on from NZ_CP050695.1 coordinate 1,046,386, forward strand.
ATCCGGACAGATCATGAAGCGCGTCTCACTGTTTCTGATGACCAACCTGGGCATTCTGCTGCTGCTCGGGATCATGCTGAACGTCTTCATCGAGCCGATGATGGCCCGGGAAGGCATGCACATGAACACCACCTTCATCCTGATCCTGGCCGCCGTGCTGGGCATGGGCGGGTCGTTCATTTCCCTGGCCATGTCCAAAATGATGGCCAAGCGCATGACTGGCATGCGGGTCATCGACAAGCCGGCCAATCCCACCGAGCAGTGGCTGGTGGATACGGTGCGCCGGCATGCGCAGCAGGCGGGCATCGGCATGCCGGAGGTGGGCGTTTACGAAGCCCCGGAGATCAACGCCTTCGCCACCGGCATGAAACGGGACGACGCGCTTGTGGCCGTGAGCTCCGGACTGCTGCGGCAGATGAGCTCCGATGAGGCCGAAGCGGTGATTGGCCACGAGGTGGCCCACATCCAGAATGGCGACATGGTGACGCTGGCGCTGATCCAGGGCGTGCTGAACACCTTCGTGATCGTGCTCTCGCGGGTGGTGGGCATGTTCGTGGACAAGGTGATCTTCAAGAACCAGCGTGGCTACGGCCCCGGCTTCTGGATTACCACCATCATTGCGCAGGTGGTGCTGGGGATCATCGCCAGCATGATCGTTCAGTGGTTCTCCCGGCAGCGCGAGTATCGTGCCGATCTGGGTGGCGCCAACTTTGCGGGGCGGGAGAAGATGATTGCGGCGCTGGAAAAGCTGAAGAAGAACGTGGAGCCGTCCACGCTCCCGGAGCAGGTGGAAGCGTTCGGCATCTCCGGGCGCATGGGCTCCGGCTTCAGGCGCCTGATGATGAGCCACCCACCACTCGAGGATCGTATCGCCGCGCTGCGCGAGCGCCGGTACGGTTGAGCCCGGGACGCGCTGAACGCTGCCGCCGGATCAGTTCAGCGCGTCCCTGCAGTGTCCCTTGGCACGTTCAGATGACCGTGCCGGTGAAATCGTAGTCCAGATTGCGTGAGGGCGCCTGCAGGAAGTGGCCCTGGACGAAGTCCACCTGGTGTTGCCAGTACGTGGCCATGGCCATGGCGTCCTCGACGTAGCCGGCGATGACGCTCTTCTTCATGGCATGGGCATTCTCGATGATGCCCTTGACCCGTTCCTGGGTCTCCTCGTTGGTGGCCAGGTCCTGACCCAGGGAACGGTCCAGCTTGAGGTAGTCTGCCGGCAGATGCTTCACCAGCTGGAACGGGTTCACGCCGCTACCGAAGTGGTCCAGGGTGAACCCGCAGCCCAGTTCCTTGAGCCCGCGGAACATCTCCCGCGCCTCGTTAAGCTGGGTGACGGCCACGGGCTCGTTGACCTCGAAGTTGAGATTCTTCCCCTTGATGCCGTGGGCTTTCATGCGCTCGCCCAGGTACTCGAGGAACGATGGCTCGGAAAGCGTCCGGCCGGAGAGCTTGATCATCAGCGTCATGGCGGAGTCCGCCTGGAGCTTGGACTTGAGGGTCTGTAGCGCGTGTTCCACGACCCAGCGGTCCACCTGCGGCATCATGCCGATCTCTTCCGCCCGGGGTACGAAATCCGCCGCCATCATCTCGACGCCGTCCTCGTCCCGTAGCCTGACGCGCACCTCGTAGCGTGCCGTGGTGTCACCGCCCAGTGAGGCCACCGGCATGTACACCAGCAGGAAACCATCCCGCTCCAGGGCATCCTGTAGCGTGGTCTGCCAGCGCTGGCCGTCACCGGCGTCCCCGTCCTCGCTCTCCGCGGGCAGGAGGTGAACCTGGTTGCTGCCTGCCTCGCGGGCGATTTCACATCCCCGGTGAGCCCGGGTGATGGCGTCGTTGGCATCCCTGGTCTTCTCGCCGATCATGACGGCGCCAATGGTGCAGGTGGCGGTAACGGTGTGCTGGTCCACTTCGACAATGTGGTCCTCGACCTTCTGCCGGATGGCTTCGGCCAGGGCGATGGTGTCGTGTACCCCCTGGTGGCGAAGCAGCACCGCGAATACGTCGTCGGCGAAGCGGCCCGCCTCGGCGTTGGCGTCGGTTTCCCCGGTGATGATGCCGGCGATGTCGGTCATCACCTTGTCGCTGGCGGCAATGCCCAGTGTCTGCCGGGTGCCTTCCAGGTTCTCCACCTGGATGTAGAGCAGGCCGTGGCTGCTTTCCTCGTCGCCACCGAGTTCGTCCACGGCCTGTTCCAGGCAGTGGAAAAAATGGGTCCGGTTGTACAGGCCCGTGAGCAGGTCGGCCTTGCTCAGCGAATCGAGCTGGGCTTCCAGGTCCTGCTGGTCGGACTGATCGCGGATCAGCACCTGGGTGCACGCTTCGCCATCCACCGTGGCGGAGGAAAGGTGGACGTTGACTGCCAGTGTTTCGGAGCCGGCGACCATGTGCAGGCTTGCTTCCGGTTCACTGTGGTCACCCCGGCTGTAACGGCGCAGCAGTTCCTTGAATGTCTGCTGATCCTCGCCGGCAATCATGTCCAGCAGTGGCATGCCCTCGATATCGTCGAAGGATTCCACCCCGAACTTCTCCATGTAGGCCGGGTTGGCGTAGATGTGCATGCCCTCGTGGACGTAGGCGATAGCATCCCGGGAGCTGTCCAGCAGGGCGCTGGCGCGGCGTTCCGATTCCTTGAGCGCCTTCTCCACCTGGCGCAGGCGCCGGCGCTCCCGCAGGTGGCGCAGTTCCCGGCGGACCACCAGCTTGAGGTGTTCCAGGTCACTCTTGGCCACCAGATCCAGAGCGCCGGTTTGCATGACCTCGAGGCGCTGTTCCGGGGCGTCCTCTTCGGTGACCGCAATCAGCGGCAGATCGCGACCGCTCTCCTGAATGGCGTGGGCGGCGTCGGCGACGCCCAGCGAGTCGAGACCGGTGTTGCAGAGAAACAGCTCGAAGGCATGTTCCTCCAGCGTGTCCCGGAGATCCTCGACATCCTCCACGTGGCTTGCACGCACCGCATGTCCCGCATTGCGGAGCACGCTGATGAACATCTCCGCATCGTTCAGTGATGTCTCGGCGACCAGCAATCGGACGACGTCGTCCCGGTTCATGAAAACCTTCCTGTTGGGTTGTCTGTTCCCGGCATGCCTGTCAGGAGGCTCCGGCCGCGCCGGAGCCGGTGTCCCGGGCAAAGGTGTAGCGGCAGTAACCGCTCTGGCGTTCCGTGCATTCACGCAGAGTCAGAGGTGACGGCCCGCGCGCCGTCTGTAGCCACAGGGGACGGCCAGCGGCCAGCTCCAGTGGCGGGATCAGAATCGTGGCGGCGATCCCCAGCCTGGGGATTGGCGGCGTCATCAATGCCCCGAAAGGGGCGGTCAGACGCTCGTTAATCCCTTCGCCACGAACCTGCACCGGCTCGGGGCAGGGGGAGACCACCTGCACTCCCGCCTCCATCTGCTCCCCGCGATGGTGCCGCAACCAGCGCATGACGCCAAGCTCCCATGCGAGTTCCTGGCCCTCCAGGTGTTCCCTGATGAGAATCAGTTCGCCGACACGGAAGGAGCCGGCCCCGACGCCTTCGGCCTGTACCCGGTAGCCGCCCGCCGACCGGTCAACCATGTTCCAGCGTGTGGATACGGCCTCGGTGGCAGGGGGAGGCTGTCCTGTGGCGGGTCTTTGTTCTTCGTTGTGAACGTCGTATTTCTCGAGGAGGTCCTCCGCGGGGAACACCAGATTCCAGACGTCCGCCTCGCTGTGCACGCCCCTGGGGGAGCGTGCCTGGAATTCTGCCACCCGCGGCGTGACCGGGTCCCCGGTGAGTGTCCGGTGGATGCGGGTCAGGCCGGCGACCAGTTCTGCTTCCCCCGAGGCCTGGCGCCGCCGATAGTGCCTGGGTGCCGATTTGGCCAAGCCGGCCTCGATGGCGCGTAGTCGGCGCCGTGTGTCTTCGGGCAGTGGGCGCCCCCACGGCCAGCGGCGCGTGCTGGCCTTCAGTTCTCGGCGCAGGGTGCGAAGCAGCGGTTGCGGGTCCACTGCGGCTGCCCGCTGGTCCGGGTGGCCGATGACCCGCAGCGGCATGGGGCCGTTATCACTGGTCACCGCGATGGCGAGGGTGTCGTCACCGGCCTTGTCGGTGGCGATGAGCCGCAGGCGGTGAGCCAGGCGTCCGGCCTGCTGATAAACGCCGGCAACATCCGTTGATGTCAGGCCCCAGGGATTGCTGGCTGCTGCCAGCAGCAGCTGCCGGTACCGCAGGCTGGCGCGACGGAGGCCGGCCTCCAGGCCGTGCTCATGGAGCAGCGCCCAGAGGCCTGGCGGTGGGCTCATGTGGGTGAGGTGACTCTCCTGGAGTGCCAACCCGCCGTAATGCAGAATGCGGGCCGAGGCGAGTCGAGCGGTGCGGCTGCCGCGGCGGGAGGCTGCGTGCGCCAGCCGGTAGCCCCGAACCAGGGTTTCCATCAGCGCCAATGCCATCTGCAGTTGTTGTCTGGCGGACTCGGGCATGGGGTGGGCGCCCTGCCGATAGCTTTCGTGAAGCTGCCCCAGGATCTGTTCAGCGGCCGGGTCGAGGTTGCGTAACAGCGTGACCCTGCGCGAGGCGCTGAGCTTCGCGGCATTGAGTTCCTCGGTGCGGGCGAGAAGCCGCTCCGCCGCCCCGGTGGCGTGTGCCAGGGGCAACGACTGGAGCCAGCGCTTGAGATCACCCACTCTGGCGCCCCCCGTGGTCCCGGTCGGGTCCGCGAGGCCGTGGACGTCGGCGTGGAGGGCGGCAAATACGTCCCGGATCATGTTGTCCTTTATTCTGGGTTTGGCGACCTCTACCCAGCCAGTGTAGGCATGTGGTGAGGGGAAGCCAAATCCGGGCAGTGCGCCGGTCCGGGCCTTCAGCCGTGGCGGGGGGTGATCAGCGGGGTTTTCGCCGGCGCCCCTGCGTCTTCCCGCGCCAGGGTGGGCACCAGGTACCCGGGCAGCCGTTCGGTCAGCGCAGCCGCGAGGGTACGTGCCTCCGTCTCCGGGACAAGGAAATGGGTGGCTCCGGCGACCCGATCGAGCTGGTGCAGGTAATAGGGCAGCACGCCCAGCTCGAACAGCCGCTCGCTGAGCGCACACTGGCTGTCCACCGAATCATTCACGCCACGCAGCAGCACTGCCTGGTTGAGCAGGGTAACGCCGGCATCCCGCAGGCGACCACAGGCCCTGGCCACGCTGTCGTCCAGCTCGTTGGCATGGTTGGCGTGCAGGACCACGATCGGTTGCAGTCGCCCGGCCGCCAGCCAGTCCAGTAACCCGC